>NZ_JBMOJE010000154.1:0-9599 GCF_049316945.1 Propionivibrio sp. | reverse complement strand
GTTGGGGTGAGGGCTAAACACCCGTCAAACCTGGAATAATAGGGGTCAGACCACGGTTTCCCGGTTTTCAGAGCAGAAAAAACAGGAATCCGTGGTCTATGGATTTCTCGGGGATGGAGGCGGCGAATGATGATAACTTCTAAAGGATGTTGACATGAAAATTAATCATGATCTGTCCCCTTTTGTTTTCAGCGCAACAATTCGGCCGTCGTTGGTGTCACCAGATCGTAAAGGTCGGCGACGCCGGATTCAAGGCCGATGCATAGCTGCTGGGCTTTAGCGGAGAGGCCGGCGACGAGGGAAAGCAGATTTTCCTGGTTCATTGAATACCCTGAAGTTGAGATGAGTTAACATGTTGGCCATGCACAACAGCTTGTTTGATCAATCGACGACCCACCCACAGCGCGCGACTTGGAGTGAGTTCCCCGATGTCCTGATCCACGCCAAAGAACCGGCGGTTAAAGGGCATCCGGCTTACCGCGAAGCCAAGGCTGGCGATGTTCTGGCGGCTCAAGTGCTGATCCGGGATAACTTCAATCCGGCCAAAGTGGCAGCGTTGGAAGCGCTGCTGCCTGGAGTACAGCCCTTGCTGGTCAGCGCCCATGCTTTTGAACGCGAAGGGGTTAATGCCATTCCGGAGGTTTTTGCCGACGTACTGGGGCAAACGCTCGGCTGGCCCGTCGATGCCGGCGTGGTGCAAACCAATGTTGTCGGCCATACCGGGGCGGATGGTTTTTCCCGTCTGGCCCGACAAGCCAGTTTTTCCGGGCCAATCATCCCAGGCGCCGATTATGTGATGGTTGACGACTTCATCGGCATGGGTGGCACCCTGGCGAACTTGCGCGGTTATATTGAATCTCAAGGTGGACGAGTGCTGGCCGCCGTCGCATTGACAGGCAAGCCCTACTCTGCGAAATTGAGCTCCAGCCCGGAACGTATTCAAGAATTGAGGAAAAAACATGGTAACGAACTCGAAAACTGGTGGTGCGCCCGATTCGGTCACGCCTTCGACGCGCTTACTGAATCAGAAGCTCGGTACCTCGTGCGCACCGAGAACGCTGACACCATCCGAAATCGAATTGCTGCGGCAGAGTAAGCATGAAATCGCGCAGCGCGTCGCGCAAAGCAAGTAATCACGGCTGTTCCACCATCGCGTTCACTTCCGCCTCAAACCCGAACATATCCACCGCTCTTATACATACCCGGCGCGTACCGGCTTATACCAAACTCAAGGGGTCAGCTTCGCAAAACAGGGGACAGACCACGGTTTCTGGTTTTCAGAGCAGAAAAATCATGAAACCGTGGTCTGTCCCCAATTGTTCTATTTTCAACGCGGAATCAATCGAGAGCAAGCCGTTAATAGGATTTGTTGAAGACGGTTTTTTGTCCCAGTCGAACCAATACGATGCAAGAAATAGTCGCAGACGAATTTGTCTTCGGCGTTGCTTGCGACGGCTTGTCGTTTCAGGTCATTGAGCTTATTTTCAACAAAAATGTTTAACGCCTTGAATCGAGAGGCTTGTATTTTTTCCGAGGAGGATTATCACTTTTACCTCCACTGGCTGGAAAAATCGGCTGCTGATTGGCACTGCCACATCCACGCAACCTCAGCCTTCGCCGCGCAGCAGCGCCATCAGGTCGTCAGTCCGCCACTTGATGTCGGCTTTGCCACGGGCAGACTCGAAGCGGTCAGGCTTGCGACTCGGCCTCGCGCCAACCTTGTGAATGACGACATCCCCCTCGCGATTGACGGCAAAATCAACCGAACAGTCGGGCCCCAGATTCAGCGCATCGCGAATCTGCTTGGGAATGGTGACCTGGCCCTTGCTGGTAAGTGTTGTCGACATGGCATGGTTCCTTTTGTATTACGGCGATATTTATTGTAATACCCGAAGTGGTGACATGCAATCGGCACAGAATGATTGTCGAAATCAGCTTGGTGTCCTGTTTGATCAGCGCGTACTTGGGTACATGGATGAGTCGTCGCTTCCGCCTAAGTCCCCTATTGTTTTCAACTCCGGCTATCGGTCGTAAAGCCACGCCAGTTAAGCATCTCCAGGCACGCTGCCTGTAGATCAAGCAAATACGCACCTCTTCGAGGTACATAGCGCAAGATCGCCATTCCACGCGGCCTGCAGAGCATCTCAAATCAGGCGCTATTCCCGTCGTTCGCGCACGGCTTTCCACAGCAGTGCGCCAAGAAGGATGGCTGCCAGCACCAGGCTGAGCAACGATGCGATCCAGAAACCGGCGACGCCCATCGGCTGGGCACTGCGAAAGGCCAGCCACCAGCCACCGAAAAGACCAATCCCCCAGAAGCTGACGAGGTGCACGAACATCGGCAAAAAGGTGATCTTGTAGCCGCGCAGCGCGTAGGCGGCGACGGTCTGTAGCGCGTCGAACACCTGATAGATCGCCACATAGACGATCAGCGAGATGGCCACCTGTTGCACCGCCGGATCGCTGGTGGAGGCTTGCGTCAGCGGCTGGGCGACCAGCCATAAAAGCAGCCCGAGCGCCAATGACAGGCCGCCGGCGAGCAGCAGCCCGGCAGCGATCGACGCTTCGGCCCGTCGCCAGTCGCGCGCCCCCGCCGCCTGCCCGACCTGTGCCAGCGTGGCGATGGCCAGGGCCAGCGGCAGCATGTAGCAGATGGCCGCCAGATTGGCGACGATGCGATGCCCGGCCACCACCGTCGCGCCAAGCTGCGCAACGAACAGCGCGATCAGCGTGAAGGATGAAATCTCGACGAAGCTGGACAGGCCCATCGGCAGCCCGATGCGCAGCAATTCGCGCAACGCCTCGATGCGCGGCCACTGCCAGTCGTGCAGCAGGCGATAGGCGGCCAGCGACTTGCCGAAAACCATATAGGCCGCCGCGCAGAGCAGCGCAAACCAGCCGACGGCCACGTTCGAGATTCCGCAACCCAGCGCGCCGAGTCCCTCGCCGCCAGGCCACCCGGTGACCAGCGACCAGGCCAGAACGCCGTGCAACAGCGTGCAGCCAAGCGAGATCAGCATCAGCGGACGTGGCAGGCCAAGTGCATTGCTGAAGGAGTAGAAGGTACGATAGAGCAGCGAAGCGGGCATCCCCCAGGCCAGCAGGGCAAGATAGGCGCGGGCCTTGGCTTCGACTCCCGGCTCGATATCCGACAGGGCCAGCAGCGCATCCGGATGCTGCAGAAACAGCACACCGGGGACCGTCAGCAGCAAAGCCAGCCAGAAGGCTTGTTGCAAGGCGCCGGCGATCTCGCTGTCGCGCCCGGCGCCCTTGAGATGCGCAACCGTCGGCGAGACGGCCTGCAAAATGCCGGCGAATGCGAAGATCACCGCAATGTAAATCCCGCCACCAACCGCCACGGCGGCCAGATCCTCGGTGCCGTAATGGCCGAGCAGAACCGTATCGATCACCATCATGCCCATCGAGGCCAACTGGGCAATCAGCATCGGTGTAGCGTGCAGGAGAATCAGGCGGAACTGGTGAACAAACATGAGCGAGCGACTGTCAATAATCGGATGGGGCAGGCTATCCGATTATTGCCCGGTGCGGAAATCTCAATGCCTGTTTCCAACGGTTTGCACCGGACTTCTTGGCACTATAGCCGTTGAAAAAGCTGATGCTGGTTGAGCACAAGCGCACCTTCAAATGATGAAGCCGAACTGAATGCTTACCTGAGAGAACAGGTCAAACTTCACTACCTGCAGCTACTCACCCAGAGTTCTGACCAGCAGGACGCTATAGCAGCTCCGTATCGTCATGGCTGTAAGCCGGGCTGCAACAGCAAAGAATATGCAGCGGCGATTCACCCGTCGCCTGCACACAATGGGCCACTCCCGGCGCGATCAACACCGTATCGCCGACCGCGACAGCAAAGCAGTTTTCGCCAAGACGCATCATTCCAAAGCCTTGCGTGACGTGATACAACTCTTCAGTCACCTGATGCCGGTGCAACTGCGTTTTCTCTCCCGGCTGAATGATCGCCTCGGCCAGACTTTGCCGGGCATTGCCATGAACAGCCGGGTGCATCAGTTCCCGGATTTCGGAAGCATCCTTGGTGATGTAGGCCGGGATGGTCCCGTAACTGGTTTTCACAACAACTCACGCCGCATCAAACGAGCCTGATCTTCAACTCGCCAAGGCCAGCCACGCCGCCCTCAAGCACATCGCCGCGCACCACCGTCGACACGCCCGCCGGCGTCCCGGTAAAGATCAGGTCACCCGGAGCAAGACAGACATAGCTTGAGAGGTTGGCAATCACCTCGGCCACCTTCCACGACATCTGTGCAAGATCTCCGCTTTGCCGCAACTCGCCGTTGACCTTGAGCCAGATGGCGCCCTTTAGCGGATGCCCGACGTTTTCCACCGGAAGAATTTCGCCAATCGGCCCGCCCTGGTCGAAACCCTTGCCCATGTCCCACGGATGCCCCTTGTCCTTGGCACGGGACTGAAGGTCGCGCCGCGTCAGGTCAAACCCGACGGCGTAGCCAAAAACACACTCAAGCGCCTGATCGGCCGGGATATTGGAACCACCCTTGCCCAGCGCCACGACCAGCTCCACTTCATGCTGGAGATTGCTGGTCATCGGCGGGTAGGCGACATCGCCGCCGCCGGGAACCAGCGCATCCGCCGGCTTGCTGAAGAAGAAGGGCGGCTCGCGTGAGTCAGCACCCATTTCGGCCGCATGATCGGCGTAATTCCGCCCGACACAATAAACGCGCCGTACCGGGAAGACAGCCGTGAGACCGGCGACGTGAACAACGACCTGCGCTGCAGGCGGGAAAACATAGCTCATGCAAACTCCCGTGAAAAAAACTCAAACCGGATTGTCGATATCGACAAACTCGCACTCAAGGCCAAAGCGTTCAGCCAGATGTGCCGCAAGCGCCTGCACACCGTAACGCTCGGTGGCATGGTGTCCGGCAGCAATATAGGCGACAGCGGATTCGCGCGCCAGATGGACCGTCTGCTCGGAGATTTCTCCCGAGAGAAAAACGTCAACACCCAGCGCCAGCGCCTGTTCAAAAAGGCCTTGCGCGCCTCCCGAACACCAGGCGACACGGCTTGCCGGCTGCTCCGGATTGCCGATGACCAAGGGCTCTCGCTGTAATTTACTGGTGATCGTCCGCGCCAACTCGGAAAGTGTTGTCGGGCCTGAGGTACGGCCATACCAGCCGATATCCTGCTCGCCGAAGCGCCCTTCGACGGTCCACCCCAAGTGTTTGGCAAGTTGCGCGTTATTGCCGAATTCGACATGACCGTCGAGCGGCAGGTGATAAGCGATCAGGTTGATGTCGTACTTCAGCAGCGCCTGCAGACGTACCTTGCGAAACCCGGTCACCCGCCCATCCTCGCCGCGCCAGAACCAGCCATGATGCACCAGCAGGGCATCTGCCCGGCGTGCAATCGCGGCATCAACCAGCGCCTGGCTGGCTGTTACACCGGCGACGATGCGCTGCACTTCGGTACTTCCTTCCACTTGGAGGCCGTTTGGGCAATAATCCTTAAATCGCGCCGAATCGAGCAGTTCATCGAGATAGCGCGTCAATTCTTCACGTTTCATCATTTGGCTCCGGATTTCCATGCGCAGACTTTGGCTGATTTTTGCACAAACCGTCACGGTTAGTCTTGCCGTTCTTTTTGTCGTCAGCACACTCAAGCCCGAATGGCTGGGCAAGCCAATCGGCAGCGGGCCGAGCATCGTCGCCCTGCAGGAATCCTCGCCCCTTGGCGAACCGGTCACTGCCACCGGCTCCTACCGTGACGCAGCGAGAAAAGCGCTGCCATCCGTGGTGCATATCTTCACCTCGCAGAAAATAAAAACACCCCGCCATCCGCTGATTGACGACCCGCTATTCCGCCATTTTTTTGGCGACCGCCCGGAAGCTGAAGGCCAAACCAAATCGGGGCTGGGCTCCGGCGTCATTGTCAGCACGAGTGGTTTCATTCTCACCAATTTTCATGTGGTCGACGGTGCCGACCAGATCGAAGTGGCTCTCAACGACGGGCGCAATCTGCAAGCCCGCCTGGTTGGCGGCGATCCTGAGACAGATCTCGCCGTGCTGCAGATCGACCCGGAAAAGGCCAGGAATTTGGAGTTACCGGCCATTACCCTCGGCAAGATGGACAACATCAGCGTCGGCGATGTCGTGCTGGCCATCGGCAACCCCTTTGGCGTCGGCCAGACGGTGACCATGGGCATCGTCTCGGCACTCGGCCGTTCGCACCTGGGCATCAACACTTTCGAGAATTTCATCCAGACCGACGCCGCCATCAACCCCGGCAACTCGGGCGGCGCGCTGATTGACAGCCAAGGCAATCTGCTCGGCATCAACACGGCAATCTATTCGCGAACCGGCGGCTCGCTCGGAATCGGCTTTGCCATTCCGATATCAATCGCCAGGAATGTCATGGAGCAGATCATCCAGACCGGCACGGTAACGCGCGGCTGGATTGGCGTCGAGGCACAGGAAATCACTCGGGACCTTGCCGAATCCTTTGGCCTGACAGAAGTGGACGGCGCACTGATCGCCGGCGTGCAGCGCGGTAGTCCGGCTGACGCCGGTGGCGTCAAACCCGGGGACATCCTGATTGAGGTGAATGGGAAATCAGTAAAGGATCCGCAGGTCATGCTGGATCTGATCGCCAACCAGAAACCCGGCGATACGATCCCATTCAAGCTGCGCCGTCAGAAAACCCTTTTCGACACCACGATACGCATCGGCAAACGGCCACTGCTCCGCCGCGAACGCGAGTAGATCAGCCCTTGTTGTGGGGTTGGTTCGACTCCAGCAGCGGAGCAGCCTCCGGCTTGCTGATGAAGCGTGCCATCAACATCCCCAGTTCATAAAGCAGGCACAGCGGAATGGCCAGCATGAGTTGGGAAATCACGTCCGGCGGCGTGAAGACGGCACCGACCACGAACGCGCCAACGATCACGTAAGGGCGCCACTCCCTGAGCGTGACGAGGGTGACGATGCGCATCTGGACGAGAACGATCACAATGACCGGCACCTCGAAAGTAACGCCGAAGGCGATAAAAGTGCTCATCACGAAAGAGAGGTACTTTTCGATGTCGGTCATCCAGGCGACACCCTCCGGCGCCACCTTGGCCATGAATCCGAATACCGTCGGAAATACCAGAAAATAGGCGAAGGCCATCCCGATGAAAAACAGGATCACGCTGGCCGCCACCAGCGGCAGCGCCAGGCGTTTCTCATGGGCATACAAACCGGGCGCGACGAAGCCCCAGACCTGATAGAGAACGTAAGGCAAGGCAATGAGGAAGGCCACCATCAACGCCACCTTCATCGGCACCAGGAAAACGCCGACCACGTCGGTGGCAATCATCTGTCCGCCCTGTGGCAGGGTTGCCAAAAGCGGCTGGGCGAGCAGCGCATACAGTTCTTTGGCCCAGGGGAACAGACAAATAAAAACGATGCCGATGGCCAGCAGAACCCGGATCAGCCGGTCGCGCAACTCGAAGAGGTGCGAGAGAAAGGAGTCTTCCGACCCGCTCATGCGTGGATCATGCTTTCACGTGAAAGGCGCGCCAGCGACTCTCGAACCTCCCCTCGCCCACTTGTGGGAGAGGGTCGGGGGAGAGGGGAACGGGCGTGACTTTCATGATTCGGGGTGCCTTTCAAAGCCATGCCCGTTAGGTTCGGGACTGGCGGCCCCAACCGAAGTCGCGGCCACAACTGGCGCGACTGCCTGCGTCTCGGCTGCGGTGACGCTGGCGTTCGCGGACAGTGCAGTATCCTGAACAACTGATTGTGCCGTCTGATCGACTGTCTGTTGAACCGCCTGCATATCGCTGGAAATGCTCTGCTTGAAGTTTCGTGCGGAATCCTGCACTTCCGCTTGCAACTTCTTCAGTTCGTCGAGTTGCATCTCGCGACTGATGTCGGATTTGACGTCATTGACGTAGCGCTGCATGCGCCCGAGCAGATGCCCGGTCGTGCGCGCCACCTTGGGCAGGCGCTCAGGCCCGATCACCACCAGGGCAACGATGGCAATGACTATCAGTTCAGAAAATCCGATATCGAACATCTGGGAAGTTAAGAGTAAGGGGTGAAGAGTGAGGAGTAAGAGTCTGAACCGTGATCGGTTTTACTCTGGACGCCTCAGTCTCTACTCTTCACGACCTGGTCTTTTCCTTGACTTCGACGTCGATGGTCTGACCGCCGCTGACCTGCTGTGGCGGTGCTGATTCAGCCGGCTTGTTCTCTGCCGCAGCGTCCTTCACGCCTTCCTTGAACCCCTTAACGGCGCCACCCAGATCTTCGCCGATATTGCGCAATTTCTTGGTGCCGAATACAAGCATGACGATGACCAGAACGATCAGCCAGTGCCAGATACTGAAACTACCCATGATCTATCTCCTTAAACCCGCTTGAGCATCGGCCCGACCGGTTCCGGCCCGCCGACGATGTGCGCATGCAGGTGCTGCACTTCCTGCTGCCCGATGCGCCCCGTGTTGATGATGACGCGAAACCCGTCCGGGCTGCCATTTTCCGAGGCCAACTGGTTGGCGACGGCAAGAATGCGGCCAAGCACCAAGGTATCTGTATCGGCAATCGTCGCCAGCGAGGTGATGTGGCGCTTGGGTATGACCAGGATATGCAGCGGACGCGCCGGATTGATATCGTGAAAAGCGAAGACATCTTCGTCCTCAAACACTTTGCGCGAAGGTATTTCACCGCGCGCAATCTTGCAGAACAGGCAATTGTCCATGACCTGCTACTTGACCGGCCGTGACTTCTTCTCGTCGATCCCGGAAACACCTTCGCGACGCCGCATTTCCTGGGATACGTCTTCAATGCCCATGCCGTAAAAGGAAAGCAGGACCATCACGTGGTAAATCAGGTCGGTCGACTCCCAGACGATGTTCAGGCGCTTGCCATCCTTGGCCGCAATGATCAGTTCGGCACTTTCCTCGCCAATCTTTTTCAGAATCGAGTCGGGGCCGTTGGCAAACAGTTTGGCGGTGTAGGACGTTTCCGGATCGGCATGGCGACGCGAGGCCAGAGTCTCGGAAAGGCGATGCAGTATGTCGTGAGTGCTCATTTTCTGTAAATTTCCTTAGGGTCTTCAAAGATTCGCTACGGGCATTGCAAATAGAGGATCGTAACCAGAACCAGCTAGCTTAGCTACTCACATAGCCAATCAATACAATTGCCTTCCTGCATCCTATTTTACATCAGACACTATTTGATACTTTTGATTTCGTTGAGACGTAATCCTCGTCAGACAATCAATCACCTGAAAAGGTTTTTCAGAAATCCCTTGGGGTGCAGAGCCACCCTACGGACTTCGGTGCCGTGTAACCCTCATGACCATTGGCTTCCGGGGCAGATGGTCTGAAGATGGCCGTATTCATTGGCTCGCAGCGAACCAGCTCGGTAGTCCGGTAGGGTGTGCAAATTTTTTTCTTTGCACACGCGGAATCCTCAGCTTCGTAGTCGAAATCATCAGGATCACGTAAGAACCACTCCTTAACCGGCTGACAAACCGGTCAAGTCAGCCTGCAGGTGATAAAGAAAATGTGACGTTTGCGGTGCCGATGGAGTTGCAGGGCTGAGACTTTGTGAAAATCTCAG
>NZ_JBMOJE010000153.1:0-9713 GCF_049316945.1 Propionivibrio sp. | reverse complement strand
TGTTAAACAAATACCACTTGGTGGATCGATGGAGTCTGACCCCATCGATTCGTTACATCGATTCGTTATGCCCACCTGCAATTTTGTAGGGTGTGAAACGCGAAGCGTTGCGCACATTCAGGCGGATCAAACACATCGATGCACGCGGGGGATTCCGCGTGCGCAAAGAAAAGAATTTGCGCACCCTACCGGGCTTGGTGGATCGATGGAGTCTGACCCCATCGATTTTCCGGCGCAGAATCAAAGGGGTCAGCATCGCATTTTTTCTACGTAAAATGAAAGCGATGCTGACCCCTTTAGTTCGCTCAACCCGGTCTACAGTCCGATCCCCGCAATCGATCGCAATCGACAATCGATGGGGTCAGACTCCATTGACCTCGATATCCCCACCTGTAACTATAGGGGTCAGCATCGCATTTGTTTCCATCTAAAAGGGATTCGACGCTAGCCCCTTAGTTTGCCCTGAGTAGAAAAGTCGACACAAGCAGTCAGTCGACAAAATGCCGGGCTGAACCCTCACCCCATTTGCCTGGATTTCCAGGCGTAAAATTCCGAAGGACGCAGTCCATAACGGGCCAGCACTCCTTCATGCAGACGCCGCAGTTCTTCCACGATCAAGGCTTGCACGGCGCTCTGGTCGGCTTCGCTCACCTCGATTTCAACCTGTTGCCTGATAACGCTCAGCGCATCTTCGTCACCACGAAACACTACGACGCGGATGGTTTTCTTGATGATGTCGCGGTAGGCCAGACGCGTCGGATCGGGTTCTGCCAGATCTTGTTTGATGGCCAGATATTCTTGCGTTGACCGCTCATAGGCCCAGACAAACAGATCGCGCAACAACTCGACGCGGTTGAGTTCGTACAGGCCAAGAATAGCGCGGCTGTAGGCCTGCTCAGGCACATCCAGAAAGGTCAGAGGGCACAGGTTGGCCCGAAACAGCGGCAAATTGGCGGCCAGACGGGAGGTGCGCTTGTTGATGTCGGCGAAGGGCTGCAGGTAGGGCAGATGCACCATCACAAAGAACGATTGTTCGAACGGATCGACAATCTGGTTGAGTTTCTCCAGTAGCAAGGTCATCGCCTCGTCGATCTGTTGCGGTACGGACAGTGGACGATAGACGCTCTTGGCGATTTCAACCGCGTGCTGGCGCAGACGGCCTTCATCGGCCGGGTTGGGCAAGAG
This sequence comes from Propionivibrio sp., assembly GCF_049316945.1. Lineage (GTDB taxonomy): Bacteria > Pseudomonadota > Gammaproteobacteria > Burkholderiales > Rhodocyclaceae > Propionivibrio. Next base: position 8,528 of record NZ_JBMOJE010000153.1, on the reverse strand, counting down.
ATTTTCTGACAGGGCGCTGTGCAGGTTCATCAGGGTGTAGCGGTCAAAGCCAAGCGGGGTGCAGTTCTCAACCAGTAGTTCGATGGCGGTTTTGTGATTCAGGATCATCTGGGTTTCAATGGCGGCCTTGCCCTGTGCCACCCGCCCATGCTCAATGAGTTCACGCGTATCGAGGCGCGAATAGGTATTGCCTTCGAGATGGCTTGAGGCCCAGGAAAGATCGATCATCAGGCGATTCAGAACTGCACGGCCGTAGGTGCCGGCTGGTGCGTCTGCCTGACCGGTGGCGCCCATCTTGTGCAACTGCCGCCGCAGGGGTTCAGACAGATAGGCACTTCGGTTTGGCTGGTAGGCATCCAGAAATTCACGCTGGTAGCCCACAGGCTTTCGCGCCTCCAGGGGCTGATCAATATACGCCAGAATGTCGCGACTATCGGCAGAGAGCGCGATATAAGCAGGAAAGTGATCACTCGAAAGCTGGGCGCCGGCCACTGTTGTGAGGGCCAGATAGCGACGTGACCGGGTTTGGCCAACGGCGCTCAAGCGCCCGTCAGCGAGTAACTGACCGATCCAGCGCTGTGCCGTCCGCCTGGCAACTGCTGGATGAAGGGCGAGCAGTTCAGCCATCGTCAGGCCGTGGGCTGACGCCTGAATGCTCTTCAAGAGATCGGTAATAAGGGGCATGGCAAGCCTTGGCGCAAGTTTGCGAGAGATGTGGCGCAAGTATGGCGCAAATTCTGACTTGCGCCATAAAGTGGCGCAAGTTAACCCGTAAGCCCGCGTCAGGTGGCGACCATCAGCCCCGCAACCCGCGTTAATTGGCGTTCTACAATGGTGCAGCCGGGACAGCCAATCAATACGCCATTCTTCAGGCGCGTTGCCTGAAGATCGTTTATCCATGCGGCTTGCAGGCATGCCATGGAAGGCGCATGAACATTTCCTGCCACGGCATCCATGCTGAAGATGCCCGTATTCATTGGCTTGCAGGCGCGCTTATTCTTCAGCCATGTCGCGGCGCGGGACGGTTTCAGGATCGACAATGATTCCCCGGTAAATCTCGACCCGATCACCCGGCTTCAGCGTTGCATCGAGCTTGACCAGGCGTCCGAATATCCCGACCTTTTGCGCACTGAGGTCGATTTGCGGGAACTGCTTGAGCACGCCTGAACGCTGAATCGCCTCCTGGACGTTCGTTTCATCCGGCACTTCAATATTGAGCCAGAGCTGTTGCCCGGCCTCGGAGTAAGCAACACCAATCAGCATTTGCGCCTCCTCAAGTTCAATGCGCGGGCGACAAGTCGGCCAGGTCGGCCAATTGTGCCTGACGTTGGGCCTGCCGACGCTCCCAGGATTGTTTGGCAGCGAGCAACAAGCCCAGCGTGGCAAATCCGCCGGGCGGCAGGATCATCAGCAAGGTGCCGCCATAACAGGGCAGCGCCTTGATTTCCATGAAGGAAAATGACGGCCCGAGCAACAGGCTGGCTTGCGAAAAGAGCGTCCCTTGCCCGACGAACTCGCGGATCAGGCCGATCAGCGTTAGCGCGAAGGTGAAGCCGAGCCCCATCCACAAACCGTCCATGGCCGAGGCCAGCACCGGCCGCCGGGCGGCAAACGCTTCGGCTCGCCCGAGTACGGCGCAGTTGGCCACGATCAGGGCGATGTACATGCCCAACACCTTGTAGAGATCATGCATCCAGGCGTTGATTCCGAGATCGACCAGGGTGACAAGGCCGGCGATCAGCACGATGTAGACCGGGATGCGCACCTGCTGGCTGGTGACATGGCGAACGCTGGATACCAGTGCGTTGGAGACGACCAGAACCGCTGCGGTAGCCAACCCCATGCCCAGACCATTGGTGCCGCTGGTAGTCACCGCCATGGTCGGGCACATGCCGAGAATCTGGGCAAAAACAATGTTGTTCCGCCACAGGCCATCGGCACAGATATCGCGATATTCATGGTTCATCTCAACGCTCCTTTGCGGAAGTTTCAGCGGGTTTGGCGTAAATTTCTGTCCGGTTGTCGCGGTAGAACTCCATCCCTTCACGCACCGCCTTGACGACGGCGCGCGGCGTGACGGTGGCGCCGGCGAATTGATCGAACACGCCGCCATCCTTCTTCACGCCCCACTTTTCAAGTGGCGGGTTACCCAGCGACTTGCCGTTGAAGTCAAGAATCCACGAATTCTTGGCGACTTCGATCTTGTCGCCGAGGCCAGGGGTTTCCATGTGCTTGGTGACGCGCACGCCGAGCATTTTCCCTTCGCTATCGACCCCCATCAGGGCCACCACGTCACCCGCGTAGCCACGGCTACTGACCTGAAACACGGCGCCTTTGGGCTCGTTGCCAAGACGCGCGCGATAAACCAGCACTTCCTTGCCGTCCTTGCGCTTTAGGCGAACGGCATCCTTCAGCAAATCGTTATCGGCAAAGCCGGCCGGCAATACCTGCTTCAATGAGGTTTCAAGGTCGTGCTTTTCGGCCGCCAGGATTTCGTCATGGGTCACCAGATTCGCCGTCGCCAGCGCCGCGCTGGCAAGCAAACCGATCAACCCAAGGAAAATACCGTGATAGCCGATTTTTTGCTGAAGTGCCTTGATACCCATATATTTGTCTCCCGACTTCAGCTCTTGATTTCAAGGGGCTTGCCGCGCCGGTCACGGCCTAGAATGCGCGGCATGGTGAAGCGGTCAATCACTGGCGTCAGCGTGTTCATCAGCAGCACGGCAAAGGCCACGCCCTCTGGATAACCGCCCCAGGTACGAATTACGTAGGTCAGAAAACCGCAGCCGAAGCCGAAAATCAGTTTCCCGGAATAAGTCGAGGGCGACGTAACGTAATCCGTGGCGATAAAGAACGCGCCGAGCATCACCCCGCCGGACAACAGATGCGAAGTGACTTCGAGATAGCGCGCCGGATCGACGGCATGACCGATGGCCGCCGGCAATGCCACCCCGGCCAGCATGGCCAGCGGAATGTGCCAACTGATGACCCCGAGAAACAGCATCGCCAACCCACCGCCAAGAATCAGCCAGGAGGCCGTTTCGCCGAGGCTGCCGGCGCGCACGCCGATCATCGAAACCATGGCTGCGTGCTCGCTACCCAAGGAATGCAGAAGATCGATCCCGCGCGAAAGCTCGGTCTTGGCATAACCGAGCAAGGTAGCGCTGGTCACCGCATCGGGTATCGGCATCGAGCCGAGCATGATGCGCAGGCCTTCGATAATGCCGGGGGCGTTGGCGGCGGTAATCGGCATCGGGGCCACCCACAACGTCATCGGTATCGGAAACGAAACGAGCAAGGCAACGCGCGCCACCATCGCCGGATTGAACGGGTTCTGGCCAATACCGCCGAATACGTGCTTGCCAAAGACGATCGCCAGCAGAGCGCCAACCACGGCAATCCACCAGGGCGCCCAGGGCGGCAGCGTGAGCGCCAGCAGCCAGCCGGTGAGTACGGCCGAACCGTCCAGCAAATGGGTTGCCGGCGCTTTCCCGGCCAGGCGCAGACAGAAAAATTCAAACATGACGCAAGCAGCCACGGTGAGCAAGAACAGGAAAATCGCCGGCCAGCCATAGAGCCAGAAACCGTACAAGGTAGCCGGCACCAGCGCGGCCTGCACAATGAGCATGGTGCGCGTAACCGACCCGCCACCCGTAACGTGAGGGGCGACGGCCAGTGCTGGCAAACTCGCGGCGGTATGGCTCATGCGGCCACTCCTTCGTTGACTGCTTCGTTGCCTGTTTCCTTGATTGATTCCGTGGGCGCTTGCTTGACTTCACCGGTTGGCTTGGCCGCCAGCGCCGCTCGCTCGGCTTTACGGCGAGCGGCCGCTTCAACTTTTTCCCGTGTTTCGCGATCCAGGCGTTCCTGCTTCGACAGCGTCAGTTTCTTGGCCGCTTCCTGCCGCAACTGCGCCCGCGTCTGGGCTGACAGTTCACCCTTGGCATAGCTGAAATACTGCACCAGCGGGATGTTGGAAGGGCAGACATAAGAGCAGCAGCCGCAGGAAATGCAGTCGGACAAGCCGAGTTTCTCTGCGCCATCGAGTTTTTCGGCGCGGATGTTGGCGGCCATCTCCAGCGGCATCAGGCCCATCGGGCAGGCCTTGATGCAACTGCCGCAACGGATGCAGTTGCGCGCCTCCTGCTCAGCCATTTCAGCCGCCGAGAAGGCGAGGATTCCGGCCGTTCCCTTGACCACCGGCACCCGAGCGTGCGGCAGCACGATGCCCATCATCGGCCCGCCCATGATCAAGCGCGGCGAAACTTCGTTGTAGCCGCCGGAAAAAGCCACGACATCGGCAACCATGGTTCCGATCAGAACCTCATAGTTGCCAGGAGCGGCCATCGCACCGCCATTGAGCGTAATCAACCGCGTAATGAGCGGACGACCGAGATAGATCGCCTGATACACCGCATTGGCCGTGGCTACGTTGTGTACAATGACGCCGACATCGGCGGCACGGGCATCGGAAGGCACTTCGCGACCGGTCAGTTCGACGATCAACTGGCGATCCGAACCCATCGGATAGCGCGCTGGAACCGGGCAGATTTTCACTTCGCTGTAAGCTTCTGCAGCCTTTCTCATCGCCGCAATGGCTTCCGGCTTGTTGTCCTCGATACCGACCAGCGCCTGTCTGGCACCGGTGGAGTGCAGCATGAGGCGTACGCCCTCGATAATTTCCAGCGCCTTGTCGCGCATCAGCCGATCGTCACACGATAAATACGGCTCGCATTCGCTGCCGTTGACGATCAGCGTATCGATCTCGGAGCGCAGCCCGAGGGCCAGTTTCACCGAAGACGGGAAGGTGGCGCCGCCCAGGCCGACCACGCCAGCGTCGGCCACCCGCTTGGCGATGGCCTGCGGTGACTCGGCAAAGGGGCTGGTTAGTCCCTGGCAATCCAGCCAGCGGTCGTCGCCATCGGGTTCGATGGACACCGCCAGCATCGGCAAGCCGGAAGGATGCGGGGCGGTAATTTCGTTGATGGCCAGGATGGTGCCCGAGGTCGGCGCATGAATCGGCGCCGAGATGTTGCCTTGGGCTTCGGCCAGGCACTCGCCCTTCAGGACTTTCTGGCCAACGATGACGCGCGGTCGCGCAGCGGCGCCGACATGCTGCGAAAGCGGAACAAACAGGCGCGTCGGCACCGGCAGGCGGACAACCGGCACATCGGCCGCCGGGCGCTTGTGGTCGTCCGGATGAACGCCCCAAGGGCTGCTGAAAATTTTCTCGAAAAATCCCATCACATTCTCCTCAGGCAGCGATCGGCTTCGGCCAGATCCAGTGCTGCAAAGTCACCGGTATCGGCTTCATGGACAGGGCTTCAGTCGGGCATTTTTCGATGCAACTGCTGCACCCGGTGCAGGCATCGCGCAGCACGTCGTGAATCTGCTTGGCTGCGCCGATCAGCGCGTCGGTCGGGCACACCTTGGAGCAGCGGCAACAGCCGATGCACAACTCCTCGGCGACAAACGCAATTTTTGGCCCGTCATCCTTGACCTGCGAGAGGTCGAGTGAAACACCCAGGCGGGTGGCCAGCGCCGTCGCCAGATTCTTGCCGCCCGGCGGGCAGATGGTCACCGTGGCCTCGCCCTCGACAATGGCGCGCGCCGCCGACGCGCATCCCGGAAATCCACACTGTCCGCAGTTCGAACCGGGCATCATGGCTTCGACTTCAGCGATGAAAGGATTGGTTTCAACCTTGAAGATCCGGTCGGCGAAACCTAGTCCCAGCCCGAGCACCAGGCCCAGCAGAGAGAGGCTAAAGATGGCGATGATCATTGTTGCGCTCCTGTCAACAAGGCTTAATTGAAATTCAAACCGGAGAAGCCCATGAAGGCCAGCGCCAGCATGCTGGCCGTCATGAAGCTGATCGGTGCGCCGGCAAACGCGGCGGGAATGCGCGACAGAGCCAGGCGTTCGCGCATGCCGGCAAACATCACCAGAACAAGAGTGAAGCCGACCGATGAACCGAATCCGAAAACGATGGCGTGGAAGAGACTCATCTTTTCCTGAGCGCTGAGCAGCGGCAAACCGAGCACGGCGCAGTTGGTGGTGATCAGCGGCAGATAGACACCCAGCGCCTGATAGAGCTCCGGGGCCGATTTCTTGACGACCATCTCGACAAACTGGACGACGGCAGCAATCACCAGGATGTACATCAGGATGCGCAGATAAACGATGTCGAAAGGGATAAGAATCCAGTTTTCGAGCATCCAGCACGCCCCGCTGGCCATGGTGATGACGAAGGTGGTGGCCAGGCCCATGCCGAAAGCGGTATCCAGCTTCTTGGTGACGCCGACGAAGGGACACAAACCAAGAAACTTGACCAGGACGACATTGTTGATGATGGCCGTCGAAAAGAGGAGAAGAAGTATTTCACTCATGGCAGGCTCTACTGAATGGACGCTATTCACTGTGCACAGGGCGTGCCAGCTTTCTGTATCGGTCCTAAGCCCTTGTCGATGCACGCTTTCACCACCAGCGCACCAATCCGGGGCGAAGCCATCGCTTGCCCAATGTCGCAAACCCGACAGGAATTTCGTCGCAATTGCCCCGCAGGTCATATGGATGAACGCTGTAGCCGCTTTGCCTGGTGATCGCTTCATTAAACGGCACGGAAGCTGCTAGAGATAGTGCAGAGCAATACAACGCAAACGGGCATGACTTTGGAAGGCGCCCCAAATTATGAAAGTCATGCCCGTTTCCCTCACCCCCGCCCCTCTCCCAGAGGGCGAGGGGAGGTTCGAGAATCGCTGGCGCGACTTTAATGTTAACCAACATGCCATCAGGAGCAACACCATGCCGGTAGTAACCCCTGCCAAAGCGGCCACTTCCCAGCAGAAAACGGAGTTGCCTCCGGAAGCCTATCGTCAGGCGGTGGATCAGGCCGATCTGGCCATTTCGATCACCGATACGAAAGCCATCGTCCTGTTCGCCAACGAGGCTTTCACGCGCGTAACCGGTTATACGGCGGAGGAAATTGTAGGCAAAAACGAATCGATACTTTCCAACAAGTCGTCGCCGGATGGCCTCTACAAGGGGCTGTGGGAAGAGCTTTCGGCGCAGCGGCCATGGTCCTGCATGCTGCTCAACCGCAAAAAGGACGGCCAACTCTATCTGGCCGAACTGACCATTTCTCCGGTCGTCGATAACGAGGGCAAGACAACGCATTTCCTCGGCATGCACCGCGACGTGACCGAGCTGCACCGCCTGGAGCGCCTGGTACGCAACCAGAAAAAGCTGATCGAATCGGTTATCGATGCGGCGCCGGTCGCTTTCGTCGTGCTCGACCAGAGCGGCCACGTCATTCTCGACAACCATGAATACAAGAAACTGCTGAGCGACCTGCACGTCGCTGAACCGGCGCATACCCTGCTCGACAGCCTGATCCCGAACTGGCGCGAGACACTGGCCAGCCAGCCGGAAACCTGCGTTTTCGCCAATCGCGAAACACGCATCGACCGCCCGCTCGGCCGTGCCCGCTGGCTATCGGTCACCACTTCGCTGATCGAAATGCACAGCGACTGTGCAGACAGTTATTTCAACACCGGCAGCAAGACCGGTCTGTTGCTGGTCATTTCCGACGTCACCAGTCTGCGTGAAGAGCAGGCGCGCACCCGCTCGGCCACCATGCAAGCAGTGCTCGCCGACGAGGAGCGCACCGCCGCCATTCGCGAAGGCCTCTCGGCGGCCATTTTCAGGCTGGAAGAACCGATGAACGTGATGGCTTCCGCCGCCGCCGTGCTGCAGCGGCGCGACCCGGCCAGCGCCGAAGCCCTGCGCCGGGCGCTGGCGGATAGCCGCGAGCACCTCGATTCGCTGCGTCAGGTGATTCCGCAAAGCCCGCAGGAGATCGAAATCCGCATCAATCTCAATGAAGTGCTGCGCGACGTTCTGCAAATCAGCACGCAACGCCTGCTTGGCGCCGGCATCATCGTCGACTGGAAGCCGGCGCTCACCCTGCCGTCGATCATCGGTCGCCCGCTGCAACTGTGCATGCTGTTCAAGGCGCTGGTCGATAACGCCATCGAGGCGATGAACGTCAAGGGCTGGAGGCGCCGTGAATTGACTGTTTCCAGTGCCGTCAAGCGCGACTGCATCGTCATTACCGTCAGCGATAGCGGACCAGGAATTACGAACGATGACCGGCACAAGGTTTTCGAACCCTTCTTTACCGGCAAGACGGGCGCCGGTCGCCACATCGGCACCGGGCTCTCGCGCGCCCAGCAAGTGGTGGCCGACCATGGCGGCATCATCGATCTGGAAGAAAGCGCCAGCGGCGGCTGCCTGGCTATCGTCGAATTCCGCCTCGACGGCGACCCGATTTGATGACCATGAAATCCAGCGGTATTTCCTCCCTCTCCCCAACCCTCTCCCGCAAGCGGGCGAGGGGGCCGGCTGGCGCTCCTTCTCTACTCCCCTCGCCCGCTTGCGGGAGGGCCGGGGGAGAGAGTCGTTCGTCAGAATAAATAACCGGCATTATGTAGCAGCTACCCCAAGCCTCTGACCGCGGTACCGACCA
>NZ_JBMOJE010000152.1:0-9746 GCF_049316945.1 Propionivibrio sp. | reverse complement strand
ACAAAATGCGCATCGACATCGAATGCTTTGTGGCCGCAACCAGACAATGCGGAGCTAAAATATGTCATCGGGGTTTGCCGAGGTTTCATGCGTCAATGCTGGGCGTTCGTCAATAAAATTCCGATATCCAAAAATACTTAATGCGCCTGTTGAATTCTCTATCACCGGGACGCAATCAGTTGGGTGGCTGACTTTGGACTGGAATCGCTGGCAGGGTTTAGAATGGAATGAGTGGCAGGGTAGACTTTCCCATAGCCCCGCGCATTGACCTGCGCCGACTTGAAACCGGGAGGAGCGCCAAAAAGCTTGTTTTCGTGATAATTTTTGCACGGATAACGCTATGCGGACAAACATTGCTGCATTGGCCACATTGAATGCAAAGCACCGGTTCCCAAACCTAGACGAAATAGGAGATGTTGCGTTTTTCGTAAGCGGCGGTGCCGGAAGGATAGGTGCCGTCGAATAGCGTCGCTGGCGGAAATCTCATCGCCGCACCCGCGCATGACCATGGCGGTGAATGTCTGCACGAAAGCCGGGGCATTGCCTCTCATCCAGAAACAATTGTTTGCTCACCTCAACATCAAAGTCTTGATCCCGCCCACAATGGAATCAAAAACTGATTGCACAATCTTGACTATCTTAACGTGGGCATACAATCTGGATGGATAAAATTATGAGTCAACAAACAATGACCATCATGAATCCCTTGATTTTTTGGTACACATAAGTGGTACACTGGTGCAAATGCTTTGTTATACAATTCATTGTTTATAAACAATGAATTGTTTATGGTGGAGTTTCCCGTCCACTCCGCCAATAACACCCTAGGGGCCTTATGGTTCCTGACACTGGAAAACGCTGGAAAGTCAGCGTTTTCCATGGTGTTACAAAGTGGTGTCACATGTGTGATGCCCGCAGCATTTCCCAATTTTTGGAGATGCTGCTATGTCGTACTTCACCTACCATCACAGTTCCTATTGGTTCCAGTTGCGCGTTCCCGTGCCGCTGGTGCCGCGTTACGGCCGATTGCTTCGTATCAACCTGCAAACGCAGGAGCGGCCTGTCGCTCAATACCAGTCCTTTCAACTCGCTGGACAATGGCTCGCGCGTTTTCAGGCTGAACGTTCGGACCCGGGCCAACAGTATCCGCTGGCCATAGCGACTAACGACGTACTCGTCAATCCGGCCGTCCCCCCTCAACCCGCCCCCAAACCGACGGACCCGGTTACCCCGACTCTCGTTGGCCCGGGCTATGCCGATCTTTATCAAGCCTGGAAGCGAATCGACCCTGATCGCGACTCGACCATCCTGCGCGAGATGCGCTCGATCGCCGACCAGATGAAGTCTTTCTGCAAGAAGACGCCCGGTCAATTGCAGCGTGTCGACGTGGCGCGCTTTCGTGACCACCTCGGCAACCAGCGACTTGCCCGCGGCACCATTGCCAAGAAAATCGGTTTCATCTCGACGCTGCTTCAGGCCGGCTACGACGCCGGGCTGGTGCCGAGCAATGTCGCGCGCGGGTTGCGCGTTCCCAAAGGCAAGATCGAAACCCTGGTCCGGCGAAGCTATTCGACGTCGGAACTCGAACGCCTGATGGCGTCGTCCCTTTACACGTCGCGATATCGCCCTGTTGGTGGTGGGGGCGAAGCAGCCGCCTGGTTGCCCCTCATCGCACTGGCCACCGGCGCGCGTCTGGAGGAAATCGCCCAACTGCGTGTCGAGGACCTGATACTGGATCGCCAGCATGGCCCTCTCATGCGCATCACCGATGAAGGAGAGGGGCAGCAACTGAAAACGGAAAGCTCGCGTCGGATCATCCCCATCCACCCCCAACTTATCGACGCCGGTTTGCTGCGTTATGCCGACCTGGTGAGAGAAGCTCGTCACGACTGGCTCTTCCCGGAACTGGTCGCCGACCACGACGGACGTCGCGGTGCGAACTTCGGCAAATGGTTTCAACGCTACCTGCGCGACACGAGTGGGTTGGGCATTCTCGACCCAGCCGTGGTGTATCACTCGTTCCGGCACACCTTCAAAACCTTCTGCCGGGCCGCGTCCATTGATGAAGAAGTGAGCGACACCCTCACCGGTCATGCGCCGACGTCCATTGGTCGTACCTACGGTGAAATGCCCCTGAGTCGCCTGGTTCCAGCCATCCGGAGCTTGGTCTTTCCGGTCGCATTTCCGATTATTCAGGACTGAGAGGCGGGCAATCATTAATTTACCCACACATCGCACTTCCGACGATGACCAAGGCCGAATCAAGGCTCTCCTTGAACTTGACGTTACCTCTTTCGTGGAATTAGCCATCCTGTCGCCCAAACTTTGGCAGAGCTTCTCGGAACCAGAACATCGACACCGGACTGCCAGAACCTTGGGCTGGCCGACCGCCTGTGTGTCGGGCGATTTCGAACAGATGGCGCTGATGGATTATCTGGCAATTTTCCTCAATTCCGGAATCCAATCCGTAGAAGGACTCTGGCAGCGGCACCCGGAGGCCTGCGAATTCTTGCGACAGACACGGCGCCTGGGATCCGTCCTCCACCTCCTTGGCCTCGATCAAACGACCGCGGTTCTCGCGGAGGATCTCGGGTTCTATCTGACGCGTTGCCGGGACGCCGGATGCTTCGAGGTTTGGCGTGACATCGACCGCGCCAGCTACGGTGAGGCGCTGCATCGTGGCCTCTTGGACGAGATTGCCGCTCAGGTGCCGCATCGACCAGTCGGGGGATATCCGACTGCTGGCGGTCCGGTCCAGAGCACCGCTCAACTGATCGTCGCGCGGCTGCTCGAGTTCGCCGGTGTTTCTTCTCGGGCCAATATGCATCTGTATGCAGGGAAACGGACACCCGGATGGGCCCACTACCCAATCGAGTTCGTTTTGTTCGAGCCCACCCGGTATCTCATCCTGACCACCGGGGTCAGTGCCGAAGCCGCTTACCGCGATCAGCGTCGCGGGCAATGGCTCAAACGACTCTGCCGAAGTGACGCCGGGTTGCGAAAGTTGCAGCTGAATGGGGAGGTGGTGCGGCTCGACGGTCGCGTGCTGAGCAGCGCTGGCGGGCTCATCGCTTTTGTCTCGCACGTGCATATCCGGCTCAGTCAAGCCGGTATCGTTCCCGGGAGTCTGCCCATCTCCCCTCGGCAGTGCCTCTGTCCCGATGCAGTCAGCGAGCCATTCCGCCATGATGGCTGCGGCGGGTAACAGGTCCTCGTCGTCAAAATACTCGGCCGCATCATAATGCTTGTCGTGAATGCCATGATCGGCATGGCCGAGTTGGCGATAGCGCACGCGCGGGTCTACCCCCGCGCGGCGCATCACCCGATTCCCGGTTGGCCGACTGCTGAGCAGCACCAGTCGGCGGTCCGGGCCGACGATCTTTCGCAGCCGGCGGTTCAAACGTTTGCTTACGGCGGTGCCAAGGCAACCATACTTGTCTGCTGTCAAGTAGGGGAAGATCGATCCACCTGCAGCAACACGCTTGGTCAGCCAAGTATCCAAACGCGGCAGCACGCCCATCGGAATCATCAGCCGACGCGCCGACGCCGGATTCTTGATTCCAGCCCCAGTGCCCGTGTCTTGACCGCTGGCAATACGAAGTTGCCAGTGATCTTGATCGGTCGTGATGTCGCTTGCAGTAAGCTGGCACAACTCCTCAAGACGTGCAGCGGTCAGCAACAACAAGTGCACGAGCATCTTGTCGTCTTCCGAGAGGCCTGTGTCCGCATTAGCAGCATTGATCCAGGTACTTACCTGTTCCCGAGTGAACGGCAGGCGTTTTGTTTTCAGCTTGCCGCCGACTGGACGACCGGCCTCGAAACATGCCTTGAGGCGCTCATTCGGCCCCAGCAGACGAACGAGTTGTTTCAGCAGGTCGAGCTTGCAGATTACCGTGCTCGGTCCGTTGCCCTGCGCGCACCAGTTCGCCTTGATGCTGCTCAGATCCGCCTCACAGAGATCTTCAACCGGACGACCGTTGAGAGCTGCGTCGCAATCTCCCGCGATAAGCCGGTATTTGTCGAGAGTCTTCAAATTGGGCTCCTGGCCGATGCTGCGCTTTCGGCAAGACCAGATCTCTGGCAAGTCCCGCGCCGCGGTACCCCACAGGCTAACCAGTGGAAGTTGGGACGCGTGCGATGGCTTCGAACAAATTGACCAAACGACTGAAATACAACGGTTTTTACAATTTGCAAATATAAATATACCGCCATATGTACCGTCGCCTTTTGAAAATAGTATCCATAGTGCCACTTTTCAAGCGAATGCATAAATGACGGCCAGGGCTACTCATTTACCTTCAAATATTCCCGAGACAGCCGCTCGGCCTCCAGGTGACGGAAGATCACGGCACCAGCCGGGTCGTCAAAGGCAACAACACCGAATTTATCAGGGTCGCTCGCCAGATATCTGATGGCAGCGTTCATTTGCTTCCGTGCAGGGCCGCGAGGAAGGCGGCAAACTCTTCGTGTACAGGGCAGGCATAGCGGGAACGTGAAATTGACCCCCACACCGGAGGTTGCTGAAACAATGCGCCCTGTTGTTTTGATAGGCATCCGGCAGAGTGGGCAGAGGGTCACGTTTATCCTGAACGGGAGGTGGCGAGCCGTGCAGCCCAAGGCGTCCGGTGGCTCGTCGGTGCAGTTCGTATAATCTGCCCGGTAGTAGCCCATAGCCACGCAATGCGAATGAGTCACCTAAGGGTGTAAGCATTGAGTGGTCAGCGGCAGGCTATGGGCGACTTCGCTCGCCATGCCGCTGTTTTTCGATTACGCGCCTGCTGATTTGATCCAGCCGGTGGGGGCAACGAAGCCGCAGCCAAAATCAAGGCGTGCTTTGATGTCCATGCCGTCTGTTTCAAATCCGTTACGCGTCTCGATATAAACTCCGGCCTCGCCGTCAAGGTAAGCATGTTCCATGCTGTTTGAACCGGAATTGGCCACCAGGTACCAGGCGGTCACGCTGGAAGAATCCAAACGTGGTTCCACGATCACCTGCAAGCCTTGTTCGATAGGATTGGCTGCCGAGGTAACGACTGGCGAGATGGCGAACACGGCCTGTCTTGCTACCAGCTCCAGCGCCGCAGGAACGATCAGGAAGGTAGGTGTTTGCTGAATGAAGCCGCCGCCGATTTCCTTTTGCAAGCGCAGTGCTTTAACCGCCGCCGCGATTCCAGCACTGGCGAGGGCAGAACCAGCGCCGGTCAGCAGGGTCGAGCGGTTAGCATGAAACAAAGCGAGACCGTCGATTACCGGATTGCTCAGAATCAAATCGGCGAGCAAGTCGCCTTCCTTGCGTGAAGCCGCATCGCCGAATTTTCTCAGCAGGCTGTCAAAGCCGCCCAGATCGTCGTTGACAATGGCTTGCCGTGAAAGGCTAATTATCTTGCCGTAGGTCGCCAGCTTGTAACTTGCTGATGCTTCGTCCACGTAGCTGCTAGTGAATTCTCCCAGCTCGTTGACTGGGGAAAGATCGGGGGCCGCGGCCAGGCGAATCACGGTACGACTGCGGAAGTCGGGCAGCGAAACCTGCCGCGAAACAGCCTTGAGTGGCGATGGCGACTGTGCATATGCCTGCGCCAGCGCACGACCGGCAGAGTCAGCCAGCAGAGCCGGAAAATCCGATGTAGACATGGCGCGGGTGGCGATCTCGTTGCGCGACATTGAACGGGCGTTGCGAACGCCAGACAGCTCCAGGCAGGAGACAGCGATTTCAACCAGGCTGCGAGCGTCTCCACGCGATCCCTTGATTCCAAGACGGGCATCAAGCGCGTTTGCAATGCCATTGCTGGCTGTAACCTGATGGCCTTCGTCGAACGGAAGTCGACGACCGGGGCCGCCTGCATCGCGGGTGGCGATGAATTCGAGCATTTCGTCTTTTGCCTGGTCGATAGTCTTGTCGCTGGAGAGCATGCGCTCCATGAAGTCGGCAGGCAGGCGATGCGTAGCGCCAAGTGATTCGATGGCAGAGCGGGTTTGAATATTCATTTTGTTTCCATTGGTGGTTTGTGAGCGGTACATTCCAGCGCCGGTATCGGCGGGAATGGCCACGAGGGATACTTCAAGAGGAGACCAGCGCGTTACACGCTGCACCCCGTTTGCTTCGTTTTGGTATTCCGATATTTGATAACCGACCGATAATGACGGGAGGATTCCGGTTTCAACATCGGCCTTGGCTTGCTGTGCGTCGGCACTGGTGCCGAAACGCGCCATGCCGCGCAGCTTGCTTCCGTCGTTCGTGATTGAGTCGATACGACCGATGGCTTTTGACTGGTCATGGTTCAGCAACAGGGCCAGTCCGTCCGCAGCACGGGTCAGGTCGACACACTCGGGCGAGTGGTCGAGGATTTCAGAATATCCGCCACGCTCGATGGCCTCGTTGGTGGATAGCACGCAAGGCACGGCCCGGTCGGCAGCAATGGCGCGAACGTCTAGCTTAATGCTCCCGTAGGCTGTGCGCTTCATTGACGCCGTCCAATCATCGCGTCGGGGTAGTCGGTGCCGTTTATCACCGCGTCGACAACCATGTTGAGGAAGCAGCGCAGGGCGAACACCTCCTGAACGGTCAGGGCAATGGTTATTTCCTGCTCTGGTATCCAGGTCGTGAGCTGCACCTTGCCGGAGATTACGGCGGCAGACAATCCGCCAGCGGAAGCGGGGGCCGTCTGTTGGAGTATGGTGGTGTTGCGTTTGAGGGTTGCTACTCTTGCGAGTTCGGCGGGGGTGAACATGGTTGGCTCCTTTTTGAGTACGCCCACTTTGCATCGCTTTGTCTAAACGTAATAACGATGTGCATCCATGTCATGTTATTTCGAGATAATTTGCGCCAGGCGGCCCGGGCCGGGTATGCGGCCCAGCTTCTCGATTTCGCGGAGTTCGCCAGCCTTTTTTCTGCGTGTGATTTCTTCCGCTTGTGCTTTCACCGTTGGCAAGCCAAGTGAAGCGGCTAGCGTGCGCAGTCTTTCGTCGCGCTCCGGGATTGAGCAGTACAGCGTATGCCGTCCGCCAGCTCGCGAACGCAGGCCAAGCAGTTTATCAAGACTGGTTGAGGGGTCAGCAAGTCGACGGGACGCGGACGTGCAGAACCAGGTTTTGATATGCGCAAGAGTGTTCGGGTCGGTGGCTACGAAACTCACCAGGTAGCGTAGGTAGTCGGCGGCTTCATGCGGCTTCATTCGGCCACCTCGTCAAACGCGGGAACCGCGAGGTCTGCCTGCAAGGTCTCGTCCTCGGTCGGCGGGTGCGCCTGGTCGTCATCCACTTGGTGCACATGCAGGTGGTCGATTACGCTACCGGCCCGATCAACTCCAAATTGAAAGGCGGCGTCGAGCCAGGCCAGCAATGCGGTAAGCCCGTCTTCACCCGAAGCGCAGATAGCAGGCCAGTCGCTCCCTACCCGGTCGGGCAGGGCGTAGAAGAGTGCCAATAGTTCGCGGGAAGAGCTCTCGTGGAAATCGCCATTCTCAGCGGCCAATCGCAGGGCGGTTTCAAGCTGGGAAATTCTCACGCGATTGGCGGCGATGTCAGTGACCAGAGGCTTTAGGAAAACTGCACGCAGCCGCTCCGGTCTGACTTCGAGGAGCCTGCTAATCGCTTCCCGCGGATCAACCCGACCGTCCGCACCGAGTGTAATTCGACCATCCTTGCACCACTGGCTGACAGCCTGCTTTGAAACACCAACCAATTTTGCAAGTTCCGAGGCGCGCACTCGTATTCCGCTGCGCATAGCGGACTCGGCACTTTCAATTGACTCAAAGCCAGGATTTTCGTTTCTCACGGTGTTTTTCGTGATGTAGTCATTGTCAGGTTGGAAAGTCATTTCGTCATCCTAAAAGTCAAAGCAGTTTTCACTATGCGGCCAGGCCAGACCCTAGCGGATTCACGCGCCGTGAATGACCCGTGCGTAGGGATGGCTGGAAGTACCTTTTGCATTTTTCGTTCACACACTAGGGGGTGATTTAAGTGATATAAGTGAGAAAGCTTGGTACGACTGGCTTTGAAGCAAATCACTAAGGGTGAGAAAAGGTGATTTAAGTACACAACAAACAACAACTACATTACTTCTCTCACCTTTTCTCACCCTTTTCTCACCCTTTAATTCTGGCTGTATCCCTTGCTGTATGGCTTTTCTCACTTCTCTCACCTTTTCTCTAAGGCGCGATATTTCTTGGCCGTTCTTCCGCTGGTCGGTTCTCCCTGTATCTCTTCAACCAGTGGAGGTGCCAGATTGAGCAGCAACTCAAGTGCCTTATGCACTTCCCTGGTACGTTTCCGCTTCCACCGCTCCTGCAACTCTGAAAGCTTGATGCCCGGTTGCGCATGGATGACCTTCAGCACTTCGCTGGTGAACGGGTCTAGACCGCCCTCCTCGTCGGGACAGTTGAAGATATAGGTCACGCTGGCGTTCCAGTATTCAACCCAGGCGATGGCTGCGAGAAGGTCGTCAGGTCGCATTTCGTGCCGACCGTCCATTGCCGCGAAGATCATCGCCAGCATTCGGGCATAGACTTCAGATCGCGCCAGCAAGCTTCCGCCCTTGCCGTCTCTGTCCCTGGTCAGTTGTGGATAACGCTCTACCCATAATCGCTTGGCTGCGTCGCTGAAAGTAGTTTCGATGGCGTTGTTGCCGTGAAGGTTTTTTGCGGTCGCCGCAACAACGGCCTCCGCAACTCTCCGCGCCAGTGCGTCCAGCTTTGCCTCATCGGTTGGTTCTGGTAGTGCTACCAGTTTTGGCCTTGCAACGTGAAGCGTCATGAATCGGTTCAGCATGCCGTTTGCCGCGTCGTTCTCGGTTGATTTCTCTTTGAGCTCGTGGCCAGTGATGTGGCCGATGATTACCACGTGCGGATTGGTGGCGGTGGTGCGACTTGTTTTGGTCAGCGGTGAAATGTCTCGGCCGTCAAACAGGTTGCGGGTTGTGGCTGACAGGGTGTTGTTATCGCGTTGTACCTGAGCAAGCACATTGCCAAACTCCGATTCAATAACGAGCAGGCGCTTGTCGGTTACTCCAAGATCGCCGCCTTTCCCTTTATCGTCCGCCTCAACTGGATCGCGGATTGCATAGGCAACGCCCTCACCCGTCGATAATCCTCCTGCATGGATGCGCAGCCGGTCAGTGTCCGGAGCCCAGACTCGCAGGATCGCATCGGCTCGCTTGAAGACCTCGCGCACCGTGTGCTCTGCTGTCCCTTTGCGGGCCTTCCCGCTCTTGCCGACGACAAGAAAGAACGGTCGGCAGTGAATCGCCGCGTCGCCAATGCGCTGGAAGTTGGCGCGACCGACCGTGGCGCAAAAGAAAGCGATTGCATTGGCAGCAACGGCTACAGGGTGCGCCTCACTGCTCGCGCACGCGGCGTCGACGATCTCGCGCAACAGCGGGACAATCCCTTCTTCAGCCATTCGTGGCGGTGCCAGGGTGAGGAAGTCCTCCACGCTGACGGGTTGGCCTTGTACATGGTTTTCATTTGCGGCTTGATGCTTTGTTATGGCTAACTTGATTGAAGTCGCCACCGCCCCGTTGCCGCCCTCTCTGGCCAGGTCGTTGAAGTCCGAAAGATCAGACATGGGCCACCTCGGCAAAGGTCGGAACGGCCAGCGCCGCACCGACGGCGCGTGCAGCCGCCGTTGCCGCCGTCAAGCCCGGATTGCCGGGGGTTTCAGCGTCATCGTCAGCCGCAATGACGAGCGTCAGGTTCGGGAATTTTTGACGCAGCGCACGTGCAACAGGCTGAAGGTTGCCCGCGTCGAAG
>NZ_JBMOJE010000151.1:0-9788 GCF_049316945.1 Propionivibrio sp. | reverse complement strand
CCGCTGGCACCATTAGGCCGCGATTCGGTGGCTCCAATGGGGCGAGATTTGTCACATGGAACCGGCATCGAACATCGGAGGCGATCTTTTTGATGCCTTCTTTGTTCGGAGCCATCAGTTGTTCTTTTGCATCGGCGATGTTTCTGGACATGGTATTGCTTCAGCACTGTTTATGGCACGTACCATCGGCCTCTTGCGCATTCTGGCAATGAGCACCGTTCAACCCGACGAACTGCTCACGAAGCTAAATGACCGTCTCTGCATTGGCAATGAAACGAATATTTTCGTTACTCTATTTTGCGGTTTTCTCGATGTTCCGACGGGTGCGCTGGTCTATTCCAATGGCGGGCATTGCGCGCCTATCCTGCGCTCCGATGGCTACAGCGACTATGTACCCATTCCCAAGGGGCCGTTGATCGGGGCATTCGAGGACATGCGCTTTGGCGCAATGCATTTGACACTAAATCCCGGTGACACGCTTTTCTGTTATACCGATGGTGTAACCGAAGCCCAGACGGCTGCGGGTGAGGAATTTTCGGAGGAGAGATGCCTGTCTATTCTTGACCGCGTTGGCCATATCCAGCTACCCGAAGTGCTTGATACTTTCCGTGGGGAAGTAAGCCTGTTTACGCAATCCGAGGTACTCGCTGACGACTGTACAATGCTTGCTCTGCGCCGTCCCACAACCATCGTGTCAACTTAGCGGATATCGCACCGATTTTTCATCACAGGCACATACGATGGGGAATTTAATGCCTTATGCATTGTGTATTTACAGTCTGGCGTGAAAACTACTGACCTCTTAGCATGAAATATAGCTTTGGAACTTGGCCTTTGGCTACTCAACTCTTCGGCACGTTCATGAGCGTGGCGCTCCTTATGGCAGCCTACGAAGCGTTGAAGGAGAGTTTTTTCAATGGCCAGTTGACGCCATGGGAGTCACATGCCATTACCGTCTTCGTCACCGCCGCCTTCGCGACCTTGGCAGCATTCTACATCCGTGTCCAAGCCGACAAGCTAACCCGGGCTGCGGAGAGTGCACACGCAAAAGCTACAGGCATTATTACCTTTATGAGCGATGGCATAGTCATCACAGATGAGCGCGGAACTATTGAAACTTTCAACGCATCGGCCGAGAGCATATTTAAATACAGGGCAGAGGAAGTCATTGGTCGCAACATCAAGTTACTGATGTCAGAGCCCAATGCCGGGGATCACGAAGGCTACATGAGCAAACATCTGGCCACCGGCATGCCCAGAATTTTCAGCAAGAAGAGGCGCGAGCTTCAAGGGCTACTTTCCGATGGTCAAGTGTTCCCAATGGATTTGATCACCAGTGAAATGCGTGTCGACGGACGGTCGATGTTCATCGATATTATCCGTGACATCAGTGAATACAAACAGGCCGAAAACGAACTGCATCGGCTCAGGCAAGCGGAAAAGCAGGCTTTTGCAAATATCCAAAAAGAATTGTCGGTCGCTGCCGCTATTCAGGCAAACATGCTGCCCAAAGGCAACCAACTGTTTCCGCAATTCCCACAGATCAAGGCTTTTGGACTCGCCATCCCCGCCAAGGAAGTCGGTGGAGACTTTTTTGATGCCTTCGCTTTTGATGAGGAGCACATTGTTATTGCGATTGGAGACGTCTCAGGCAAAGGTGTTCCCGCTGCCTTGTTCATGATGAAAACCATGACATTGCTTAGATCAAAGATTAGAAAACAGAAGAAGTTTGCCACCGCGCTGACCACTATCAATCGCTTGCTGTGCGAAAACAACGACACGAATATGTTCGTTACAGCGTTTGTCGGCATGTTGAACGTGATGACGGGTCACCTGCAATACTTCAATGCCGGACATAATTTGCCGCTTCTCGCACGCTTCAATGAGTCTTTCGGTGAACTGTGTGCGCCGAAGAATATCTTACTCGGCGTGCACAAAGAGGCGCACTATGAAATTGCCCATACGTATTTGGCGGCAGGAGATACGCTGGTGCTTTATACCGATGGAGTCACCGAAGCTGAAAATGATCGTCAAGAATTCTACTCCCTTGAACGCGCCACCGAGCTCCTGACGGCCACATATTCCGACGTCAGGATACTTGTCCACAGCTTAAAAGCTGACGTGGCCATGTTTTGCGGAGGGCACCCGCAGTCAGACGACATCACCATCATGGCCATACAATATGACCCGAACGTGGCGTCCAGGGAACAGCAGGTCTTTTTCGAATGGTCGGACAGTCTGAGCGTGGGAATTTCCGAAATCGATGAGCAGCACAAGAACTTGGTCGAGTTGATCAATCAACTGTACGAAGAGGTCATCGTCAAGAGTGCGGATGGCGAAATCATCAAGGAGGCCCTAATCGAGTTGGTGCATTACACGGTGGTGCATTTCAGTCTCGAGGAAAGCCTGTTCACCCGCTATGGATATCCTGATCTTGAGGCGCACTGCCAGTATCACCGGGCGTTGAAGGAACGATTGTTCAAGTTTCAAGAGAAGGGCAAGATGGACAGCCTGGTGGTCAACACCGAACTGCTTAGTTTCCTCAAGAAATGGTTGCAATCCCACATCATGATTGAAGACAAACGATCATTCCTTCATCCCAGCATGAGTTTGGTGGGAAGGATGAGCGACCAGGCGCCAAGCACCCGCGACGAGCTAGCACAATCTCGTCGGTGTGCGGGTCGGCGTAGCTAAATCAGGACTGCGCCGAATTAACCGCCGCATCGGAGTCGAAGAAAATCGGAATCAGCAGTTCAATGCCGGTTGCCAAGAGTGTTTCGTTACCAACGCGTTTCCTCCGACTGACCTAAAACTCAATCCGCATCGCTATCAGGTGATCTACCACCCCGAAACCGACTTCGGTCGGCATGATATCTATCGCTGTCTGGCCGAATCCATGGGCCTCAAACACTGCTATCGGTGAGTTCAGTTGTGGCTCGACATCACGGCGCATATACGTTATTTTAAAAGTTTCCATCAAATTGGAGCTGTTAGTCTTGCCGTTCGCATGTCCCATGCCATCAACTAGCTACAACATAAAATACACCAAACTGGACAGGCGGCCCTATATGGATGCAGTTTCGAAAATTTCTTGTAAACAAGCGGTAACATCAAGACAGCGTGCTGTAATTTTTCAATGGCTTAGACCATTCGCGGCGTATGCATTGCGATCTTGTTACATCTGCTCACTCTAAGCGCCCATGCTCATGATGCGCATGGTTGCGCGGCGACGATCAAGGATTTGCGTATTCTGGCAGACGACCCGTCTTTTGCTCGCCGGTGGTCTGAAGTCTCGATGGACGACGGCAAGCCGCTGGTGGTGACGATCGTCGAGCGCAATGGCGCACTGCTGCTCGAATTCATCAAAACCGGCGAGGGTCTATGGGCCGAGATCTCCGGTGTCATCTGCAATAACGGCGTCGATCTCGAGCTACGGATGTCCAAAGAGCAGATCAGCCTAGGCCCTGCTGCCCACTGGATGCTGAGTATTGCGCTGGCCAACGGCGGCATTTTCACCTTGCGCCGTCGCATGTCAAGCCAGTTGCAGATCGAAACACAGGGCTGGAGCGGCCGCTTCGTTCCCACGGCCATGAACTGAGGTGCCCGCCGTTAACGGCCAGGGTCATCAGTTACCACTGCGCCCAACTCGGCATCAAATTTATCCTTGGTGATGACCAAGCGTTTATGTCACCCCTTGGAGATCAGGTCGATACCATCGTGAGACTCGCCAAAAATTGAGTCTCCTCGAACCCGAATCCTTCGCCATGCTCCTGGCTGGTCTGGAGTTGATGGAATTGTTCGCACGCCGTCGTCAGGCGAGGTAAATCTACGTATTTTGGCCCGCATCGATTTCTTGATTCGGCCTATCGGCACAGGGAAACCAGTCCTTGTGTTTAACTCTTATATCCAGCATTTTTTCGCGCCATTCGGCGAGTGCCTCATCCTCAAACTCAAGCTGCAATGCTAAAGCTTCGATTGTGGAAAGTTTCTTGTCTTCCGTTCTTCGTCCAAATCTTCCGCGCATTCTTGCCATCAAGCGTTCCGCATCGTCGCAACTCATGCGCTTTGCTTTTTCAAGATACTCATTTGAAGGTGTCAGCATTTTCATCATCATTTTTCCTTAACCTTAAAAGAATAAACTTAATCAGTTTACTGTTGTTTTTGAAGCAAAATTTGCTGCTGTTTGGCAGCAGTAACCACCCGTTCGGTTCAAATGGAGGCATTTATTGCAAACACCGAGCTGATTGATTGCACAATGCGGCATGCGTAAAATTAACATCCCTTGCAGAGAGAAAGTGCCTTGATGCTAAAGACCCTTGTTATTGTTTTTGTTGGAATCCTATGCACCGGCGTGGGCCTGTACGTGGCTTGGAAGCTACTTAAGTTACTGGCTCGTCTTTCCAACAAGCGACTGGCCAAGCAGGCACGTCGCCATCTGTACCTCAAGAGAGTCCAAAAACCTCCTCATCAATGATATTAGTATCTTGTTGCACTCTTGCGGAAATTTGCCTCCCTCAATGCCGTTTCCTGAGGGACTCCAGCCGCGCCAGAAGCCCGTCCGGATAATCGATCTCTGTCTGTACCGCTCCCGCGTAGAGGATGCCCTCATTGCCGTCGAGCGTCAACAGGTCACCCTCATGAAGCATCGTATCCCCCATCTTGATGGTGCGGGTGACCTCGTCGATTGACAATTCCGAGCAGCCGACAAGACAGACCTTGCCCAACTGACGCGCTACGACAGATGCATGAGATGTGCGGGCGCCGCGCTGCGTGAGCAGTCCCGAGGCCGATTCCAGAGCAGCAATGTCACTGGTTTCCGCGTCACGACGCACCAGAATGACCGTTACTCCCGCACCGTGCCGAGTCACTGCACGCGTTTCATCAAGTGCGATCTCGCCGACGGCCACTCCGCTGCTCGCGGTGATGGCCCTCCCGAGCGGCACCAATGCTGTGCCACTCTGCCCGACGATGCGAGGTCGTGCCAGAGCCTCCCGGTCAAGCCGGGAGGTCCGCTCGCGGGCTTGATCAGCATCGATCAGGCCCGCGTCGAGCAGATCAAGTGCGATGCGTGCGGTGGCGTACGGCGTGCGCTTTCCGTCGCGAGTCTGCAGCATGAAAAGCTGGCCCTCCTGAACGGTGAACTCGAAGTCCTGCATGTCGCTAAAGGTTTGCTCGAGTTGCCGTGCAGCTTCTTGCAGAGCCTGCCAGACAGAGGGCAGGACGGCGGCCAGTTCGTCGTGACCATAGGCACTTCGCCGCCCAGAAACCACATCTTCTCCCTGCGCATTAAACAGAAAGTCCACCCACAGCGCAGGCTCTCCGGTGGTCGGATCGCGGGTGAACCCGACTCCAGCGCCCGACTGTCCACCGGCATTGCCGAACACCATGCACTGTACGGTTACCGCCGTCCCGATCTCGTCAGAAATACGGTTCAGGCGTCGATATTTGCATGCCCTCGCGGACTGCCAGGATGCAAAGACGGCCTCGATTGCCCCCGCGAGTTGAAGCCGTGGATACTGCGGAAATGACCGGCCCGCCGCCTGCACATAAACGTCGAGAAATCGTCGGGTCAGTTCCCGCAACTCTGCAAAGTCGAGTTCACGTTCGTCACGCATCCCAAAAAGGGAAGTGGTGGCTTCGCTGAAGAGCTGGCCCGGCAGTCCGGCCACAACCTCGCCGTAGGTGGCCACGAGCCGCCGATATGCATCCCAGACCAGCCGCGGATTGCCGGTTTGCCGCAACAGGCCGCTGACAGTTGCGTCACAGAGCCCAATATTCAGAATCGTATCCATCATTCCAGGCATCGATACCGGAGCACCCGAACGGACTGAGAGCAGCAGTGGGCGCCCGGTGTCACCCAAGGCCAGACCGGTCGCACGTTCCAGCTCATGCAGACCGGCGGACCACAGGTTTGAACTGGAAGCCTGCTGGCGCGCTGAGGGAGCGACACAGTAGTGCGTGCCGAGCACGAAGGCAGGAGGCACGGGCAGCGACATTTGCACCATGCGCAACAAATTCCAGGCTTTGAAGCCCATCGACTGTGCCGATGGTTGGCCGGCGCTGGCAACTGCGGAGCCGCATCCGATCAGATACACCTCGGCGGGTAGCGCAACATTCGCCGCTACTGGCGGTGGCGCCTTCAGCACCCTGGACCTGCGTCCCGAACGCCGGCTCTGGATGGGCGATGTCGAAGGTCTCTGTATCACACGGGCCATGTCGTCCCCTGCAGGAAACGGGTGGCGCGCGGCTTTTGCAGCGCTACGTCGTGGTACCGGCTCGATGTCATCATCACACTCCGGCTTTGTCGAAGGCGACGTCCCGCAGCGTATAGGCAGCCGCGAGCAGACGGTCAGAGGCATCTTCCAACGCGACGGCCAGGTCATTGGCGAGCATCAGCGAAGGCGCGTCCTGAACTGCCCCGAGGATAATCCGGCGTGCATCACGCAGCATGGCATCGCATTGTCGTTCTGCCTGCAGAACCCGCCAGGTCGCGGCAAGGAAGGCGTCGTTGTCGATCGCTTCACTGTCCGAACCCAGTGTGCGAGCGATGGTTAGTGCCTTCACATAGTCTTGGGTCGCCTGCAGCACCGTGACGGCGAGGCGCGACAGGACGTTCCGTACATCGTCGTTCCAACCCGTCAAATGGTGGCCACCAATCAGACTGATGAGAAAGGCGGCTTCCTCAAGCGCATCGGCCACGTCGTCAGACTGTTCTGCCAGCCGGGCAATGGGCCGCCAACGGGGCTGTCGTTCTGCCTTGTCACGGGCTTGCATGACGAGGTGGTCGGCCTTGCGTTCCCAGGCTTTAGAGCGCTCCGCCAATTCTTGAGCGGCTTTGCCCGAGCTTTCGACGCCATGCGCCAGGCCATCACTGATCGCTTGGGCCAGTGCGTGGCAATAGGCCGCGTGCTCGGATAACAAGTCGAACTCACTGGTGCGATGGCGCACATGCTGGGCAAGCAGCATGCGCGTCTCGTCGGCCACCAGGGCGAGCGGTTGGTTGCCGCGCAATGCATCGCAGGCCAGTTGCATGACCGCCACCAGGAAGGCACGGGCATCAGCGGCTCCCATGACTTCGTCGAGCCGATCGCCAATCCGGAACGCGCCTTCCCCTGCCGCTTCCATCGCGGCAAAGATGAGGCGCTCCCCGCCTGCCTGCAACCACGCCCGGTGACCGACATCGAGCCGGGCCGCTTCGGCAAGTACGGCAATCGCCTCGGCCTTCTCGACGAATGCCTGCAGTCGTTTGCGGGCACGGTTCCAGTCGATCAGAAACACGATGCGCGAGGCGATGCCTTCCAGCGCTGCTTCGAGCGCGAGATCGTCCGGACAGTCGAACCGGGCGGTGGCCACCGAATACGCTGCGCCAGCATTGAGGTTTTCGCTGGTGCGGGATTCCAGCCCCGACCAGTGGGCCCCGAACGGCGCCAGAAGGGTATGGAAGAACTCGAGGCGACGGCGATGCAGATCGGAATAGGTCAGTGTGATTTCGTGCGCAGTGACCTGAATCACCAGCACATGCGCATCGTTGGTGCCAATATCGTTCTGCAACAACAACCGCTCGCCGTCCCGCGTGGCCGCTGTTTCCAGGCCCGGATGGTCGAACTTCAGTGCCGCCGTCCGGTTCAGCCCGCGCATGAAGGCCAAGACAAGTGCACGATCCTCGGGGCGCAGTTCCCAAACGTTGGCACCATCAATCACCTCGCTCGCCAACGCACCTGAAAGGTGATTGATCTGCTTGTGCAGGTCCATCACCAGCAGATGCAGACTGTCCGCACCGCCCCGATGGCCATGGGTGAGTGCCTCGAGATGCTTTTCGCTCAGGCGATCCGAGGGCAGTGTTCCGAGCCAGTCGAGCCAATGCTGTACGCGCGGCTGTGGCGGCGCGCCTGTAGTGGTGGTTTCAAGCACGGGGCGAGCCATCGTCGCGAGGTCGTCCTTGAGACATTTGACCAGTCGCGGCAAGTCGGGAACAAAGAGGTCTTCGTCGATTCGCGTTGCGACCGCAATGATGCCGTGCAACCAGCCGGGGCTGAGCCCGGCGTCAGCGATCTCCTTCGCCATATCCGGCAGATCGCGATTCGGATGCGCGGCGTGAGATGAAGCTGCCTGGACTACCGTGAGGTAGATCTTGAGGCGATCATTGGCCGAGAGGGCCGCCTTCACCCAGGCCGGCAACATCAGTCTGCGTTGGCCGAGAGATTCCACAGCTTGAGTTTTTTGCATATATACGTGCTTGTCAGCGCTAAGTTTGGTATCGATTACGCGGAATTTCCTCAAAAAGTTTAGCGTGTTTCCTGAACATTTCAAGTGTTAGCTGCAGTTGCAGGGAGTGGCTTTCAGGCGCCGGAAGCTGTGCAGCAATTCAGCAATTTTATACGGTGACTTAAATGCGCTCGGAAATCCGACGAGAATGGTTGACCGGTCGCCTATAAGCAACCCTTTGTCATGCGTCGGCATGGTTGTTCCTGTGAAATATACCCGCCGTTCCTCCTCGCTGGCGCGCAGGCTGAAAATGACGCCCTTGGTATTTCCTGATTCGTTGAGCAATAGGGATGCACAGAGACTGGTTATGTTCGACCAGGGAACGAACAGCCACGTTTGCGGCCTGGACGGTCCAAAAATTCCTGACCTTTCCCGGGAGGGGAAATAAACCCCTTGCGGATCGCTGGCATAGTGGATCGAATCGGGCGAAAGCATTATTGCGCCGAGAATCGCCAGGCCCGAGGCAATCCACAGCAACAGATTGATGGTGGAGGGAAGGTTTGGCGCCGTTGTCGCGATATAGGCAATCCCGAGCCCGGACAACAGAAGAAGGCCACGCAAGGCAGTTCCCAGCCAGCGCGGCTCGGCGCAGATGAAATGCGCTGAACTGAAGACAGGAAATTCATCCAGAACGGTGTTCTCGCCGTGGCCATCGCAACCTTGGCTTTGCCGCTTAGCGTTGGAACTCATGGGTAAGCCTCCTTACCTGGCGGTGTTTGCTTCAGACGTGTACAGCCGTTGATTGATATATAGACTATTGCCATGAATCGCCTTCGCCCGCTTCTTGACCTCGGCTGCCGCAATGGATACTTGCAGGTGGTTTCGGAACATCCCTGGCTTTACGTCAATCGCACCAATTGATAGCGCCGTCAGGCGGTGGAATTCCATCTCGCCCTTGCGATTTTCCGTGATGTAGCCACCTCGCTCGATGTCGTCGCTGCTGAAGAATTTCAGGATTTCCGCACCGAAATTTGCCAGCGCCCGATTGCAGCGCGCTTCCCAGTCTTCACTGCGCATGATCAATACGAAATCATCGCCGCCGATATGGCCGATGAAATCCAGTTCGGCATCGCATGAGCCAGTCAGGACGCGTGCCGTCAAGCGGATGACTTCATCCCCCATGGCATAGCCGTAAACATCATTGAACGGCTTGAAGTGATCCAGATCGCAATAGGCAATGCAGCAGGCTTCCCCGGCTTCAAGAAGGTTGTCGATGTGCTGATTGATCGGAACATTGCCCGGTAGCTGCGTGAGCGGATTCGAATATTTGGCGGCTTGCATCTGCATCTCGGTGACCACCCGCACCAGATCCTGCACCGAGCCCATGCCGACGTACCTTTCATGATCGGTGATGACGAAACCGCTGATCAGATGCCGGGGATCAGCTCCCACCACCACGTCGGTCAATTCGGAAAGCGTGACGCCAATATCCACCACCAGTGGCGCGGCATCCATGAAGCGCGTACAGGGTTTGCGCCCATAGAGTTCATGGCGGTAGGAGCGCGACATATTGCCCAGCATCT
>NZ_JBMOJE010000150.1:0-10106 GCF_049316945.1 Propionivibrio sp. | reverse complement strand
ATCAATGCAGGTGAGAAGATAAAATCGGGAAGTTATTTCGTAGCCGTTCCTAAGGGATGCCAATCTAAGCGACGCTCACGACCACGACAACGAAGAAAAATGCAGAAGCTTATTCGGTGGACAGTAATCAAACTGTGCCACTTTCTTATATGCAATTATCAAGACGTGAAGTGCAGACTTATAGCCATGGCAGTCAAGTCTGAAGACTGTTCCGGGCAATTCTATTCGCGGAAGGCGGCTTCCTGATGGGGCGTGTCTCTGCGCATCTCTGCCCATTGCGCCCATTCGATCAACTCGATCCCGGGGAGCCAGGATCGCTACAGCAGGAGGTGGCATTGCAGCCTTGAAAATCAGCGCTGGACTGACGAAAGAGGATGCAGACGGCGCGCATCGGCGCCTGGGCGTGACTCTGTCAGCCAACAGCGATCAAGTACGGGCTTTTGTATTGATCGCTGCCAATGCCTGTGTCCCGGCGATGATCATGCGCACCATCAGGACAATCTGCCTGGTCAATTCAGCGTGTTTATCTTGCGGCAGGTCCAGCGCCGTAGCACCCATTGCAAAGACAAGCCGGGTGATGGCCTTGGCGGTCAGCGCCGGTTCGTACAGCCCAGAGTTCTTGAGTTCGGCCAGGCGCGTCAAGTCCAGTTGCAGTTCGTCTTCGAAAAAGTTCAACTGACGTTCCACCGCGTGTTTGAACGCGGCTGATCCGACCGTGCCTTCACGCAGCAGGATGTGCAGCAAGGGGTCGTCGGCACGCAGTTGGTCCATGAAGGCGTCAGTGCACCCTTGAACCACGCTGTGCTCGGAATTGGAACGTTGGCGCGCCTCGCCGATGATCTGCCGCAGCGATTGGCCGGCGAGGTCAATCAGCGCCACCGCCAATTCGTCCAGATCGCGAAAGTGGCGATAAAAGCTGTTCGGGGCAATACCGGCCTCGCGCGCCACTTCCCGCAGGCTGAGCGTGGATACGCTGCGGCTCGGCCCCAGCAATTTCAGTGCCGCAGCGATGATGTCCTGGCGGGAAATGACCGGCTTGCGCCCGGGTGGGCTCACCTTGACGTTGTCTGGCTTGCTGCTCATCGAATCTCTCGCTAATGGATAAGCCATCATAACCGACGAATTAATGCGCGACCGTATATACAACTGTATTTTTTTGCTAGACTACGCCTTATGTACTGCCCGACTCACTGCACCAGTTCATTGTCCTTCGGCTTGATCCGGCCATTTTTTCATGACGTTTGTCTCATTCCGCGCAGGTGAATTTTGAACAACACTCAGCTGACCCCTGTCGGTCATTGGCGGTCCGGCGCCCGGTCCCCGGTTTTTGAACCTGCCGAGCTTGGCCCTTTGCTGGAAAGCATCCGTGAGCCGATGCATGTGGTCCGTGACCTGGCACGAGCGCGTATCGGGCTGGCCATGGGCGGATCGGCTACGACAACGGCGGCACCCGGTGATTTGCCCCTGCTGGCGACGCTGCCGGCGACCTTTCCGGAATGGTTGGGCGATCGGTCCTTTTGCGAGACGCACGGCGTGCGCTTCCCCTACGTTGCCGGCGAGATGGCAAACGGCATTGCGACGACACGCCTGTGCATCGCCATGGCCGAGGCCGGCATGATCGGATTTTTCGGCGCCGGCGGGCTGGGTTATCCGCGTGTTGAAGAAGCCGTCGATGAGCTGGTTGCCAAACTGGGCAATCGTTTGCCATGGGGCGTCAACCTGATTCACTCGCCGAATGAAGCCGGGCTTGAAAATCGCGTTGCGGATCTGCTGATCCGCAAGGGCGTGCCGATCATCTCGGCATCGGCCTTCATGGGGCTGACCCCGGCAGTGGTGCGTTGCGCTGCGGCCGGTCTGCAGCTCGACGCCAACGACCGTATCGTGCGCAAGCACCGCGTATTCGCCAAGATTTCCCGGCGCGAAGTGGCGATCCGCTTCATGTCGCCGGCACCGGCCGACATGCTGCGCGCGCTGGTCGCGCAGAATCTGCTGACGCAGACCGAGGCCGATCTGGCGGCGAAGGTTCCGGTTGCCGAAGACATCACGGTCGAGGCCGATAGCGGCGGCCACACCGACAACCAGCTATTGGTTGCGCTGTTCCCGACCATCATGGCCTTGCGTGACGAACTGGTGGCACAGCATGGCTACGACCGCCCGATCCGCGTCGGCGCGGCGGGCGGGCTGGGTACGCCCGGTTCGCTGGCCGCCGCCTTTTCGATGGGTGCGGCCTACGTGGTGACCGGTTCGGTCAACCAGGCCGCCGTCGAAGCCGGGCTTTCCGATGCCGGCAAGGCGATGCTCGCCGAAGCCGATGTGGCCGATGTGATCATGGCGCCGGCTGCCGACATGTTCGAACTGGGCGTCAATGTCCAGGTGCTCAAGCGCGGCACGATGTTCGGCGTGCGTTCGTCCAAGCTATACGAAGCCTGGCACTCGAACGCCTCGCTTGAAGCCATCCCGCTGGAACTGAAAACCAGGCTTGAGCGCGACGTTCTGCACGCCACGTTCGACGAGATCTGGGCCGAAACCCGGGGGTTCTGGCAGAAGCGCGACCCGGCTGAAGTAGTCCGTGCCGAGGCCGATCCCAAGCACCGCATGGCCCTCGTCTTCCGCTGGTATCTGGGCAAGGCCAGCAAGTGGGCGATTGACGGCGAAGTCTCACGGCGTGCCGACTACCAGATCTGGTCCGGGCCGGCGATGGGCGCCTTCAACCGCTGGGCAGCCGGCTCCTTCCTTGCCGAACCGAAAAACCGTTCGGTGGTGCAGATCGCCCTGAACCTGCTCGAAGGCGCTGCCGTCATTACCCGTGCCGGACAGTTGCGCAGTTTCGGCCTGCCGGTACCCGCCACGTCGTTCCAGTTCCGGCCACGCCTGCTTTCCTGATTTTTATTTAGAGGCTGTGAAAATGAAAAGCTTACCGCAGAGGCGCGAAGACGCAGAGGTAACGCAGAGAAAACCATTTGTTTTAAAGGTTTTCTCTGCGTTACCTCTGCGAAACCTCTGCGCCTCTGCGGTAGGTTTTTGATATTTTTCAGCACCCAACTTTTTTTCGCCGCAATCGAGATCACTTCCATGTCCAAAACCCATCGCCAGCAAACCCCTATCGCCGTCGTCGGCGTCAGCGCACTGTTCCCCGGATCGACCGATTCGCGCGGCTTCTGGACCGACATCCTGGCCGGCAAGGATCTGATTACCGACGTGCCGGCCTCGCACTGGCTGGTTGAAGACTATTACGATCCCGATCCGAAGGCGCTCGACAAGACCTACTCGAATCGCGGCGGTTTCCTGTCGCCGGTGGATTTCGATCCGCTCGAATTCGGCGTGCCGCCGAGCATTGTTCCGGCAACCGACTCGGCGCAGATCCTGGCGCTGATCGTCGCCCAGAAAGTGCTGGAAGATGCCGCGCAGGGCCAGTTTTCTACGATGGACCGCGAACGGATCAGCGTGCTGCTCGGCGTCACCTCGGCGCAGGAACTGCTCGGCAACATGGTTAGCCGGCTGCAGAAGCCGATCTGGCTGAAGGCCCTGCGCGACAGCGGCATTCCAGAATCCGAGGCGCAGGAAGTCTGTGCGCGTATCGCCAGCAGCTACACGCCGTGGCAGGAATCCTCCTTCCCCGGCCTGCTCGGCAATGTCGTCGCCGGCCGCATCGCCAACCGCTTCGATCTGCGCGGCACCAACGCGGTAACCGACGCGGCGTGCGCCAGTTCGCTGGCCGCCGTCTCGATGGGCATCAACGAACTGCAGCTCGGCCAGTCGGACCTCGTCATTACCGGCGGCGTTGATGCGATGAACGACATATTCATGTACCTGTGCTTCAGCAAGACGCCGGCGCTCTCGCCGACGGGCGATTGCCGGCCGTTTTCCGATAGCGCCGACGGCACCCTGCTCGGCGAAGGCATCGCGATGATGGCACTGAAGCGCCTTGATGACGCAGAGCGCGACGGCGATCGCGTCTATGCCGTCATCCGTGGCATTGGCTCGGCATCAGACGGACGGGCCAACAGCGTTTATGCGCCACTGCCCGAAGGCCAGGCGCGCTCGCTACGCCGCGCCTACGAAGTGGCCGGTTTCGGCCCGGAGACGGTCGAGCTGGTCGAAGCGCACGGCACCGGCACCAAGGCTGGCGATGTCGCCGAATTCGCCGGACTGAAGCTCGCTTTTGGCGGCGCGCGTGAAGACAATCAATGGTGCGCGCTCGGCACGGTGAAATCGCAGATCGGCCACACCAAGGCCTCGGCCGGTGCGGCCGGACTGTTCAAGGCGATCATGGCGCTGCATCACAAGGTGCTGCCGCCGACGATCAAGGTCGACCGCCCGAACCCCAAGCTTGAAATCGAGCAAAGCCCGTTCTACCTGAACACCCAGCGCCGCCCGTGGATTCGCGATGACCAGCACCCGCGCCGCGCCTCGGTATCGAGTTTCGGTTTTGGCGGGAGCAACTTCCACGTGACGCTTGAGGAATACGTCCCCTCGGTCGACACCGGCAAGCCGGCCTGGCGTCTGCGCACCGTCCCCACCGAGCTGGTGCTGCTCAGCGCCGCCAGCCCGGCGGAACTGGTCGCCCAGTGCCGCGCACTGGCCGGCGGCAAAAAGGAACTTTGTCATGTGGCGCGTGAGACGCAGCTTGCCTTCTCGATCAACGAAGTTAACGACTTAGCGCGGCTGGCGATAATCGCCGCCAATGCCGGCGAGTTGGCGGAAAAGCTGACGCAGGCCGCAGCGACCATCGAAAAAACACCGGGCACGGCCTATTCCAGCCCGACCGGCGTGCATTACGCGACCGGTACGGCCGATGCAGGCCAACTGGCCTTCCTCTTCCCCGGTCAGGGCAGCCAGTATGTGGGCATGGGCGCCGAGGCGGCGATGGCTTTCGATCCGGCGCGCAAGGCGTGGGATGACGCAGCCAACCTGCCGTTCGACGGTGAGCGTCTGCACGACGTGGTTTTCCCGAAGCCGGTATTTACCGATGCGGATCGCGACGCGCAACAGAAAAAGCTGACCGCCACCGAATGGGCGCAGCCCGCCCTTGGCGTGCACAGCCAGTCGCTAGCCAACGTGCTGCACGCTGTCGGCGTGCATCCGGGCTGCGTCGCCGGTCACAGTTTCGGCGAGGTGTCCGCGCTGCATGAGGCCGGTGTCTTCGACGCCCCGAGTCTGGTCAAGGTCGCCCGTCGGCGCGGCGAACTGATGCGCGATGCATCGGCCGTGCCCGGCGCGATGACCGCCGTCGCCAAATCGATCGACGAGGTACGTGTAGCGCTTGCCGAGAGCGGCGCCAACGTGGTGGTGGCCAATCACAATTCGCCGACCCAGGTCGTCCTCTCGGGTTCGGTCGACGAGATCAGCAAAGTCGAAGCCGCATTTGCCGCGCAGGGCATGACCGCCAAGCGCCTGCCCGTGGCGACTGCCTTTCACAGCCCGCTGGTCGCCGCTTCGAGCGTGCCGTTCGGCGAGTTCCTGCAGAGCGTCAGTGTCAGCGCGCCGCAGCTCGACGTGTACAGCAACGCCACCGCATCGACTTACGCCAAGCAAGCGCCGGCGATCCGCGAACAACTCGCCGCGCAGCTCGCGCAATCGGTACGTTTCGTCGAACAGATCGAGGCGATGTACGCCCGTGGTGTTCGTACTTTTGTCGAAGTCGGCGCCGGTAGCGTGCTGAGCGAACTGGTCGGACGCATCCTCGGCGATCGTCCGCACCGTGCCATCAACCTCGACCGCAAGGGCAAGCATGGCGTCACGACGCTGCAGGAAGGCCTCGGCCGCCTTGCGCTGGCTGGCGTGGCCATTGACTTCGCGCCCCTCTGGGCCCAGTTCGCCCCACTGTCCGACAAGCCGGTAAAGAAGCCGGCAATGACGATGCCCATCCTTGGCGCCAATTCCGGCCGGCCCTACCCGCCGCCAGGCGGTGCGAAGGATCTGCCGCCGCCCAACCCGCCACGCGCGTTGCCGGAACCGGTGATCATTCGTGAAACCGTGACGGTTCCCCCCCCCCTTCAGGTAGGGGCACGGCGCGCCGTGCCCGTACGGGATGAGGTGAACGCCGCGGCCAGCATGGCCCCCGAGGCGCACCTCGCCTGGGTGCAGGCTTTCCAGGAAACACAGCGGACGACCGCAGAAGCGCATGCGGCTTATCAGCGTTCGATGGCCGATAGCCACATGGCTTTCCTGAAGACCGCCGAGTCGTCGTTCGCCGGTCTGGGCGCGATGCTCGGTGGCACGGCGCCGGCGCAACAACTTGCACCGCCTGCGCAATATATCGCTGCACCGGTTGAGTACGCTTCTCCGCTGCCTGTTGTCATACCGGTATCGGCACCGGCTCCAGCGCCTGTCCAGGTTGCCGCTCCGGTTGCCGCCGCAGTTGCGCCAGTCGCCCTGCAGGCCGCGCCAGTGCTTGATCTTGAAGCATTGATGATGACCATCGTTGCCGAAAAAACCGGTTATCCGCAGGAAATGCTCGGCGCCGAAATGGAGCTAGAAGCCGACCTCGGCATCGACAGCATCAAGCGCGTTGAAATTCTCTCGGCGATGCGCGAGCGGGCTCCGAGCTTGCCGGAAGTTAAGCCGACCGAACTCGCCACCTTGCGCACCCTCGGCCAGATTGTCGAGCACATGCGTGCTGCCGGTGGTGCTGCTTTTGCCGCTCTCCCTCCCCTTCAAGTAGGGGCACGGCGCGCCGTGCCCGTACGGGATGGGGCGAGGCCGATGACCCCCTCGCCAGTGCTTGATCTTGAAGATCTGATGATGACCATCGTCGCCGAAAAAACGGGCTACCCGAAAGAAATGCTCGGCGCACACATGGAGCTTGAAGCCGACCTCGGCATCGACAGTATCAAGCGCGTCGAAATTCTCTCGGCGATGCGCGAACGCGCACCGAATCTGCCAGAAGTGAAGCCGAGCGAACTCACTACCCTGCGCACGCTTGGCCAGATCGTTGACCACATGCGCGCTGCCGGTGGCGCGGCTTTTGCCGCTATGCCGGTTGCTTCGGCAGTTGCACCAGTTGCCCTGCAGGCCGCGCCAGTGCTTGATCTTGAAGATCTGATGATGACCATCGTCGCCGAAAAAACGGGCTACCCGAAAGAAATGCTCGGCGCACACATGGAGCTTGAAGCCGACCTCGGCATCGACAGTATCAAGCGCGTCGAAATTCTCTCGGCGATGCGCGAACGCGCACCGAATCTGCCAGAAGTGAAGCCGGCCGAACTTGCCACCTTGCGCACCCTTGGCCAGATCGTTGACCACATGCGTGCTGCCGGTGGCGCGGCTTTTGCCGCTCTCCCTCCCCTTCAAGTAGGGGCACGGCGCGCCGTGCCCGTACGGGATGAGGCGAGGCCGATGCCCCCCTCGCCAGTGCTTGATCTCGAAGCATTGATGATGAGCATCGTTGCCGAAAAAACGGGTTATCCGCAAGAGATGCTCGGCGTGCATATGGAGCTGGAGGCCGATCTCGGTATAGACAGCATCAAGCGCGTCGAAATTCTCTCGGCGATGCGCGAACGCGCACCAAACCTGCCGGAAGTCAAACCGAGCGAACTGGCGACTTTGCGTACGCTTGGCCAGATCATCGAGCACATGCGTGCCGCAGGCCAGCCGGCAACGGCAGTTGCCACTGTGGCAGCAGCGACTGCTGCAACCGCCACGCCGCAAACCAGCGTCGAGCGTTTTGCCGTGCGTGAAGTGCCGGCCAGCCCGGTCGGCATGGCGCTTTCCGGCATCCTCGGCGCGCAGCGTCTGGTGGTGACCGACGATGGCGCCGGTGTCGCTGCCGCGTTGGTGGCGAGTCTGGCCAAACACGGGGTCAAGGCCAGCGTTGTCGCGACAGTTCCGGCCGATGCCGATGCCGTGGTTTTCCTCGGCGGCCTGCGTGCCGTGAACAGCGTTGATGAGGCGGTCGCGGTCAATCGCGAAGCCTTCCGCGCCAGTCGTACGGTTGCGGCGCGCATGACCAGTGAAGGCGGCGCCTTCGTCACCGTGCAGGATACGGGCGGCGATTTCGGCCTGTCCGGGAGCGACGCGACGCGTGCCTTCCTCGGCGGTATTAGTGCACTGGCGCGTACTGCGGCGCTCGAATGGCCAAAAGCGGCGGTAAAAGCCATCGACCTTGAGCGCGGCACCGGCAAGAAAGCGCGTGAAGCCGGTGCGCTGGCCGAGGCCATCGTTGCCGAACTGCTTCAAGGCGGCACGACGCTGGAAGTCGGGCTGCACGCCGATGGACGGCGCACGACGCTGGCGTTGGTGCCGGTAGGGGCACGGCGCGCCGTGCCCGTCCAGGATGAGGCAATCGACAGCAACTCCATTGTTGTCGCTTCAGGCGGTGGCCGTGGCGTTACGGCAGCCAGCCTGATCGCACTGGCCAAGGCTAAACAGCCGCGTATCGTGCTGCTCGGACGCACCGAACTGGGTGATGAGCCCGAGGAATTGCGCAGCATCGGCGACGATGCCGGTCTCAAGCGTGCGCTGCTGCAGCGTGCCCAAGCCGAAGGGCGCAAGCCGACGCCGTCCGAGCTGAACGGCCAGCTTTCAACGCTGCTCGCGCTGCGCGAAATCCGCGCCACGCAGGCGGCGCTCAAGGCTGCCGGTTCCGAGTCACGTTACATCGCGGTCGACGTATCCGACGCTGCAGCGCTTTCCGCTGCACTGGAAACCGTGCGCAATACATGGGGACAGATCACCGCTGTCGTGCATGGCGCCGGCGTACTCGCCGATAAGCGCATCGAGGAGAAGACCGACGAGCAGTTCGATCGTGTCTTCGACACCAAGGTCAGCGGCCTGCGCGCACTGCTCGCGGCCACCGCAAAAGATCCCCTCACCGCGCTGTGCGTCTTCTCTTCCGTCGCCGCGCGGACCGGCAACCTCGGGCAGTGCGATTACGCGATGGCCAACGAGGTGCTCAACCTCGTCGCCTGTGCCGAGCGTGCCCGCCGGGGAGACGCCTGCGTGGTGCGTGCGATCGGTTGGGGCCCCTGGGAAGGCGGCATGGTGACGCCGAGCCTGAAGAGCCACTTCCAGCAAATGGGCGTCGCCCTGATTCCGCTGGCGATTGGCGCACAACGCTTTGTCGACGAGATGACTTGTAGCAGTGATGACGTCAGCGCTGACGTCAGTATTATCGTCGGTGGTGCGCAGGGTGATGGTGCGCTCGGCGCCAGCGTGACGCCGCAGGCCACGGTCGAGGTACGCGTCAGCATAGACTCGCATCCGCATCTGGCCGATCACAGCATTGCCGGCGTCCCGGTGGTGCCGATGATGCTGGCCGTCGAGTGGTTCCTGCGCGCGGCGCGTGCCTGCCGTCCGGATCTGGTACTGGCCACCGTCAAGCAGGTCAAGGTGTTGCGCGGCATCAAGCTGGACAACTACGCCGGGGCGGGCGATCGCTTCACGGTCAGCGCGCATCTGCTGTCAAACGGATCGGGTGCCGAAATCGGCGTTGAGCTGCGCGGCAAGAAGAACGTGTTGCATTACAGCGCGACAGTCGGCATGACCAAGGTGGCCGTCACGGCGCCGGTCGGCGAAGCAGAGCCGATCCTCGATGCCTGGACGCAGGCCGCTGTATATGACGGTCATGTGCTGTTCCACGGGCCAAGCTTCCAGGTCATCGACTCTGTGCAGGGTGTCTCACGTGACGGTATCGTCGGCATGCTTTCGGGCACGGAGAAATCAGCGTGGCCTGCCGAATCCTGGCGCAGCGATGCAGCTGCCCTGGACGGCGGTCTGCAACTCGCACTACTCTGGTCGCGGCATGTCCTCGGAGGCGCCGTACTGCCGATGGCGATGGGCGAATATCGCAGCTACCGCGACGGTCTCTCCGACGGCCCGCTGCAAGGCGTGGTCTACGGGCGCAATATTCATGATGCACGTACCGTGTGCGACATCGCCTTCTCCGATGCCAGCGGCCAGTTGGTCGCTGAACTGATCGGTGTTGAAACGGTGCTGCGTCCCGGAGAAACGAAGACTGCGCCTGCACTCGCATGAGTATGGAAACTGTAGGGGCACGGCGTGCCGTGCCCTTGGTGTGCCGTGCCTGGTACGCACGAAACCTCCGGGGTGTCTTGGGCACGGCACGCCTTGGGCACGGCACGCCTTGGGCACGGCACGCCTTGGGC
>NZ_JBMOJE010000149.1:0-10106 GCF_049316945.1 Propionivibrio sp. | reverse complement strand
TGGTCGGTACCGCGGTCAGAGGCTTGGGGTAGCTGCTACATAATGCCGGTTATTTCCTGTTTCTCGCGGACACGCCGTAGCTGAATGCTTTTCTGTGCCCCTATCGGCATTTCATCTAGAATTGGTCTTTTCCATCCTTAAGTCCAGCAATGCGAATCACCATCACCCGTCCCGACGACTGGCACCTGCACCTGCGCGACGGCGAGGCGCTGGCTGCCGTTCTGCCGCATAGCGCACGCCAGTTTGCCCGCGCCATTGTCATGCCCAATCTGCGTCCGCCGGTGACCACTGTCGCTCTGGCCGCCGAGTATCGCCACCGCATTCTCGCCGCGCTGCCTGCGGGCATGAGTTTCGAACCCTTGATGACGCTCTATCTCACCGACAACACACCGGCAGACGAGATCCGGCGTGCTGTTGACAGCGGTTTTGTGCAGGCGGTC
This sequence comes from Propionivibrio sp., assembly GCF_049316945.1. Classification (GTDB taxonomy): domain Bacteria; phylum Pseudomonadota; class Gammaproteobacteria; order Burkholderiales; family Rhodocyclaceae; genus Propionivibrio. The sequence continues at coordinate 9,666 of NZ_JBMOJE010000149.1, read as the reverse complement.
AAGCTCTATCCGGCCGGTGCGACGACCAATTCAGATGCCGGCGTCACTGACCTCGCCCGATGTGACGCGGCGCTGGCCGAAATGGAGAAGCTTGGTCTGCCGCTGCTCGTACACGGCGAAGTGACCGATTTGTCCATCGACATTTTCGACCGCGAGAATGTTTTCATCGAAACCGTTCTGCAGCCCCTGCTGGCGCGTCGTCCGGGCTTGCGCGTGGTGTTCGAGCACATCACAACCAGGGAGGCAGCGGAATTTGTCGCTGCTGCCGGAGCGAACGTGGCGGCGACGATCACCGCGCATCATCTTCTCTATAACCGCAATGCAGTTTTTACCGGCGGCATCCGTCCGCATTACTACTGCCTGCCGGTACTGAAGCGCGAGATTCATCGCCAGGCGCTGCTTGGCGCGGCGACTTCGGGCAGCAACAAATTCTTTCTCGGCACCGATTCTGCACCGCATGCGCGCGGCACCAAGGAGAACGCTTGCGGTTGCGCGGGTTGCTATACGGCATATTCGGCTTTGGAACTCTACGCCGAAGCCTTTGCCGCGGCCGGTGCGCTCGACAAGCTGGAAGCCTTTGCCAGCTTCAACGGCCCGGATTTCTATCGGCTTCCGCGCAATACCGGTAGCGTGACGCTGGAACAGAAAACCTGGGTGATGCCGGAGACTTTCGATTATGCCGGCAACGAAAAACTGGTGCCGTTGTGTGCCGGCGAGTCGCTGCATTGGAAGTTGATTGATTAACGATTGATTCGATTGTTTTGGGAGGTTTCCCCCATGATTTCGCCAAGATTTTCACCCGGATCCGCATCCGCATGGCTCGCCCTGCTCCTGTTGCCGTTTCTTGCGGCCTGTTCCGACCAGCGCGTGTCTTTCGAGATCAAGGGCAGCGCTCATGCGTTAACCCTGATCCGGGTGACGGGCCTGCCGTGGGAGAAAACGGCGAAGTATTCCATCGTTGCAGCGCGCATGCCCGACTGCATGCGCCGGCACGCGATGTCGGAAGCGGGGCTCAATGCCAAGGTGGAAGTGTATTCGCCGGGCAACGATGCCTGGATCCTCAAGCAGAACGGCAGCATGTTCGTCGTCGAAACGCGAACCTGTGAAGGCTTTGCCAAGCTCGACAATATTCCGGAAGGCGGCATGGGGCCGCTGATGGGTGTTTACGAAATGCGCAACGACGTACTCGTATTCACCGCAGCACCCAGGGTAGCGCCGCCTCCCCCGGCGATCGAGTCTGCACCGGCAGCAAACTGATCCATTCCGCGTGACGGGGGTATAATCGCGCCGGGAAGTCGGTCAGGCAACCGCTGGGCGAAGGGCGCAAGTCTTAGCCGAGAGGAAAGTCCGGGCTTCATAGAGCAAGATGCCGGTTAACGACCGGGCACCGTGAGGTGACGGAAAGTGCAACAGAGAATAGACCGCCTAAGCTCGGGGAAACCCGGGCCGGTAAGGGTGAAACGGCGAGGTAAGAGCTCACCGCGGACGTGGTAACACGGACGGCACGGCAAACCCCATCTGAAGCAAGGCCAAATAGGGAAGCGCATGGCGTGGCTCGCGTTGCTTCCGGGTAGGCTGCTTGAGCGTACTGGCAACAGTGCGCCTAGAGGAATGGTTGTCCACGACAGAACCCGGCTTAACGACCGGCTTCCCCCTTCTTTCGATCCGCTGGAAGCCAATATCCATGCGGTTCTCCAGGCTATTTTCTGAAGCTGTCAAATCCTTCGTTGTGCTCCCCGTTCCAATGATGTGTAAATTACCCCGTGGCGTTCCATTGGCGCTGGCCGAGCAATAAATCCTCTGGTAAGTATTCAACCCAGATTATCCATTAGCAATTCCAAGGTAACCTATACGCTGCAGTTTATGCTTAGGGGATTGGTTGGTCCTAATGAGATTCATTAGGCCAACTGCCTGATTACTTGCTGTTATTGGCTGGATTTGTAACTGTTCAGTATGCACTTGAATTTCAGTTATTTACAGGCGATACTTTATCCTATGCATGAGCTTCCAGACCTCTCGACGATGAGCTCGGATCAGAAGGACGAACTGATCCGCAAACTCTTTGCGCGACTAGCGGAACTGGAAGCGCAGCGGTCGAAGGACAGTCACAACTCCAGCAAACCCCCGTCGTCGGATGGGCTGGCGAAGAAGACTCAATCGCTTCGCCAGCCTTCCGGCAAGAAAGCGGGCGGGCAAGCCGGGCACCCCGGGCAGACACTTGAGCGAACAAGCGAACCCGATGAAATCCGAGACAGCCCGCTGCCGAATCACTGCGCCTGCGGTGCGTCCTTGTCCGCGTCAGAGTCCAAAATTGCCGAGCGACGTCAGGTGTTCGACATACCGGCGGCGCATTACCAAGTGGTCGAGTATCGCACCCTGCAAGTACGCTGCACCTGCGGGCGGGAGCATGTCAGTGCGTTCCCCTCGGGGGTCACCGAAGCCGTGCAATACGGCGCGAACGTCCGCGCTTTGGGGGTGCATCTGACGCAAGGTCAGTTGCTGCCCTACGGCCGCGCATCGCAACTGATCGCTGACCTGTTTCATCTTGAGGTTTCCCCTGCCACCCTGCTGGCGTGGGTGGATGAGGCGAGCGAATTGCTTCTCCCCTCGGTCGGCCAAATTGCCCAAGCCTTGATCGAAGCACCGGTGGCGCATGCTGACGAATCGGGTTTTCGGGTCGCGGGAAAGTTGCATTGGCTGCATACGGTCGCTACTGCGAACCATACTTGGTATGGCGTCCACGCCCGGCGCGGGTGGGAAGCGATCGAGGCTCACGGGATTCTGCCCAAACGGATTGCCGTGCTGGTGCATGACTGCTGGAAGCCTTACTGGCAACTCGATTGCGTGCACGCCCTGTGCAACGTGCCGCGAAGCAAATACTCTTGGGGTGCCCACCTGCTGCGCGAACTTGTCTTCCTTCTGGAGACCACCGGTCAAGCCTGGAACAAGCACATGATTGACCTGCTTCTGGACGCGAACAAGACCTGCGAGGCCGCACGGCAGCAGAACGAAAAGGCACTGGCTCCGGGGCGAGTGAAGCAGATTCTGGCAGACTACCAAGCCATTCTGCGCGAAGGCGAAGCGGCACATCCGGAGACTCCACGAACTGTGCTCCAGCGTGGCCGAATCAAACAGACACCGGCTTTTAACCTGCTACGCCGACTGCGCGAGCACGCCGATGAAGTTCTGCTCTTCGTCTCTGATCTGTCAGTCCCCTTTACCAACAATCTCGGCGAACGTGCCATCCGGATGCCGAAAGTGAAGCAGAAAATCTCCGGCTGCTTTCGCACGCTCAAAGGCGCGGAAAACTTCGCCATCATCCGTTCTTACCTCGATACCCTGCACAAGCAGGGACACAACCTCATCGAAGCGCTTCGGCTTGCTTTTCAGGGCAACCCCCTCAGCCCGCGACTGGCTGAACAGTCACCTGAAATTCAAGTGCATACTGAACAGTTACCTGGATTTTTATGTTGAACAATGCCTCGGAAAGTGCTTTTGATATCAAGTTTTCAAATCGCGAGGTCAGCGCGTGGGGAGGAATGGCACTGCTGAAGCGAATGCTCGATCAGATGGGGTTTCAGCAAGCGGCTTCCTGCTGGGATTTGCCGCTGCCAGGGTCCAACCGCGGCTATCCACCAGTGCAACTGATCGAACAATGGATGGTTTCCATCTGGTGCGGCGCCTGTCGCTTTGCCCATGCCGAAACGGTGCGCTTTGACGGCACCCTGACCCGGTTGTTTGGTTGGCCGAAGGCTGCGGGATACCAAGCAATCATGCGCTTGTTCAAACGGTTCGACATGGCTCGCAATGAGGCGGTACAAGAATCCGTCTATCACTGGTTTTTTACCCAAGTCAGCACGCTAAAGCGGATCACCCTCGACATGGACTCCACGGTGCTCACCCGCCACGGGGAACAAGAGGGCGCGACACGAGGATATAACCCAGGCCGACGCGGGCGTCCATCGCACCATCCCTTACTGGCGTTTGTAGCGGAGGCACGGATGGTCGCCAACTTCTGGCTGCGACCAGGGAATGCCTATACGACCAACAATGTTCTGGCCTTCATCGAATCCACCTTGCGCCATCTGGGCGACAAGATGGTCGGACTGTTTCGCGCCGACAGCGGATTCTTTGATGAAGCGATCCTGAGCCTTCTGGAAGGGCGCAAGATTGATTGCATCATCAGCGCCAAGCTCACCCAGCGATTGCAAGCGGCCATTGTGCGTGACGCGCGGTGGTGGGCACTCGAGACGGGGCTGGAACTGGCCGAGATCATCTATCAGGCACAGGGTTGGTCAGGCCATCGATATCGTCGCCGCTGGGTACCACTGCAAGGGTGAAGGGCTTTGGTTGGATAGTCCCAGTTGAATTCAGGAGTAAGTTGGTCTTCCATAGCATCCATGTCAGTAACCGTTGTTAAATCTGCGATTCCAAAAGCCGCAAATGGCCGACCATCCGAGGTTTGTCGTTAAGGGTATCAACCTGAAGTTGGAAACCCATGATCTGGCTGCATATTCTGTCCGTCATCAAAATGCAAACATGGGTGAAATCTACCGGCAAATTGATTCGATCGCCTCAGGTGCTGTGGATGGGGATTCGGGTATCCGGAGTCATCGCCCCCTGCAGGGATTTTCCGGTGGACGAATCCTGTCGGGATGAAATGTCATTCCATAATCCCCCCAATGGAAACGATCAGAAGCGACAGCCCAGTTCGGAGATCAGAGATCGTTGCCATTTTGATTCGCTTTTAAGATGGGTGTGGATTACGCATTCTTTCAGGCTGACTCTGGGTTTGAAGATGCTTTTGTCTGTTCAAACAACAGCGCGAAGGGTGGTCAATCTGACTCGCGCAAACAAACGGGCAGATCCCTCATTGACGATTTTCGGCCTGCTGGACAGGCCCCCCCGGTTTGGGCTTACAACCCAAACGATGAGCTTCCCTCGGGAACGCACGTTCGGCACATCCCTATTTTGGGGATTGTGATGCCTTGTTTTGGGATGAAACAGGGCCCAATGCCACAACGAGAATTTCCAATTCCTGCGTCACGGCCAGCAAATCATTAACCAGTTTCTGATCCACGTTGAAACTGCCTTCGTACTCGGCCAGATTTCGCTTGTTGTGGCAAAAATCGAGAACGCGCCACTGCGTTGCGGCAAAGCCAACCGTATGGGGCAGGGCTTGGAATACGAGATACCGGTTCTCCGCCCGATAACCGTGCCAACGTAGCGCGGCAAGCGCCAGGGCATGCGCGGCGTTATAGGCCAAGTCAAACGCACTTTCCAAGCCCAAACTGGGGATACGAGCATCAAGTAGCTTTCGAGTCGCCGATCGGAGCAGCCCATCGATCTCGGATTGGCTCGGCGGCTCCGCCTTCAGCCCACCCTTGCTGATCTTGACCAGGTTATCGAGTGGCAAGCTCATGGTCATTTCCAATCAGAAAGATTTTCGATTGCTCCAGTACGCGAAGTACAAAGTTGTTCTTACTCTGTATCTTCTCAGCCAGTTCAGCCGGCGTGTAAACCGTCGGGTTCACCTTGCGCCCCAATATCACTTCGGCTGCCGCCAGACCTTCAAACAAATCTGTGTAGCCGAGATCTTCGGCCACGACCATCAGATCAATATCGCTTGAGGCGGTATCGGTACCTTTGGCCACGGAACCAAAAACAAAAGCGATCTGGATCCGACTGGCGACGTCGGTGAGCGCCGTGCGCAGGACATCGGCCAAACCAACAGATTTCAGGATGATCCCGCGCAACTCGTTAAAGATCGGGGAAGAGCGATTCGCCTGGTAATGCTTCTGATTGCCAATAGACGTTACTGTTACCAGCCCGGATGACACCAGTTTTTCGAGTTCGCGCTGAAGCGCGCCGCGCCCGGCACGGGTGAGCCGAAGCAATTCATTCCCGAAAAATGATCGATCCGGTTGGCCGAACAGCAGCCCCAGAACGCGTTGCTGGATACCAGAGAAAATGGCATCAGCAAAGGAAGTTGTCTTCATCCTCATATTGGGGATTATAACGCCCTATTTGGGGATTATTCCGTTAAAGCCTCGTTCAATGAACGATGAGCCTGAACGAGGCCTGTATTTCCATTCGGATATGCGGTCTCGCGGGGAGTCGCCCGTTCCTGAACAAAGCGCTGCCTTATGCGGGGGAATAACGACTTGGGCATTGGGATGCTGGTCAGAGTAATTCGCCCATGATGTTCAATCCGACCCACGCAGCGACACAAGGGTACCGGTCAACTATAAACGTGTTACGTTGCACAACACCATGTACATATCTATTCCGGAACCGTGTCCAGCTACCCGACTCCCAATCGGCCAGCAAAACACCCCCAGAGTCGCGCAATGCCCCTGCCTGAAAATATGGACTTGAATCCATATGGCTTATGATCCATAATTCAAGCATGAGTTGGACCGTTCTATTTCATGATGCCTTCGATGCCGAATTTAGCGCATTCGCGGAGGCTTTGCAGGATGAGTTGCTAGTTCATGCGGTATTGCTGCGCGAATTCGGACCCAACCTTGGCCGTCCAATGGTTGATGGCTTGAAAGGCTCGAAGCACTCGAACATGAAGGAGTTGCGGTTCAATTGGGAAGGTGGCGTGTGGCGCTTCGCGTTTGCCTTTGACCCACAGCGGCAGGCCATTTTACTGGTCGGCGGTGACAAGGGCGGTGCCGATCAACGGCGGTTTTATAAACGGCTCATTTTGCAGGCGGATGGCCGCTTCGACGGTCACCTCTCGACCCTGAACGCCAACGAAGGAAAGGTAGGACAGCATGGCAAGAAAACTCGATGATGTGATGGCGCAGTTGCCCGCACCACGGCAAGCCGGTATTGAAGCTCGCGCGCAGGAACTCGCCTCCCTGAAAGACTTGCGGCAAGCCGTCGAACAAACCCAAGAGGACTTGGCCACTGCGCTGGGCGTAGGCCAAGACACGATTTCACGCCTCGAAAAACGCAGCGATATGCTGCTCTCAACGCTGCGCCGCTACATTGAAAGCATGGGCGGCAAACTCGAACTGGTTGCCCAGTTCCCGAATCGCCCCCCAGTGTTCATTGACCAGATTGGGGAAGTGGCGGCGCCACACCGGCGCAGCGCCAAAAGATCCCGTCTTCCCGGTACTGCGGCCTGACCATCGGGACGCAGCATTCGCTGGCATTCGACGCAGGTCACTCCCCCTTGGTTTCTGGCGTTTGGGCATCAGTGACTTCACCCTCGGCGATCAATACCAGCGCGATATCGGTGTCAGTTGTTGCTTTGTTCGCTTCCTTCTCATATGGATGTTGCTACGCGATCTAAATTGACGATCATGGGCGAATTCCAGTGACCAGTCATATTCTTGCGATTTTCAGGCTGAAGATGGTTTGAAGATGCTTTAGTCTGGTCAAACAACGCTCATAATGCTCAATCTGACACGCGCAAACAACAATCTGAGATTTCAGTTTCTTCAAACACTCAGCAGCTGTAGGTTCCACGAAGGAAAATGATTTGCTGATCCATTTCGGTTTCTTGGTAAATCCGTTCAAGATGCACGACCATTTCAGAGATGAAGTTCGTCGAGCGACATCATGGCGACCGGCTTTAATTTCTCTTGGATTGGAAGGTAGAACAAGTGATTTTCGCTCATCAAATTCGGGCAGCTGCGCACTGAGTCAGAGGGGTGAGCGAATATTTCGCTGGAAGTCATAACATCACGTATAGGCGTATCCATCCTTGACGATGTGACCTGAACCAAGTGGCGGACATAATCGTGTTCGGAAAAAACTCCACTTATGCGATCGTTATCCAATACCAGTAACGCTCTGATGTCATGCACAGTCATGAGCGTTAATGCTTCCAGCAACGTGAAGTCCGCGCTGGCGAAGTGAAGACTGGATAGCCTCTTTTGGAGCACGCTTTTCACAGTCAACGGCTCAACACGAGGATGTCGAGGCATTTGAAATTGCCTTCCGATAACACGCGCATCCAATACTTTTGGCGTCATCTTTGCCATTCCGTGTTTAGGGTAATAGTTTCCTTGTCAGACAGTCACAGTTCGGGTTTGATTCCGTCAACAATTTTCTGACCTGATAGGGCATCAAATTCCCGGGATAGGGTGAGGAATCTATCGTTGTTTGTTTTTGGTACGTTGCCGTCGAGTTGGCAAAGCCTTTCGCCGACGCATGGGAAGGCAGGCCAATGAAGGTCGTAACGCTGAAATGGCTCCATGGCGACCTCAGACTATCGGCACGATCCAATCAAATTTAGGGTATCCGTATGGCGTGGCTGAAATGAACATGGAGTTGTGCAACGCAACAAGTTTATAGTCGACCGGTATGTTGCAAGGAGAAGCTGACTGACTCCATCCGACCCATTATAGATAGTCCGGTCAATTCCCAATCTGGTTTGAGCAGCACGTTGTTCTATTGGAGATCGGAACGAAATGTGTTCTTGGACGATACGGTCGGATACGCAGTACGCAGGGCTATCCACGGACGGCCGCCAGCGCGCCTCTATCGCTGGCAGGCGGCCGGCGGTGGGTAACCCGTCTGCGAAGCCGCGATCATTAAAGGTTTCTTTGCTGAGTTTCAGTCACAAGAAGGCATTTCGTTCCGCTTTCAGTAATATTAATTACAACTGGCAGGTAGCTGCCAGTGAAGGCGGGATATGCACCCGCGGATTACGAATATTCCGACCCAAATGTTCTGACGTTTACTGCATTAGCTTCGAGTCCGCGGGTGTGCTTGCACTCGACAACGAATACTCAGGGTTTGCCGTGCTGCCGGCTCACTATATTGCCTTCGCAGAGCGCAAGAATGCATGTCCCCAATGGTCAATTTATCACTTGGGAGGTGTGACGTGAAACCTCTATACGTTAAGACATTTACGGCTTATGTTGGCATCGACTGGGCTGACACCAAACATGATGTTTGTCTTCAAGCGGCGGATAGCGACCAACGCGAGTTCGCTTGCATTCCCCATCAGATGTCCCTAATCGATGATTGGGCGAAGGCGTTGCACAAGCGCTTTGGCGGCACCATCGCGGTCGCTCTTGAATTGGCCAAGGGTCCGATCGTTTATGCGCTTCAGAAGTACAATTTCTTCGTACTTTTTCCAATAAACCCATCGACCCTGGCCAAATATCGGGAAGCTTTCAAGCCCAGTCGGGCCAAAGACGATCCCACCGATGCCGAACTGGCACTTGATCTTCTGCTACACCACCCGGAGCGATTTAAACCCATCCAACCACAAAGCGTCACCATGCGGACTCTGCTCAGCCTGACCGAGCATCGTCGCGAGTTGGTCGACGATAAGATCAGGCTGACCAACCGTCTGACCAATGCCCTCAAGCAATACTATCCCCAAGCTCTCGATTGGTTTGAGCAGCGGGACACGATCCTGTTCTGCGATTTCCTGACACGCTGGCCAACACTGTCTCAGGTCAAGCAAGCTCGACAGACCAGCCTGAAGGCGTTCTTCCATGCACACAATGGTCGTCGCCCCCAAGTCATTGGCGCTCGGCTCGACTCCATCAAGGCTGCGGTGCCGCTCACAGAAGATCCCGGTGTGATTGCCCCCTGTCAGCTGCATGTGCTGATGCTCGTCGAACAATTGCGCGTCACACTTCTTACGTCTCTCTCCCGGAGATATTCACGGGTGTCAAACAACCCGCGTTCAGC
>NZ_JBMOJE010000148.1:0-10476 GCF_049316945.1 Propionivibrio sp. | reverse complement strand
CGATCAATGCAGGTGAGAAGATAAAATCGGGAAGTTATTTCGTAGCCGTTCCTTACGCGGCCCCGGCGAGCGCGATGGGAGCGTTTTCCCTGATTGCCAGCGGCAACAACTTTGCCGTCGGTGGCGCACGCGTGAGTCTGCAGCCGGGCAACCTGTCCCAGTACCCGACGTTACAACCGACCATACCGTCGGTGCAAATGCAGGTTAACGATTTCTTGGCGCGTGGGCTGGTCGATTCAAAAGCGCTCTACGCGCTACTGGGCGGATCGAACGATATTTTTTACCAGGCGGCAACGAATCCAGCGGGCGCCCCTGCGGCGGTGGTGACAGCGGCAAACGATTTCGTCGCGCAGGTCGCGCGCCTGCAGAACGCAGGCGTGCGCAACATGATCGTGATCGGCCTGCCAGACATTGGCAAGACACCCGAGGGTCAATCGCAGGGGCTTGCTGCCGCTACATTTCTAAGCCAGCTTACGGCGACTTATGATGCCACGCAGGCGGCTGGGCTGGCGGGCAAGAACCTGCTCTATTTCGACGGCAACAAGCTGTTTACCGCCATTTTCGCCAATCCGCTGGCCTACGGTTTCACCAATACCACGGTCCCGAAATGTGGCTGGCCCCCTGCCGCCGCGCTGGGTTGCGCAGCGGCCGCCGATGGCTACATGTTTGCCGACGTCGTACATTGGTCCACCAGCCTGCACAAGGTGGTGTCCGACTGGATTTATTCCTCACTTGAAGGCGCGAGCCGCGTCGGCCTGCTCTCGCAAGTCCCGATGGGGCGTTCCGGCGCGCAATGGCGATCGATCGACGGCCGGCTGCGCGAGTTCCAGAACTTCGGCTACCAGGGCCAGGGCTTCTTCGTTACTGGCGACTACGCCTCGTCCGACAAGGACGCCTACGCCGGCCTGCCTTCGGCCAACGGTTCCGGCGGCAGCTTTGTCCTGGGCTATGAAAAGGCGTTCAGTGACCAACTCTTTGCTGGCGCGACGCTCGGTTACGGCAATGCGCCCTTCGACCTGGGCAACAACCTGGGAACTGTGAAATACGACGAATGGGCGCTGTCGGCCTTCGTCTCTCACAAGTCCGGCAATTTCTACGTGAACGCGCTGACCACTTACTTGTGGCTCGATTACGAGAGCAAGCGCAACATTCAGCTCGGACCGTTCAGCACCAGCGAACGCGGCGATACGCGCGGCGGCCAGTTTGGCGTCAAAGGGCAGATCGGCTACAACTTCTTCGCCGGCAACCTGCTGCATGGCCCGCTGGCCGGGCTGGCGTGGGAACAGGTCAAGGTTGACGGGTTCAGTGAAAAGTCGACGAGCGCAACGGCCATGACCTTTGGCGAGCAGACCCGCGAATCGCTGCGCTCACGGCTTGGCTGGCAGGTGGCGGCCGAAACGGTGTGGTCGGGCGCCAAGGTGCGGCCCTACGCGCAGCTTACCTACGACTACGAGCACAAGAAGGATGAGCGCACCTACAGTGCCGGCTTTGTCGGCGGCAACAACGCGCTGCTGATGCCGACTTCCAACCAGACCGGCGGTTACGGCACCCTGCTCGCCGGCGCCACCGCCGAACTCTCAAAAACCCTGCGCCTGGGCGTCGGTGCATCGACGACGATCAGCCAGCCCGGACAACGCAATTCGGCGATCAACGTCACGCTCAGCGCGCCGCTCTGAGTCCAGTTACACCGTTTCCCTTAAGCGCACTGAAATAAAGACAGAGCTGCGCAATCAAGTTCCATGCATAACGCTGGTGAAGCGGCCCTTCACCAGCGATGCCGAAAGAAACGGCTCGTATCGGCCACTGCTGGGCAAGGCCGAGGACGGCGGCCAGATAAAACCTCCAGCCAGCTTCAAACTGTCGCAGGTTGATGAATTTCGAATAGCCAATGCCCCCTGATGGTCGGGGTTTCGGAAAGCGTCGGAGCACCCCTGGTAGTCAGTCAACATGGAGCTGTTGTATAAAAAGCTACGTCATTCCGGGCTTGACCCGGAATCCAGTGGTGCACTACCAGATTCCGGGTCAAGCCCTGAATGACGGGCTATTCATCGGTTTTGCCGTGACTGACTACGAGCGCGGAAAAAACGAACTGCAGATCGTCAGGTTCCCGCCCGTCAGTGCAGATGGCGCGCGATGCTGCTGCTTTCAGCGGATTAAGCCCCCTCCGTCTGCATGTCCGCCTCAGGGAAGCCCCAGCCGTCTTGCTTGTGCCCGCAGTTCGTCCACTTCTTCCAGCAGGTCGGCAACCAGGGCGGCCAGTTCCGGCACGGCGTCAAAATCACGCTCCAGTTGCCGCATGCGGCGGGCTCGTGCCAGCATGCCGTCCGATAGACGCCAGATTCCGGCCATGCTCTCCAGGTGCGGAAAAAGACCCTCGTCGATATGGTGCTGCAGCCAGTCGGGTTCGACCTTGCAGGCTGCGGCTACTTGTTCCAGGGGCAGCCAGCTTTCCTCCAGCAGGCTGCCGATCAGGATTTCGTCGTCGTGCATGGCTCAGGCCCTCCCTTCCCGGCGCGGGTCGAAGGCCAGTTCGCGCGCCATGGTTTCATAAAGCTGCCGCGCCCTGGAACTGTCGGCTGGCGGCAGCACTACCTGGATGTCAAACAACAGGTCGCCAGGCGGGTTGCCCGGCAGGCCTTTGCCGCGCACGCGCAACTGCCGTCCACTCTGGGCACCCTCCGGGATGCGCACCTTGATGCGGCCTTGCGGCAGATCGACGGCCACGATGCCTCCCAAGGCGGCCTCCCAGGGGGCCACCGGCAGGGTGAGATGCAGGTCACGGCCATCGGCCCGGAAGCGCGGGTGGGGGCTGAAATGGACTTCCAGCATCAGGTCGCCGGGCGGAGCGCCACCGTGTCCCGGCGCTCCCTGGCCTGCCAGTCGGATGACCTGGCCTGCATGGACGCCCACAGGAATCTTGACGTTGAGGGTACGGGTGACCAACTGGAGATGGCCCTGGGCATCCAGTTGCGGCACGCGCAAGGTGATCTGCCGGCTGGGGCCGGTAAAGGCATCCTCGATATCGAGCAGAACCTTGGCGTGGTGGTCTTCGCCTCGGGCCTGAAAATGGGCGCCGTGGGGCGCTCGGTGCGCGCCGAACCCTCTCGGCTGGCCCCCCATGCGGCCGAATAACTCGGCAAAGAAATCGCTGAAATCGGCTGCTTCGCCGGGTGAGAAACCGTGGCCGGAAAACTCGAATCCGGCATCCCAGTCCGGTGGCGGCCGGAACTCCTGTCCAGGCTGGTAGCCCCGCCCGAGCTGATCGTAGGCAGCCCGCTTTTCCGGGTCGGAGAGCACGGTATAGGCTTCGTTGATCTCCTTCATGCGCACCTCGGCGTCCGGCTCTTTCGAAACATCCGGGTGGTATTTACGGGCCAGCTTGCGGAAAGCCTTCTTGATGTTTTCCGCCGTCTCGTCGCGGGAAACACCGAGTATCTTGTAGTAATCCTTGAATTCCATTCCTGGCCTCCGCTACAGGTTCTGTATTGGCTGATTTTTCATGTGACAGCAGGTCTGCCAAATAAATTCCATCGGCAAGCGCCCGTGAAAAACCCCGGGAATAACGGGATTCTTTTCCCGGCACCTAGACTTGCATCCGGCATCTGACGGAACCATGTTCAATCACGGCTCAAGCGGTTTGCTGGGCGACCCATGAGTGCAACCGGCTACTCGACCACCACGAAAAAGTTGCATTTCGCATTGGAACTCAGGCGACGGGTAACGGTCGTTAATAAGGCTATGGCATCGCAGCCTGCTGGACCAAAGTGATTCAACATCCCTGTTTTGACCCGGTTGTTGCGCACCTTGAAAGGGCATGAGGTCATGGCGTCATGAAGGAGTAAAAAATGCAACACCCTGTACGTTCCATGCGTGCCATGATTCTTGACCGGCCCGGCTTGCCCCTGCGCATGGCCGATCTACCGGTGCCGCAACCGGGTAACGGCGATATCCTGATCGCCGTGGAAGCCTGCGGTGTCTGCCGTACCGATCTGCACCTGATCGACGGCGAATTGCCGAACCCTTTGCTGCCCGTGATCCCCGGCCACGAGATTGTCGGTCGCGTTGCCGCCTTCGGCACGGGTGTCTCGGGCTTCCTTGCTGGACAGCGCGTCGGCGTACCCTGGCTCGGCTGGACTTGCGGCGAATGTCACTTCTGCACCAGTGGCCATGAAAATCTCTGTGGCACGGCGCGCTTCACCGGCTACCAGATCAACGGCGGCTACGCCGAATACTGCGTTGCCGACGCGCGCTACTGTTTTCCCTTGTCCGACACCGGCGATGCGGCACTTCTGGCGCCCCTTCTCTGCGCCGGCCTGATCGGCTACCGCGCCCTGCGTCTGGCCGGAACCTCGCGCCGGATCGGCATCTACGGTTTCGGTGCCGCCGCCCACATCGTCGCTCAGGTTGCCAAGTTCCAGGGTCGCGACTTCTACGCCTTCACCCGTCCCGGCGATAGCGCCAGCCAGGCTTTCGCCCGCAGCCTCGGTGCGACCTGGGCCGGCGGTTCAGACGAAAACCCGCCGGCGCGACTCGACGCCGCGCTGATCTTCGCTCCGGCCGGAGCACTGGTACCGGTAGCCTTGCGCCATCTGGAGAAGGGCGGCTGCGTGGTCTGCGCCGGCATCCACATGAGCGATATTCCGGCCTTCCCATACTCCATCCTGTGGGGTGAGCGCAGCATCCGCTCGGTCGCCAACCTGACCCGCCGGGATGGACTGGAATTCCTTGCCCTGGCACAGCAGATTCCGGTGCGTACCGAGATTCAGCGCTTTGCGCTGGCTGATGCCAATCAGGCGCTGACGCAGTTGCGGCGCGGCGAGTTCCAGGGGGCAGCGGTTCTGACAATACGTCAGCAGGATTAACCAAGACTTGCGGTAAAGAAGCGCAGGCTTGTGAATTCAACCGTTAGCCGCCCCAATGAATCCGGTGACACGTTGCCTCTGCGGTGATGTATTGTGTTCAGAGGCAGCGCACAAGGAGGCACGTCCATGTTTGCCATCTACGGAATCAGCGGCCCGATCTTTCAAGGCACGCTGGAAAAAATGAACCAGATTCCGCCAGTACTACGGCGCGGCCCGGTGACGCCGGTGCGCCGCATCGGCGACCAGATCGAAACCAGCACCTTCACGGAGGAATTGGCCAACATTACCGCGCCGACCGGTACGGCAGAGAAGGCGGTCGAGGCCTATCAGGAGATGCTGCCGCAGAACCTCGAGCGCGGGCCGCTTTTCCTCGCCAATCAGATCATGCAGCCGCAGGTGATTTCGGTGAATGCCGCCGACGATGTGGCGCGCGCCTGGCAGGTTCTCGTCCAGCACCAGATCCATCAGGCGCCGGTGCTGGACGCCGGCCTGCATCTGGTGGGCATCGTCAGCGAGCGGAACCTGCTGACCACGCTCAATGTCGATGGCGGCCAGGTGCGCGACGTCCTGGCCAGGAGCGTCAGCGATGTGATGACGACGCCGGTTGTCGCCGCTACCCCGATAACCGACATCCGGCGCATTGCGCTGGTGATGCTCGACCGCGATGTGGATGGCGTACCCATCGTCAACGATACCGGTACGCTGCTCGGTTTCATCTCGCGCAGCGACATTCTGCGCGCGGTGGTCACCGATCCGCCGCTCAGCATCTGGCGCTAACGGGCATGGCTTTACAAGGCGCCCCAAATTATGAAAGTCATGCCCGTTTCCCTCACCCCCGACCCCCCGGAGGGCGAGGGGAGATTCGAGAGTCGCTAGCGCGACTTTCGCGCTAAACATCAGACTTCAACTTTTTGGAAAACACCATGACCGACAACACCCTCATGATTTATCACAACCCTCGTTGCTCAAAGAGCCGTGCGGCCTGCGAACTGATCGCCGCCAAGGGCATCGATGCCGAAGTGATCGACTACCTGAGAACGCCACCGAACAAGGAGGAATTGCGCGGCCTGCTGACAAAGCTCGGCATCAAGCCGGCAGAACTTGTCCGTCGCGGCGAGGAAGTGTTCAAGGAACTCTACGCCGGCAAGACGATGAGCGATGAGGATTGGCTTGAGGCGCTGGCTGCCCATCCGATCCTGATCGAGCGGCCGATCGTGGTATGCGGCGCAAAGGCGGTGATTGGGCGACCGACCGAAAAAGTGCTGGAACTGCTCGACGCTGACGATTGAAGGAGGAATGCATTAAATCGGCCTGATAGCCAAGCAGGACGGGGATCTTCGAAGCACATGCCGTTAGAGCCAATGACTATGCGGCTTGCACGGCACACCATCCATAGATCGCCTGTTTGCGCGCACTGCAGGGCAGCGTTGCGCCAAACTTATTTCAAACAGATTGCGTCGGTCTTAGCCACTGCAGCAACTGCCGGGTCACCTCGGGGCTGCTCAGCAAGGCCATGTGGTTGGTGCGGTAGGCGATCGATTGCGACGTTTTCGAAAACACCAGGGTTCGCTGCGCGTCGTGATGTTGCCCCAGTGCGCTGAGCACCGGCACCAGACCGTCACCAATCAGGCGGTCCGCCAGTTTGCTGCGCTTGGCAGCGGTGGTCGCGGCCACGCTGTAGCAGGCCACGCCCGCAGGCAAGGGCAGATGCTGGCGGCTATCGGATTGGCGCTGAAAGCGGTCGTGGCCGTGCCAGTCTTCATCGAGCACGTTGCCGTAACGCAGGTCGGTAATGCCGGCGCTACGCAGTCGGCCAAGCCGGGCGAAAGGCGCCGTGTAAGGCGTGCTGCTCAGGATGACGTCAACCCGGTTGCCGGCCCGTTCCAGTGGCGCACCATGGTGCGGCACACCGAGAAAAACGATGTTCTTCAGGTGCTGCGGCCAGTGCAGGTTCTCTTGCCTGGCGTAATGGACGGCGCTACGGATCAGCAAGCCGCCCATGCTGTGCGCGACTACGGTGAATTCTTCGATGGGTACCGGCCAGTGTGTGGCCAACTGCTCCAGATGAGCCGAGAGTTCGCGCCCATTTTGCGAGGTGTGCAAACCGGAGTTGTAGCGCAAATAAACGGGGGTGTAGCCCAAAGCCGAAGCCAGCGCCTGACCATGGTCGACCGGCTTGCCCTGGTGCTCTGAGTGCCACTGCAGATCGTTCATGCACAGGCCGTGAATCAGCAGCAACACCTTGCCACCAACCTCCGGCATTGACGGCAGCGCCAGCCAGTTCAGCGCTTCGCCCTGATAGCGCAGCGTCATCGGAATGGCAAACGGGTTGCTGCTGGCCAGCAGACGGTCGCCCATCACGCCATTGAGTGCGGCCAGAACCGCTTCGCGCTGTGGCGTTCCGGGCTTGGCCTCCTCGGCTGAATCAAGCAGGGGTTGCAGCCTGACCAACACCGAATCCACGCCTTTGCCCAGTAACTGCGTAACGGCGTGGATGCTTTTGTAAACCAGACCGGTGATGCCGCCGGTTTGCCCCGGCCGCTTCCCGCCGGGAACGCCCAGGATGTTCCATACCGACTGGTGCACGCCCTCGACAATGCGCGTCACGCCCACGGTGGCCTGCACGGCCAGTTGCGCAACGCCCCGGATATCCGAGGTGCGCAAGTGCTTGAGCGGAGTTTTGGCGGCTGGCTTGGTCATGGGCTTGATAGATTAACGCAATCATTGAATCAGTGGAATCCATCGCAATCGGGATCGGTGTTATTAACCATGGACTTGAAGCCGGTTACCCTACGGTGGAGAATGTCGCCCTCAGCATGCAAACCGAGGAAGCGAAATGGCCGGTGGTGGATGGGGTTGCCCCCACGAAGTGAGCGGAACGTGCAGCAAGATTAACAACCTGCCCTGCGACCCCGGCATGAAAGGCTGCGAACTTTTCGGCCGTTATGCGTTCTTTAATGGCAGCAAGAACGCGCGCCTGGAGCAGAAGAAGGCGCGGGCGGCGGCAGTGGTGACGCAAGACGGCGACCTGGACAAAAGCGCTGAATAGTTCCCGCACGGCAAAGGGCTGCTGTTAGCATCGGCAACCCAGTATTCAGCAGACAATGGATGATTCATGCGACTCGATGACCAGGATGAAAGCAGCAACGTAGAAGACCGGCGCGGCTCGGGCGGCGGTGGTGGTGGCGTTGGCTTGGGCGGCATGGGCATCGGCACCATCGTCGTGGCCATCGCCGCCAGCTATTTCTTCGGCATCGATCCATCGGTAATTCTCGGCCTCGCCTCGAACCTCCAGGGCCAGTCGCCAGCGCAAGTAACATCACACAAGCCACCGGCCAATGACGAGATGTCGCGTTTTGTCTCGAAGATTCTTGCCAGCACTGAAACAACCTGGACACAGGTTTTCAAGGAAGGCGGCTCGCGTTACCAGGAGCCAAAGCTGGTGCTCTTCAGCGGCGCCACGCCAACGGCCTGCGGCACCGGGCAATCGGCGATGGGGCCGTTTTACTGCCCCGGCGATCAGAAGGTGTACATCGACCTCTCTTTCTACCGCGACCTCAAGGATCGCTTCCGCGCGCCGGGCGAGTTCGCCCAAGCCTACGTGATCGCCCATGAAGTCGGCCACCATGTGCAGAACCTGCTCGGCATTTCAGACAAGGTGCATCAGGCACAGCAGGGCGCCAACAAGGCGAAAGCCAACGCCTTGTCGGTACGCCTCGAACTGCAGGCCGATTGTTTCGCCGGTATATGGGGAAACCGCGCCGACGCAGCAAAGCACATCATCGAACCCGGCGAGATACAGCAGGCGCTGACCGCCGCTTCGGCCATCGGCGACGACCGTTTGCAGCAGCAATCGCAAGGCCGCATCGTTCCGGAATCCTTTACCCACGGCACGTCCGAGCAGCGCATGCGCTGGTTCAAGCGCGGCATGGATAGCGGCGACCTGCGCCAGTGCGACACCTTCAAGACGGCATCGCTGTAAGCCTGGAATCCTTACCAATGAAATGTTCCACATGGTTCACCACGCGACGGATTGCTTCCGCCCTGTTGCTGCTGGGCTTGGCTTTACCCACCATTGCTCTCGCCCTGCCGAGAGCGTCAAGCGTTCCCGGCGGCGTCGCGCTGATCAAACTGGGCACCGCTTTGACCACCATTCCGCCTCGTGCCTGGTTCGGCGATCAGCGAGTAATGGTTACCGCCGAAAATGGGCAATGGGTAGCCGTGCTTGGCCTGGCCCTTGATCTGCCGGTTGGCAGCCACCAACTGCGCGTCAATGTCGGGGGCGAAGAGAAGATCCTGCCGTTCGCAGTCAGTGCCAAACACTACCCGGAGCAGCGCATCACCCTGAAGGACTCCAGCAAGGTAACCCTTTCGGCCGAGGACGAGGAACGCGCCTTGAAAGAGATCGCCACGATCCAGGGGCTGAAGCGGATTTGGCGCGATGCGGACGCTACCGACAGCAACTTCCTGCTACCGGCCGAAGGGCGGCTGGCCAGTCGCTTCGGCCTGCGCCGCATCTTCAATGGCGAGCCGCGCGCGCCGCATTCCGGCCTCGACGTCGCGGTCCCGCGCGGCACACCGATAAAGGCCAGTGCGCAGGGCAAGGTGCTGGCCGTCGATGACTATTTCTTCAACGGGAAAACGGTATTCGTCGATCACGGTAACGGCTTGATCAGCATGTACTGCCACCTTGATCGCATCGATGTACAGTCTGGTGATTCTGTCGTCCAGGGTCAGCGCGTCGGACTGGCCGGGATGACCGGCCGCGCCAGCGGCCCGCACCTGCACTGGAGCGTGGTGCTCAACGGTGTGATGGTTGATCCGGAGTTGTTCGTCAAGCCACGAAGCCGAAATTAACCAGGATGAGCGCAACGAAGACTCATTTGCGTCGCCATTTGATCTGGCCCGGCTTTGTCTCTATCGGTATTAACTGCACATGGCCATGGCGCACGCCTGTTTCGGCAATCACCGTGTCAGCGAATTCTTTTACCTCGCCGGTTGCCTCTCGCAAGATGACTGTTTCCACGCAATCTTCGTGGCTGATGTGAGCGTGCAAGGTGGCAATGGCCAGGGTGTGGTGGTCGTGCTGCAAGCTGGTCAGGCGTGAGGAAAGCTGGCGCTCGTGGTGATCAAATACATAACTGAGCACGGCCACGCACTGCTTGGCGGCACCACTTTTCAAGTCATTCTCCCCCAACTCGCGACGCAACAAGTCGCGGACAGCCTCAGAGCGGTTGGCGTAACCGCGTCTGCGCATCAGTTCATCGAAGGCGGCGGCCAGGTCATCGTCAAGCGAAATGGTCAGTCTTTGCATGGTGTGCTCCCAATTGGCAGATGAAGAGCATAACCGCCCTGATTCTCTGGTTTCAGCAATGAGCGATTCAGTTTTCGAGCTGGCCGATGTTTCGTACGCTTACCAGAACCATCTGGCGCTGGATGAACTTTCCATGCGCATTCGGCGCGGTGAGCGGGTGGCACTGCTCGGCGCCAACGGTTCAGGCAAATCGACGCTGCTGCGCTTGCTCGACGCACTGTATTTTCCCGCCAGTGGAGAGTTGAAGTGCCCTTTCGGCAGCGCTGCGTGAATTCTGCTGATGTTTATGTTATTGGCTAA
>NZ_JBMOJE010000147.1:0-10696 GCF_049316945.1 Propionivibrio sp. | reverse complement strand
CCCTCGCCCTCTGGGAGAGGGGTCGGGGGTGAGGGGAACGGGCAGGGCTTTCATTGCTTGGGGGTGGCTATTAAGGCCATGCCCGTTAAAAGAACGCATTTTACCGAGTTTTAAGCGATGAAACGAACCAGAACGAGTAATGCGTGGTTGCGCGAACACGTAAATGACCCCTACGTGCAACGCGCCAAGGCCGAAGGCTATCGATCCCGCGCCTCGTTCAAGCTGATGGAAATCGATGACCGGGATCGCCTGATTCGTCCCGGTGAGGTCGTTGTTGACCTTGGAGCGACTCCCGGCGGCTGGTCGCAGGTGGCCGCCAAGCGGATGAACGGCAAAGGTCGGGTCATTGCGCTGGATTTGCTGGAGATGGACCCTTTGCACGGCGTTGATTTCATCCAGGGCGATTTTCGCGAAGAAGATGTGCTGCAACATCTGGAAACAATGTTGGCTGGGCAGAAGGTGGGGCTTGTACTTTCCGATATGGCCCCCAATATGTCAGGCATTCTTCTCTCGGATCAGGCGCGAGTCATGCATCTGGCCGAGTTGGGGCTGGAGTTTTCGCGGAACTGGCTGAAACCTGAGGGTGCTTTTCTGGTCAAAGTGTTTCAGGGTTATGGTTACGAGGACTTCGTTCGCGAAATGCGACAGGTTTTCAAAACGGTTTCATCGCGCAAACCGGATGCTTCGCGCGATCGAAGTGCTGAGGTGTATTTGCTGGGTAAGGGTTTGAAGGCCTGATTTTCCTCTTGAACGGCGCAGGCTTCACTGCCAGAATGCCTTGAGAAGCTTTACAATTACGTTTTTGTGCAATGCATATTTTTTCAGGAATCCCCTGAAGAGCAACGAGGAAGAGGTACAGCATTGAATAACATGTTCAAGAATATGGCCGTGTGGCTGGTTATCGGTCTGGTTCTGATGACGGTCTTCAACCAGTTCAATACCCGTCAGGTCGCTCAAGCCTCGATGGAATATTCGCAGTTCATGGAGGAAGTCAGTCGCGGCTCGATCACCAAGGTGGTGATCGAGGGGCGTGTGCTCAAGGCGACGACAAGCGACGGGCGGAAGCTGACCTCCTACGCGCCTCCCGATCTGTGGATGGTATCGGATCTGCTCAAGCATGGTGTCAAGGTTGAAGCCAAGCCGGAAGAGGAGCAGTCATTCCTGATGAGCATCTTCGTCAGCTGGTTCCCGATGCTGCTGCTGATTGGCGTCTGGGTGTTCTTCATGCGCCAGATGCAGGGCGGCGGACGTGGCGGTGCGTTCTCATTCGGCAAGAGCAAGGCGCGCCTGCTTGATGAGTCGACCAACAGCATCACCTTCGCCGATGTTGCCGGTTGCGACGAAGCCAAGGAAGAAGTCTCCGAACTGGTCGATTTCCTGCGCGACCCTTCAAAATTCCAGAAACTTGGTGGCCGTATTCCCAAGGGTGTGCTGCTCGTCGGCAATCCGGGAACGGGTAAAACCTTGCTGGCCAAGGCGATTGCCGGCGAAGCCAAAGTCCCATTCTTCTCGATCTCCGGTTCCGATTTCGTAGAAATGTTCGTCGGTGTCGGCGCCGCTCGTGTGCGCGACATGTTCGAGAATGCCAAGAAGCATGCGCCGTGCATCATCTTCATTGACGAGCTCGATGCGGTCGGTCGCCAGCGCGGTGCCGGTCTCGGTGGCGGTAACGATGAGCGTGAGCAGACATTGAACCAGATGCTGGTCGAAATGGACGGCTTCGAGGCCAGTGTTGGCGTCATTGTGATTGCCGCGACCAACCGTCCGGACGTGCTAGATCCGGCGCTGATGCGTCCGGGTCGGTTTGACCGTCAGGTGGTGGTGCCGCTGCCCGATATCCGTGGCCGCGAACAGATTCTCATCGTGCACATGCGCAAGGTGCCGCTGTCGCCCGACGTCAAGGCCGACATTTTGGCCCGCGGAACGCCGGGAATGTCGGGCGCCGATCTGGCTAATCTGGTCAATGAAGCCGCCTTGTTTGCCGCACGCGCCAGCAAGCGCCTGGTCGACATGGAAGACTTCGAGAAAGCCAAGGACAAGATCCTGATGGGCGCCGAGCGGCGCAGCATGGTCATGAACGAGGAAGAGCGGCGCAATACGGCGTATCACGAGTCGGGTCACGCGGTGGTTGCCAAACTGATGCCCAAGTCCGATCCGGTGCACAAGGTGACGATCATCCCGCGCGGTCGCGCGCTGGGTTTGACCATGCAACTGCCGGAAGAAGACCGCTACGCCTATGACCGGGTCTATCTGATGAGCCGCATCGCCGTGCTGTTCGGTGGTCGTATTGCCGAAGAACTGTTCATGAATCAGATGACGACCGGTGCTTCCAACGACTTCGAGCGTGCCACGCAAATGGCGCGCGATATGGTCACGCGTTACGGCATGTCCGACGCACTCGGCCCGATGGTCTATGGCGAGAACGAAGGCGAGGTTTTCCTCGGACGTTCGGTGACAACGCACAAGAACATGTCGGAAACGACGATGCAGAAGGTCGACGCTGAAATTCGCCGCATCATCGACGAGCAGTATGGATTGGCGCGCAAGGTACTCGAAGGAAACCGCGACAAGGTCGAAGCGATGACCGCTGCGCTGCTTGAACTGGAGACGATCGATTCTGACCAGATCAACGACATCATGGCAGGCAAGCCGCCACGCCCGCCGAAGATGCCGCAACCCAAGGCGACGAATTCTGCGGACACGCCTCCGCCGGATGCCGCGCCGACCGCAGCCGCACCGGCCTGAGCCGGGTGAATCAAACCAGACCGGGGGAGTAAGTTCCCCCGGTTTTTTTACGTCGGGTTTTTATGCTACGTTGCGGAAAATTTGAACTGTCCCTTGACCGGCCATTGGTCATGGGCATCGTTAACCTGACGCCGGATTCCTTCTCCGGCGATGGGTTGGCGGCCGACAACGCACAAGCCATTGCGCACGCCCGCCGTCAGATTGACGCCGGCGCTGACCTGCTTGATATTGGTGCCGAATCGTCTCGCCCTGGCGCCATTCCCGCCTCGCTTGATGAAGAATTGAGCCGCCTGCTGCCGGTGCTGGAAGCCTTGGCTGACTGTGGCGTGCCGATCTCCATCGATACCTACAAGCCGGAGGTGATGCGTGCCGCCATCTCGCATGGTGCATCGATGATCAACGACATCTTCGCCCTGCGCATGCCCGGCGCCCTGGAGGCGGTAGCCGGAGCCGATTGCGCCATTTGCCTGATGCACATGCAGGGCGAGCCGCAGACCATGCAGCAGAGTCCGGGCTATGGCGATGTGGTTGGCGAGGTACGTGATTTTCTTGGCGAGCGGGTGGCCGTCGCTGTTGCCGGAGGTATTTCGCATGATCGCCTGGTACTCGATCCGGGTTTCGGTTTCGGCAAGACGCTTGAGCACAACCTGCAATTGCTGCGTCATTTCGACAGCATCGCGATCAACGGTCTGCCGTTGCTGGCTGGTATCTCGCGCAAGTCGATGCTGGGCGTTATCACCGGTCGGCCGGTTGAGCAGCGCTTGTCGGCCAGCATCGCGGCAGGCTTGCTTGCTGCTCAGCGTGGGGCGCGCATTCTGCGCGTGCATGACGTGGCGGATACGCGTGACGCCTTGGCCGTCTGGCAGGCGGTTTGTTCCGTTTGAGGCTCCGTAGCGAACTCAGAGGCTGTGAAAAATTACCTAGCCCCTACCGCAAAGGCGCAAAGGAGCAAAGGTTTCGCAAAGAAAACCTTTGCAAACAATGGCGTTCCTTTGCTACACGGGATTTTCTTCGCGGCACGTTTTCTTTGCACCTTTGCGCCTTTGCGGTGGATTTTTGATTTTTTCTCAGGCTCTCACCCTGCCATTCAAGCTTCGCCGCAGGAAATGCGTAACGTTTTCCAGCAAGACAAGCGGGTTGCATCTCTGCTAACCTCAAGCATTGACCGCAGGGCTCTGTGAACCTGAGTTGAATC
Source organism: Propionivibrio sp. (assembly GCF_049316945.1). Lineage (GTDB taxonomy): Bacteria > Pseudomonadota > Gammaproteobacteria > Burkholderiales > Rhodocyclaceae > Propionivibrio. Next base: position 6,756 of record NZ_JBMOJE010000147.1, on the reverse strand, counting down.
TCACTCATTGATCGGTTCGGCTGAGCAAGAAAGAAACCGGGAAAAGAAAGAAAATCGAATGGCCAAAGAAATCGAGCTTAAATTACGCCTGTCACCCGCACAGGCGCGGCGCTTGCAGGCCCACCCGGTATTGTCCGGAAACAAGCCGCAGAAGTATCAACTGCTCAACACTTATTACGACACCCCGGATTTTGACCTGCGCCAGCGCGGCATTGCGCTGCGCTTGCGGCGCAAGGGCTGGGCCGTCTGGCTGATGACGGTCAAATGCGGTGCCTCCGGTGCCGGTGGCCTGGCACAGCGCAGCGAGTGGGAAGCTCCCACCCAACCCGGCGTATTCGATTTCAGCATCGTTACCGACAGCGGGTTGCGCGAGTTTCTGGAGGCGCAGCATTCGCGTCTGCAACCCGTCTTTTCGACAGATTTCACGCGTACGGCATGGACTCTCGATCAGGCGGGGTCGGTTGTAGAATTGGCACTCGACCGGGGCAAGATCAACGCGATACCGGTTGCCGGGGATACTGCGCCAGTCAGCGAACCGCTCTGCGAAGTGGAACTGGAACTGGTTGAGGGCGCTTCGCCCGACGCGCTTTTTGATCTGGCGATAGCCTTGGCCAGCGACCTGCATCTGCACCCCGAAATAGCCAGCAAGGCGGAACGTGGCTATGCGCTGGCCGAGGGTGTGCTGGCCAATCCAGTCAAGGGGTTCGTTTCTACAGTCAACAAGGATATGTCACCGGTCGATTCTTTTCGATCGATTGCGCTATCCTGCCTGACTCAGCTTCAGCGTAATGAAGCCGGGGCCATCGCCGGGAAAAATCCGGAGTACGTGCATCAAGCCAGAGTCGCCATCCGCCGCCTGCGTTCGGCCTTCAAACTCTTCTCCCCGGTGCTCGGTGTCGACTTTGTCGAGGTTTATTCACCACGCTGGCGGGAACTGGCCAGTGGCTTGGGGAGCGCGCGCGACTGGGATGTTTTCCTGACGGAAACGCTGGCCCCGCTTGAGGAGGCTTTTCCCGGGGATGCCGATCTGGCGGTGTTGCGCGCCAAAGGCGAGGCAACCAAAGCCAAGGCCCAGGCATCGGCGGGCATTGTTTTGACGCAGAAGGATTACAGTCAGTTGTTGCTGGCTTTTTCTGCCGCCCTGTTCAGAGTCGATCCGCCAACGATCGATGCCCAAGGCAAGGCATCAGCGTTGAAGCTGCGCAAGTTCGCTGGGCGTCGGCTGCAAAAACGGGCGGAAATGATTGAACAACTTGTGAACGAACACGGCAAGATGAATGCTGAACGTCGCCATGAGCTACGAATTGCCTTCAAGAAGCTGCGCTATGCGCTCGAGTTTTTTGCGCCGATATTGCCGTGCAAGCGCTTATCGGCTTATCAACTTTCCCTTTCAACCCTGCAGGATCTGCTCGGTACCCTGAACGATCAGGTCACCGCTTCACGCCTGATCAAGGAAATGCACCCAAAAGGCGAACCGAATCCGCTGACCAGAGGCTGGATTGCCGGTCGAACCCAACTCCTGGTTACGGCGTTGAATGATGAACTGCGCGGATTCATGACCAACAGAAAACCGTGGCTTTGAGAGGGCAGTATTGTTGATTCTCAAACTAACAGCAGGCCTGGAAGTCAAGCAGGACAGTCATCTCGAAGGCCTATGCCGTGGAAGGCAATGTCCATGCGGCTCCTATGGCATGTTACGCTGAGATCGCCTATTTACGGGTGTTACAGGCAAGCGGCGCTTTTCAAGTGTGCCAGGTCTTTTCATGGCATGACACGGCTGAATATGGTGCACAATGCGCAATCAAGGGAAACCACATTCAAATAAAATAATGGCACGCATATTCGACAACATTGACCAGGACTTGCTGGGCGCTCTGCGCGCCACAATGCGAGTCTCCAAACGCTCCGATTTCTGTGTCGGTTACCTCAACCTGCGGGGCTGGCAAGCGATTGATGACTTGATAGCACCGTGGGACCCGGCGGCAGGCCAGGTGTGCCGCGTGCTGGTTGGTATGCAACGGCCACCACATGAAGAGATTCGCGAGTTGTACCGTCAGACCGACGAATCCGGCCTGATCGACAATGCCACTGCCAGCCGCCTCAAGACCCAGTTCGCAGCCCATCTGCGCGAGCAAATCACCCTCGGTATCCCCACCGGCCAGGATGAAGCGGGACTTCGCCGTCTGGCCCGCCAGTTGCGCGCCGGGCAAGTGGTGGTCAAGCTCTTCCTTCCCTACCCGCTGCATGCCAAGCTCTATCTGCTCTTTCGTGACGACCATAACAACCCGATCACCGGCTTTGTCGGCAGCAGCAACCTCACGCTGTCGGGCTTGTCGCGACACGGCGAACTCAACGTCGATGTGCTGGATCATCTGGGCACTGAGAAGCTGTCGCAATGGTTCGAATCCCGCTGGGGCGAGCGCTGGGCGCTGGACGTCTCGGCCGATCTGGCAACGATCATTGAGAACAGTTGGGCGCGCGAAGAACCCATTCCCCCGCACCAAATTTACCTGAACATCGCCTACCATCTAAGCACCGAGGCGCGCGCCGGCCTCAGCCAGTTCCGTCTGCCGGGGCGCTTTGAGCAGGACTTGTTCGAGTTCCAGAAAAGCGCGGTCAAGATTGCCGCCCGCCATCTGCATCGCCGGGGCGGCGTGATGATCGGCGATGTGGTCGGCCTGGGCAAAACCATCATGGCCACCGCGCTGGCCCGCATGTTCGAGGATGATCTGGGCTATGAAACCCTGATCATCTGCCCCAAGAACCTGGAGCCGATGTGGGAAGCTTATCGCAAGGAGTACGGCCTGCGCGGCATGGTGTTGCCTGTTTCCCAGGTGATCAGGAAGCTGCCTGACCTCAAGCGCTACCGCCTGGTGCTGATCGACGAGAGCCACAACCTGCGCAACCGCGAGGGCCGGCGCTACAAAGCCATTGCCGACTACATCAAGAGTTGCGATGCCAAAGTAATCCTGCTCACGGCCACCCCCTACAACAAGAGCAAGGCCGACCTGTCTTCCCAGTTGCGCCTGTTCATTGACGAAAAGTCCAATATCGGCATTCGCCCCGAGCGTTTCATGCGCAAGACCGGCATCAGCGAAGCCGAGTTCGAGCGCAAGTACCAGTGCCGCGTCAACTCAATCCTGGCCATTGAAAAGAGCGACGAGTTTGATGATTGGCGCGAATTGATTCGTCTCTACATGGTGCGCCGAACCCGCAGTTTCATCATCCAGCATTACACCGAGGCCGATAAGCAAGGCCGCCGTTTCATCGCCGGCAAGGATGAGGAGAAACGTTACTTCCCCGTACGCAAACCCTTGTCGCTCAAGTTCCCCGTTGACGAGGCTGACCCGGCTGACCGTTATGCCCGGCTCTATTCGCCGACCGTCGTGGACCAGATCAACGCCTTGCATGTACCGCGTTACGGGCTGGGTCTCTATGTCGACCCGCCAGCGGAAAAAATCGCCACAGCAGCCGAGCGCAAGATCATCGAAAACCTTGGCCGGGCGGGAAAACGGCTGATGGGCTTTTGCCGCACCAACCTGTTCAAGCGGCTGGAGTCCAGCGGCTTCTCATTCCTGCAGTCGATTGACCGGCACATCCTGCGCAACCAGATTTATCTCTACGCCATTGAAAACAATCTGGACTTGCCCGTCGGCGTGCTCGACGCCGGCCTGCTCGACCTAGAGCGCGTAGACGAAGATGCCGAAGGCGTCGAAGGCAACCCGGAAGACCTGCTCGATGGCCTGGTGGACGCTGTTGCCGAAACAGATGGCGTGGCGGATGGCATGGCTCGCGCCAAAGCCGTTTACCAGCAATACGCCGGCGAGTACAAGCGTCGCTTCAAGTGGATACGCCCCGGCCTGTTCAAGGATTCGCTAACCGATCATCTCGCGCAAGATACCCGGACACTCAGCCAGCTTCTGCTCGCTCAAGGCCAGTGGGACCCGGCGCACGACAAGAAACTGCAGGCCTTGCACCAGTTGATCACGCAAACCCACGGCAAGGACAAAGCGCTCATCTTTACCCAGTTCGCCGACACCGCCCGCTACCTCGCCCGCGAAGTGCGCAAGGCCGGCGTGACCCATGTCGAGGTGGCCACCGGCGCCAGTGCCGACCCCTACGCCATGGCCTGCCGCTTCTCGCCCAAGTCCAACAACAAGACCGTTGCCAAGGCCGACGAAGTGCGCGTGCTGATCTGTACCGACGTACTTTCCGAAGGGCAGAACCTGCAAGACAGCAACGTTGTCGTTAACTTTGATCTGCCGTGGGCCATCATCCGCCTGATTCAGCGGGCCGGGCGGGTGGACCGCATTGGCCAGCGGGCAGAAGAGATTTATTGCTACTCATTTTTGCCAGCAGATGGTGTTGAGCAGCTCATTCAGCTCCGCGAACGCATTCGCCAGCGATTGCTGGAAAACGCTGAAGTGGTCGGCACCGACGAAGCTTTCTTTGAAGACGAAGAAGCCGCTGTCATCCGCGACCTCTATACCGAGAAACAAGGCGTGCTGGACGATACCGACGACGAGGTCGACCTGGCCTCTTACGCCTGGCAGGTGTGGAAGCAAGCCACCGAAGGCAACCCGGATCTGGCGCGCGTCGTCGAAGCCTTGCCGCCGGTGGTCTATTCGGCCAAGGCCTTTACGCTCGACGCCACGCGCTTGCCGTTGTTCGGTGCCGATGCAATCAAGGGTGGCGCGCTGGTGTACGTCAAGTCTCCGGAAGGCAATGACCACCTGGCCTGGATCGGGTCGAATGGCCAGACCGTCACCGAGTCCCAGTTCACCATTCTGCGCGCTGCTGAATGCGCTCCAGGCACACCGGCCATGCCCCGGCTTGAAAACCATCACGATCTGGTCGCAAATGGCCTGATGCTAGCCGTGAGTCAGGATAAAGCCGTCGGCGGCGGCCTCGGTCGCCCCAGTAGCCCGCGCCGCCGTGCCTACGAGCGCCTCAAGCCCTACGCCACCGAGCAGATGAAAACCCTGTTCCGTGACGAAGAACTGGAGCGCGCCCTGGACGACATGTACCAGCGCCCCTTGCTTGAAACCGCCGCCGATCTGCTTAACCGCCTGATGCGTGGCGGCGTCAATGACGAAGAGTTATCAGAGGCCGTCAAGTCCCTGCGCGAAGAAGGTCGCCTGACCTATGCCGAAGACGACACGACCCTGCGCGAGCCGCGCGTGGTGTGCTCCATGGGCCTCATTACAGAATATCCAGAATGACCAAACTTGACTTTCCCGGTTTTGAAAAGTACCTCGGCACCTTTGACTTTGCGCGTTTATTTGTAGACGTTCTCGGCTGGAACCGCGCCCCCACCGAAGGCAGTTGGCAAGCTGATACGGCAGGAGAAACCGCCTTCACCCGCCGCACCGTTGCCGAACTGGGTGGCGTAGTCGCTATTCAGGTGGTGGTTGATGGAGGTTGGCCAGACGAGCAGCAGCGCCTCCGCGTGTGGAAGCACATTGCCCACAGCCATGTGGAAAACTTGCTGATCTTTACCGACCGCCAGGACAAAGCCTCGCAAAGCCAGTGGTACTGGGTCAAGCGGGACAAACACCCGGAGACCGGCAAACCCCGGCTTACTGCCCGCCGCCATGAATACTTTCGCGGCCAGCCCGTGGATCTGTTCGCCTCCAAACTGCAGGCCATGGTGGTGGAACTGTCCGAGCTGGATGCCACCGGCCGCCTGCCCGTGCTGGAGGCCGCACGGCGCATCCAGGCCGCGCTGGACGTGGATAAAACCACCAAAAAATTCTTCACCGCCTACCAGCAGCAACACCTGGAATTGTTGGCCCACATCAAAGGCATCGAAAACGAGCGCGAAAAACGCTGGTACGCCAGCGTGCTGCTCAACCGGCTGATGTTCGTCTGGTTCATGCAGAAGAAATTTTTCCTGGATGGCGGGAATGCGGATTACCTGAGCAAAAAATTAGAAGATAGTCAGCTACGTGGCCCCAACCGTTTCTTCGGCGAATTCCTCAACGCCCTGTTCTTTGAAGCCTTTGCCAAGCCCGAAGCGGAGCGCAGCCCACAGGCAAAAGTGCTGACGGGGAAAATCCCCTACCTCAATGGAGGCCTGTTCCTGCACCACAAGCTGGAGCTTGATGCCAGCCATACCCCGCGTGTCGGCACCACGCTAACCGTGGCCGATGCCGCGTTTGCCGGCATCTTCAAGCTGTTTGCCAGTTTTACCTGGCATCTGGATGACACGCCCGGTGGAGATGCAGACGAAATCAACCCCGATGTGCTGGGTTATATCTTCGAAAAATACATCAACCAGAAGGCCTTTGGCGCCTATTACACTCGCCCTGAAATCACCGGCTATCTGGCCGAGCGCAGCATCCACCAGATGATTCTGGAGCGCGTATATGAACCCGCCGTACCCGAACTCAAACTCAAGGAAATCAAGTTCGCCACCGTGCCGGACCTGCTGGCGCGCATGGACGCGCGCACCGCGCTCAAACTGGTTAACGAGGTTCTGCCGAGCATCACCATCCTCGACCCGGCGGTAGGTTCGGGCGCCTTTCTGGTGGCTGCGCTCAAGTGCCTGATCAACGTTTATTACGCCATCGTCGGCCGGGCCGAACTGGGCGCCAGCACCGAGCTGCAAAACTGGCTGCGCGCCATCCAGAAAGACCACCCCAGCGTCGGCTACTACATCAAGCGCCGCATTGTCACCGACAACCTGCACGGCGTAGACATCATGGAAGAGGCTTGCGAGATCGCCAAGCTGCGCCTGTTTCTGGCCATGGTGTC
>NZ_JBMOJE010000146.1:0-10975 GCF_049316945.1 Propionivibrio sp. | reverse complement strand
TCGAATGGGTGGATCATGTTGCCGTTAAGGATGAGAATTGACGTTGATGCTCGACCCGTCGTTACTGCGCGAATAGCCGCCCACAACGCCGTGGATTGCCAACGATGAACTTGAAATTCTCGAAATTCAAACAGGGTTGACCTCGAGGGGCGCGATTCGATCGCATCAGGTGCTGTGGTTGGAAATCCGGATCCCAGGAAATTCTAGCCATAGGCTGCAACCCGCCAACTCTGCAAGGCAGTTCTGCCTCGGGAATCGCAACGCCACCGACAGCAACCGACACGAAGAGGGCTCGGTTGCAAAAGCGAACTTTCAGCGAACGGAGTGAGGGGAAGCCGGAGCGCGACGTGCGGAGGACCAAGGCCAGGCCAACAAACGGAACCTCTCCACAAAGCACGACGGACGGTGCAAGTGAGTGATCACCCCCACAAGAGCTGCGCCGCTTTAAGCGCGGCGGGAAGGTTGGTCCGATGCCAGAATACATCGTGTCCAAAATGATTCGCCACGACCAGGGCGCAATGGGTATCGATGGCTAATTGGGTTGGCTTCCCGCCGGCACGAAGTTTGGCAGAGTCCATCCGCTTACCCATGGCGATTCCGGAGAGACGATAGGCCTTCCCGATTTCCGTCGGTGTTGTCCATATTTTGCGGTCGACCGGGCCTTCGGCATCGCCGCCGATCGCTTTCTTGGACAAGGCATCGGCTTCCCCGTTTTCCGCACGGGGAATCCACCTTATTATTACGTTGGGGATGTCCGCCATGAGCGCCAGGACGGTCTGGCACATCGGCACCAGGCTTTTGCTGTTGATTAACCACTCACCATTGACCTGTTTGATGACGAGCTGGCTGTCGCCGTAGACGGTCAGCTCCTGAATTCCGGCCTCGCAGGCCGCATCCAGTACCGCAATGAGCGCGGCGTACTCGGCTTCGTTACTCGTACCGGAACCAATGGCGCTTGAAATCTCGATACGCTCTCCCCTTGGTCCCTTCAGCAGGCCCCCTATCCCTCGGGATCCCGGGTTTGGATTTGCTGCGCCATCGAACCATGCCGTCCATCCCGTCTGTTCATCCGTCATTTCATGGTGCTCCTGTGCCCTATCTTCACGGTCGACATCCTACCGCGTAAGCCCGAAAAGCGGAGGTGCAGAGATAACGCACGGTTTGTTTCGGGTTCTCTATCCTTTCGCGATTCCTGTCGTTTGACGATGGCAACACTAGTTCGACGAAAACACAGCTATGCAATTAAGCGTCAAGCATTTAAACTCTACACCAATGACCACCCCTTCCCTCCTTGACACCTTGTCGGTGTGGCTCGATACCCCGGAGCCTGCCTTTACCACCTGGATTGGCTTGCAGGGCTACCGACCCTCCTCGCAACGCGTCTATGGCGCGATGTTCCGGCGTTTCTGCCAGGGACTCGCGGAGCAGCACGTTCGTCTGGATCAATGTGAATCCCGGCATATCCGGGTTTTCCTGGACGCCGAGAACCCCAACCTCCCGGGCTCGCGCCAACGTCCGCAAACCAGCCGCCAGCGGCAGCAGTATGTGCGCCTGATCGAGCGCGTCTATGCGCATCTGGGCACGCTCGGCCTGATGGGCCAGAATCCCGGCCGCCAGGCCGGCGTCGACCGCGTCGGGGCGGGGTCGGACCAGCCGGCGCGCTTCCTGTCGGTCGCTGAATGCCAGGCGGTCATCGCCCTGGCGCAATCGCGTCTGGACGCCTTGATCGCAGCCAGGTCGGGCACCGGCGCCTGGGTGGCGTTTCGGGATCTGGCGCTGGTCGGGGCCATCCTGGGTGGCGGTCTGAAACCCTCGCATGTCAGTGCGTTGACGCTTAATTGCATCAAGTTGGACGAAGGCGTCATCGATAATTCGGTGCCGGCGCATGCGCACCGGGCCCGCCTGCTGCCGTTTGCCCAGGCGGCGCTGGCGGCCTGGCTGGCGGTGCTGGAGGAATTGCGCGCCGAGTCCCTGGCCCTGAAGGGGCGCGCCGGGGGGACGCCTGAGCAATGGCGCAAGTCGCCGCTGGTTTTTATCGCCGATCGCTCAGGCCCTGGCTTCGGACGCTTCTCGACCTCTCGCAGGATGCACGCCGCTTCGATTTTTCGGCGCATCCAGGGCTTTCTTGAAGCGGCCGGGGTGGCCGGGCGCCGGGCCAGTCCGCAGACGCTGCGCAATACCTATGCCGCGATGCTCATCGAGGGCGGCGCCACGAATGCGGAGTTGATCAGTTGTCTGGGGTTGAGTGCGGAAGTGACCGCGCACCGGATGCGAGCGACGGTGCGTCGCCTAACGTGAGCTTTTACGGGGAGTGTCGGGGCCGTCCTGCAGGCGGGTGTCGGAACGTTGATCCCTCGGGGTAACGGCTGGCCATCGAGAACTCCCGTCGCCCTTTGCGAACGGCGACCTCATAAGCCGAAGGGGTTGAACACGGGCACCTTGAAGCGTTCAAAGTCACCGACGTTGCGGGTGACCACCGTCAATTGGTGCACCCGGGCGGTGGCCGCGATCATCGCGTCTTCATAGACGGTGTCGGACTGGCGGTGCATCAGCTTGGCCCAGAGCCGATAGGTGACCGCGTCCATCGGTAACACCTGGTAGGTGGCCTCGACCTGGTCGGCCCAGGCCTCGATCTGCGCGGCCTTGACGGCGTCTTGTTCGCGGGTGATTTCAATTCCGGCCTGAATTTCCCCGAGGGTCACGGCGGAAAGGTAGAGGTCGGACTCGGGAACGCCTTCGAGCCAGGCCACCACCGCCCCGTGCGGGCGGACCCGGCGCAGTTCGGAAACGATGTTGGTATCGAGTAGATACATGGCGGGCTTACAGGTCGATGGCGGTTCGTCGCCGGGCCTGTCCGCGAGGCGGGCAGACCAGGTCCGCACGGCCCACCTCGGACAACAGCAAGGCCTTGAGTGAGGGTCGGGCGGCCTCGCGCAGCCGCTTCCATTCCGCGATCGGAACCAGCACTGCGGTTTCTGCCCCACGCCGGGTCACGACCTGAGGCCCCTCGCTGACGCAGGTGTCGAGCAACTCGCTGAAACGCGCTTTGGCGTCCTGGACGGGCCAAACTTTCATGGGTATTCTCTGATGACTAGGCGTATGACTAGTCTATCAAGACTTTTGCGACACTTCAAGGCACTTTTTATCGGTGTTTGTTCAAGGGGAATAGAATTTTTCCGGGTTGGTTCGTTGTCTCATGGAGTGTTATCTTTCTACTGTCATGAAAATTCTCGAATACACCGGACTCGATACCTCGCGCGTCAAAGTCAGCTATCGCAAGGTCGTTGCGGCGATTGCCCGACTCGATTTCCGGGCCGCCCAGGTCAAGAAACTGGCCAATCTGAGCCACGGCAAATTCTATCGGGCCAAACTCGATGACGCCGATCGCCTGCTCTTTACGCTGGTTCGTCATGGCGACGAGGTCTGCGCCCTGATGCTGGAGGTAATCGCCAACCACGACTACGACAAGTCGCGCTTTCTGCGCGGTGCAGCGATCGATGAAAGCAAAATTCCCGATATCGACGCCGAGGCGGCCCTGGGCGAGGCGCAGCCGGTGCGCTATCTGCATCCGGAACGGACGGTGATTCATCTGCTCGACAAGCCGATCTCGTTTGACGATACGCAGGAGGCCATCTATCGCCAGCCAGCCCCGTTGATCGTGGTCGGCAGTGCCGGCAGCGGCAAGACGGCGCTGACCCTGGAAAAGCTCAAGCATGCCGAGGGCGAAGTCCTTTACGTCACCCACTCCAGTTACCTGGCGCAGAGCGCCCGCGATCTCTATTACGCCAACGGGTTCGAGCACGGCGGGCAGGAAGCGGTGTTTCTCTCGTACCGCGAGTTCGTCGAATCGATCCGGGTTCCGCTGGGCCGGGAAGCGACCTGGCGTGATTTTGCCGGCTGGTTTTCGCGCCTGCAGCTGGCGTTCAAGGGGTTTGACGGGCATCAGGTGTTCGAGGAAATCCGTGGGGTGCTGGCCGCCGGGGCGGGCGGCATTCTGTCACGTGACGACTATGGCGCGCTGGGTGTGCGGCAATCCATCTTTCCCGCCGAACAGCGCGCGTTGCTCTACGATCTGTTCGAGAAATATCGCGCCTGGCTGAGCGAGGCCAGCCTCTATGACCTCAATCTGGTGGCCCAGGAATGGCAGGGTCTGGCAGCACCGCGTTACGACTTCGTGGTCATCGACGAAGTGCAGGACATCACTACCGTGCAACTGGCGCTGGTGCTCAAGACCCTGAAAAAGCCGGGTCACTTTCTGTTGTGCGGTGACTCCAACCAGATTGTCCATCCGAACTTTTTCTCCTGGAGCCAGGTCAAGAGCCTGTTCTGGAATGACCCGGCACTGGCCGAGCGGCAGGCCTTGCACGTGTTGTCGGCTAATTTCCGCAACGGGTTGGAGGCGACGCGGGTGGCCAACCAGTTGCTGAAGATCAAGCAGCGGCGCTTTGGCTCGATTGACCGCGAGAGCAACTTTCTCGTTCAGGCGGTCGGCGGCGAGGCGGGCCAGGTGGCACTGATGCCGGACAAGGAGGCCACCACGCGCGAACTGGATCAGAAGATCCGCCAGTCGACCCAGTTTGCCGTGCTGGTCATGCGTGACGAGGACAAGGCCGAAGCGCGAAAGCACTTTGCCACGCCTTTGCTGTTCTCGATTCATGAAGCCAAGGGGCTCGAATACGAGAACATCGTCCTCTACCGTTTCATCTCGGATCACCGGGCCGAATTCAGCGACATTGTCGACGGCGTCGCCAAGGCCGACCTGGCCGTCGAGATACTCGATTACCGGCGGGCGAAGGACAAGAGCGACAAGTCGCTGGAAGTTTATAAATTCTTCGTCAATGCGCTTTATGTCGCACTGACGCGAGCGATCCGGAATATCTACGTGATCGAGTCGGATACCGGACATCCGCTCTTTGACCTGCTCGACATGAACCTCGGCCAGGTCAAGGTGGAGGCCCGGCAATCGTCGCTCGAAGACTGGCAGAAGGAAGCGCGCAAGCTCGAGTTGCAGGGCAAGCAGGAACAGGCTGAAGCGATCCGCCGCACCCTCCTGAAACAGTCGCCGGTGCCGTGGCCAGTGATCGATGAGCCCAAGATCAGGCAACTGTTGGTCAAGGTCTTTCGCGATCAGCTTCCGGGCAACAAGATGAAGCAGCAACTTTATGAAGTTGCGACCTGTTTTGATGAGCCGCAACTCGCGCAGTGGTTGGTCGATGAGGCCCGCTTCGACCAGGGAAAAAACTTTGCACAGCAACGCCCGACCCATAGGCGCAAGACTTACTTGCCGTATTTTGCCAACCACTTCAAGGCGGTTCTGAAGCAATGCGAGCAGTACGGGGTGGAACATCGTCTGCCGATGAATCAGACGCCGTTGATGGCGGCGGCCGCCGCCGGCAATGTTCCTTTGGTAGACGCCCTGCTGGCGTTAGGAGCGGATCGCGAAGCCATCGATCACTATGGCTATAACGCGCTGCACTGGGCTTTGCGTGAAGCGTTCCGCGATGCCAAATTTGCCGGCGGCCCTTTGGCCGCCCTCTACGAACGCCTGGCTCCGGCGAGTATTGATGTCAATACGGGCGATCGTCTGGTGCGCATTGACCGCCATCTTTCCGAGTATTTTCTGTTTCAGACGCTGTGGGTGCTCTTCAAGTCGCGCTTCACGCATTGGCAACGCCGAAGTAATGGCGGCTTCGACACGCAGGCCATTCTGGACGCCTGGCAGCATCTGCCCGCCAATGTCGTTCGCCCGGAACGCAACAAGCGTGCGTATCTCTCCGGGGTGTTGGCGCGCAACGAGATCGCGCGTGACTACGCCTATAACCGGGCGTTGTTCCTGCGCGTTGCCCAGGGCTGGTATCAGTTCAATCCGAAACTTTCCGTGCGTTCCCGGTGGGGCGGAGAGGAGCGCTGGACGCCGGTTTATGTCGCGCTCAATCTGCCGCTGATCAATGAGTTCAGTTGCCCGGATATCCTGGATAGTCTCTCCGAGGACATTGACAGGTATCTCGGGCTGGCGGGCATGGGGAAACGCACGATACCCATCGCCGCCGAACGCTCTGTAGCACGTGAGGAGGCCTGGTTGCGGCAACGTGAAGCGGAGGAAAAACTGGCGGCTGAGGCACGCGAGGCTTTGGCTCGGCGTCTGGCTGAAGAAGCGGCCGCCCGGATTCGGCCGGTGAGGTGGGGTTCAAAAGAGGCTAAACGGATCGAAATCGAGCGGCTGCGACGGGAAATCGATGAACGAAAGAAACGCTGATTGAAATTATTTTCCGGCGGCGTCAATACGCACAAATCTGGCGGCGGCAAGCCCATATCGCCCATCTCGGCAATGACTCAACTCACTCCAGAAACTCATCCGACTAAATCTGGCAGTTGCCCAGGTTACCGGGTGTTTCAAAGGATTGAAGCCTTGGGTAAATTCCCCGTTTCCCCCCGGCCACTGCCATGGGGATGCAAGGAAACGGGTGCCACGCCCAGGAACTTCCGGACTATTCAGGTTTTTGATCACGTTGGTATCGATAAGCGATGAAATGCAATGCAAGACAAGGCTTTCCCGCGTGGAGTCGGTAAGATAACAATATGAATTCAGGGAGAAGCCATTACCCATGGTACCCACTCTGCCCACCAAACTCATGCCAGCAGCCAACGAACCTCATCCACTTTCAGACGGCGCTAGCCGTCATATTGAGCCATGATGCCACCTATTGAATCTCGAACGGAGTTGATTAATGTCCGCGGGCTTCGTTACAACGTTCGGCACTGGGGGGATGCGAATGCGCCAAAGCTATTCCTTCTCCATGGCTGGATGGACTGCTCCGCCACCTTCCAGTTTGTCGTTGATGCGCTTAAGAAATCATGGCATGTGATTGCGCCTGACTGGCGAGGTTATGGCGCATCGGAATGGCTTTCCCGTCCCTATTGGTTTCCGGATTACTACGCCGACCTCAATGACCTTCTGAACGAATACTCTCCGAATCAACCCGCACGGTTGGTGGGTCACAGCATGGGGGCAAATATTGCCAGCATTTATGCGGGTATTTGTCCAGAACGGGTGGCCCAAGTGGTCATGCTAGATTTTCTGGGCTTAAAGCCCCCGAAAGCGATTGACGCTCCAACCCAGATTGGTAAGTGGCTAAAGGCGATTCAAGCGGAACCGAAACTCAGTAGCTATCTGAATTGTGACGCGTTGGCTCGACGCTTAAGGGTGGCAAACCCCCGTTTAACAGAAAGTCGTGCCACCTATCTCTCGCAAGTTGTCAGTCGGATTCGACCCGATGGAAAAATCGAGATGGCGTGTGATCCCTGGCACAAAATTCCGTCGCCGGCCGTGTATGTGGTTGAGGATGCCATGGCGAGTTGGCGGAAAATTGTGGCGCCGGTTTTGATGCTGATCGCCGATCAGGGTTTTGTGCTTCACCGTTTTGGGAATGATTCCAAGGAATACCACAGGCGACTAGGCAGCTTCAAAAACAATAAAGTCATCACCATCGCCAACTCGGGACACAATGTTCAGCACGATCAGCCTGAAAATGTGGCGTTAGCGCTTGAGAATTTCCTCATCCGAGACTGACTGAGAGAACATCCCTTTGGGTGCATCTTGTTCGTTGAAAGGATAAACCTTCCTGATGGTGAGCATTTACAAGGGATGTTGGACAAAAGTTCATTACCTAAGCCGGACTTGGCTGATAAGAGACTTTGGAATAAGCATGAATTTCAAACCATGGTGTAGTTATGAGGCGACATGTCGTCTATTCCAGAAACGACTGCGGGAATGTACAACGTGAAATGCCTTCTGGTTGCGACAAGCCAGACAACTTGAATTACAAGTGTAGCAACTTGCTACACTGTTCTCAGGCACCACCCAGCACCTTTTTGTCACAATACCGACTGCAGCGATGCCGTTCAAACCCTGTATTGGCCAGCAACCTAGCACGACAATACCAAGCACCACCTTTTTGTCACCTATGCTTTCTTACCCCCGGATAGATCGAGCTTCCCTTGGGCTGCTTCTCTGAATCTAAATTCAATCGTCTTTACTGCTCGACCAGATTTGAGCGCCGACCATTCGATCTCCAAGTTCGACTTTGCCTGAAGTTCTTCTACTGCTGGCTTGATTACCCGTCGTGCAACGTCCGCATAGCGGGTGTACGGAAGATCGAGTTGCCTGATCAGATCAGCCAACTCAATACGCAAAAGTCCGGTGCTGGCAAACTGAGCCAACATTTCGAAGATCCGTATTGAGTACGTGCTACGTAGTCCGGCTACCCGTTGCAAACTATACGAGGTGAATTTTGCTCTTAGTAGTGTAAGCAGTGGTAAGACATCGAGTGAAAATGACAACTCGGCCCAGCCTTCCCCATCGTGATACTGGACCTTGCTAACCCAACGCATTTTGGTGGTTTGCTTACCGTTAATCTCGGTTATTCTCCGCTCGAAAAGCTCATTAGTTGCTTCTTTGAGCTCTTCGTAGGCTTTACGCTTGTCAATTCCAAACGTTTCAGCAAACTCAAGGGCAGATATGCGAACTGTGGTTTGTGATCCCCTAGGGGAAACAAAGGGTCGCCGAGAGTCCAGTTTGCTGATCGCAGCTAAGACCAACCGTTGTTCTTGCAAATTCAGCTTGTAAGATGCTCGTACAAGCGCATTTGACTTGGCGACGAGATTATCCGACAAGCCACTACTCGCTACGAGCGCTGGCAGCAACTCAGGAGCTTCTGGAATAACTAACTCATCATCGATTGCATTCGACATCGGTGACACCGTTCGAGAATGTCGCTATATTAATTCGGTGACAAGATCAGGTCAAGTCTTCGAACACTCTATAGCTGCCACCTTTTTGTCACATGTATATAGCCTTGTAGGGATACAGAGTGGATTGTGGATAACAGCACCCTATTGTCACCCTTGACCACCTAACAGTCACATTTAGCCACCTAGCTGTCACTTAGATAACCACCTATTTGTCACTGAAGACCACCCTGGTGTCACTTTTACAGGTTTTATTTAAGCTCCAAACCCTTGGTATACAAGGGCTACAATGAATTACCCCTCAGCCTAAAAACAAGGTTTAAAAAAGAAGTTCTTAAAAACAAGCTAATAATATTTTAAAAAAAGGGCTCTGGTAGAAAGCTGAAACCAAAACCAAAACCAAAAAAACAAAACAAAACGTGACCAGTAATGCTACACATTTTCTATAAATGCACGTATCATTGAACACGATATATAGCCAGAGTGAGCACAATAGTGATAAAACAAACTAAGGTTTTGGCCGTGGCCAATCACAAGGGGGGGTGCGGTAAAACAACGACAGTTGTTCAACTGAGTGCGGAATTAGGTAAGCTAGGCCTCTCTGTTTTGGTGGTTGATATGGATCCCCAAGCCAACGCAAGTCTTCACATTGGCAAGAAACACCCCTCAGAAATAGCAATAACGTGTGCAGAGCTTTTGCTTTCAGAATTGGAAAAACTGCCTCAAGCTATCGATGAAGACACAATGCTGGAAAATGTGAGCTTAATTTACGGAAGCTTGGAACTTGGCCGTACCGAGGACGAACTTCGCGAGCACACCCCGCGTCCATCCGAAGAGCTACGGCACAAGCTAAAACCTTTGATGGGGCTTTTTGACATTATCCTTATCGATACACCGCCGTCTTTAAAGCTCTTGACGAGCAACGCCTTGGCGGCGGCAACTCATGTGATTATTCCGATTGAGTCTGGAAGCCAGTATGGTTTGTACGGGGTCAGTGATCTCATGCGTCACTGCGACAAGATACGAAAAGTTAACCCGGATCTCGAGTTGTTGGGTGCTTTATTGATTCGTCACGACGAGCGCCAAACTGTGTGTAAGCTCGTTGAAAACGCCGCCCTTGACCAGATCGGGCGTCTGATACCAATAAAAATACCAACATCTACCAAAGTTGCCCAAGCAGCCATTGCACAGTCCAGCATTCATGCTATAGACCGCACCAGCAAAGTTGCTCGCGAATTCAAAGAATTAGCGCGCTGGGTTACACAAACGTTGGGATTGAAAGTAACTAAGGATCATGCAGATGGCGAGTGACATGAAAGCAAAGCTGGCCGCAAAGCTGCAATCAAATCAAGCCCGCCACGCAAAAGCACCACATGAAACCGATTTGGAGCTAGGTCGCGAGCACAAGATGCTCCAAGTCGATCGAATCGATCCGAATCCTTTTCAGCCCCGGACAATTTTCCCCGAGGACGAGCTTGTCCAACTTGCACAGTCGATCGATGAAACTGGATTAATTCAGCCAATCACGGTCCGAATAGTTGGTGATCGCTACCAACTGATCGCCGGTGAACGCAGATGGCGTGCTCACAAGTACCTGGGAAAACGGACCATTGAAGCAATTGTCCAAGAAGCATCCGATGACGACCTTGCGGTTGCCGCGTTGGCTGAAAACATGGATCGGGAGGATTTGTCGGACTATGAAATCGGCAAGGCAATCCGGCAAGTTGAGTCACTGTTCCCATCGAGAGTCAAACTTGCCGAGGGCCTTGGCCTCAACAGGGAAGATATGTACAAGTACTTCGCTTTCGATGCACTCCCAACATTTATTATAGAAAGTCTAGACAAAAATCCTCGTTTGATCTCGCGTATTGCAGCCACCGACGTGAAAGCACTGCTGAACCGAACCAACGCGTCCCCTGCAGCCCTTGATGCACTACGAGCAGCTATTGAGTTAGTTACCAAAAAAGAACTGGATCAGTCCAAAATCGTTGATTACGTTACACGAGTGTTGCGTGGTGAACCGATGAGAAAATCATCAGAAGCAGCGCCTTTGACCAAGGATGGTCTGCAAGTAGGATCGGTGACTCACGATAGTCGTAACGTGATCGTTAAGATCAGAACAGCGGTCTTGGGTGAGAAAAAAGAACAAGCCCTTCGAGACTTCATCGAGAAGTTAATTCAACAATAGCTCCTTTTGATTTGGTAGGCAGTAAGGTCTGCTAATGTC
>NZ_JBMOJE010000145.1:0-11038 GCF_049316945.1 Propionivibrio sp. | reverse complement strand
CATAATCAGCTAAAACAAGAACCCACACCTATCGATTGTCATGTTGTTAAAGAGCGTATTACTTGGTTGCGGGGACAGGATTTGAACCTGTGACCTTCGGGTTATGAGCCCGACGAGCTGCCAGACTGCTCCACCCCGCGTCCGTTATTGAAAAATAATTTTTTAGATTATTTCCTTTAAAACACTTAATACAGTATTTTCAATTCCTGCTTGTCACGTCGTACCCGACTGACCTGCTACGCTAGGAGGGGGCAAATTATAACAAACTTAATTTTTTCCCGTCAATACTTTTTACTTTAAATTTACTTGCGCTGCTGTTACAAGTGCGGCCTGCTTTTCTGCAAGGGGGCGAACTATAGCCTAATTTTTCAGCCAATGCAACAGCGGCTCCCACTGTTCGACATCTCGGCGATGTCGCGAACGCGGCGGATCGAACACAGAAAGCCCGCTGGCGGCAGCGTTCACGTAGTTTTGGGTATTCCGGATATAACAAAGAATCGGGAGATCGAAATGTTTCAAAAACTCTTCGAGCATCGCTGCCGCCCGTGTTCGCGGATCAACGCGCATGGCGACAATCCCAATGTTGTTTCGCCGTCCCCGCAAATCACTGCGGATGGAGACAAGGAAATCTTCCGTCGCAGCCATATCAAAAACGGACGGCACGACAGGAATAATTACCTTATCTGCCAGCCGTAGATAATCGGTAAGTTTGTAGCCTTGGAGGCCGGCCGGCGAGTCGAGAATGACCCAGTCCGGCTCTTTGGGGAGACTGATCAGCATCTGGTTGCCAGCAAAATAACCATTTACCGGAGGCATCGCTGAATCCCGGAATGCCATCCAGCGTAGGGAAGACTGTTGACGGTCGAGATCACACAAGGTGACCTTGTGTCCAGCATTGGCAAAATGTCCAGTAAGATTGGTGGCCAGCGTGGTTTTACCCGCGCCTCCCTTGGGGTTGGCAATGAGCACTGAACGCATTTTTTCTCCCTGGAAACCGTTAAGGTGCGCCAAATGGCGTAATAAATACTGTTTGTGATTATAGGCATGTAAAGGCAAGGACGCTGTTTCTCCTGGTGCCGAGTACATCAAACGCAAAAACGCTACATTATAATGTTAGTTTTCAGGCGCTAAAAAACATGACTACTGAACCGGAAAAACAACGGCAAGGAATCCAGTCCATCGAAGTTGGCTCACGACTCTTACGTGCCCTGGCCGCCAATGGCCGATCGATGATGCTGCGAGATCTAGCAAAAAACGCCGGGATGCCCGCCGCAAAAGCGCATCGCTATCTGGTGAGTTTCATGCGGATGGGCCTTGTCGAACAAGATGCGAATACAGGACGCTATGACTTGGGAGGCTTTTCGCTGGAACTCGGTCTGGCAAGCCTTGCCCGGATCGACCCCGTGCGTCTCGCAGCACCGGTTCTCGATGACCTTTGCGAGCGAATAGGAGAGACTGTTGCTCTTGCCATGTGGGGCAATCATGGCGCCACCTGCGTGCGATGGGTCGAAGCTGGAGGACCGATCACCATCACCCTGCGAACAGGTGTCGTTCTGCCGTTGACAACGTCAGCCACAGGTCTTGCGTTTACGGCTTTCTACCGCTCACCGTATTTGAAGAAGCAGCTCGATGCAGAGTTGCGCGCCAAAGCTGACGCGACCCATTCAACATTGGAAGCAGTGACACTCAATCTGGAAAACCAGCTTGAAGAAATCCGCAGCCACGGCATAGCACGAGCCAGCGGCAGCATGACACCAGGGATTAACGGTTTCAGCACTCCGGTCTTTGATCACACAGACCGCATGATCGCTGCAATCACATCCCTTGGAACCATCGGCCACTTTGACATGGAGTGGGACAGTCCGCTTGCAACAAGCATCAAAGAAGCCGCAGCAACCCTGTCTAAACGACTGGGCCATGGGGAAACTGAAAATTCGCAATCCGCGAAAGAGATTGCCATTCCAAAAAAACTGAAGAAATAATTCTCACAAGACAAAGTAAACACATTCCAGCCGTGACCTCACATGTATTACTCAAATGGCAATACGGGCTGTTTGCCCAATTGGCAAGAAACGGGATTTGCCATTTCTGCTCTCTGAACAGAGAACCTGGTGTCGAGCACATGAAAAGCTGATCACGCAACGATTTCGCGCAGGTTATCGAGCACGGCACACGGCCTTTCGGCCATCAGTACATGGTCACGGCACGCGATGCCTACCAGGCGTGCCCGGGAATCGATGCAGCAATGGCCTTCGATGCCCGGGGAACCGTCATCCGTCCTCGCTTCTGGTGATCAGCAGCCACCAACTGAACATTGTCGATGTGCCCGGCCATGCGTAACGATTGCAGGCCCACCATTCCCTACCTCCTGTTTTCAATAATAGATTCTGAATAGACGTTGTATCTGGTCGAACTCGTGAAGATACGCCTGCGCCACTTCGCGATGCCTGGTCACCACCGTCAAGTCATGTGAAAATGACGAGGTGTTGTACCAGTTAAAACTTCCTTCGATGACAGTCTCTTCGTCGATGATGCAATACTTGGAGTGAATCGGAGAATAGGGTATCGGGCTATCCATCTGCCCATATACCAGTCCCACAGGGATGCCTGCCGACTTCAGTCGTTGCACGGCGGGCAGGAGTGGGCGATTGAACTCCTCTTCCATCGTTCGTTCGACTCCAACCCGACCCTGCCGCGCCAAATGTCCATTGAAAAGGATATGCACATTGACCCCGCGGTGCTTCGCCTGTATCAGGGCATCGACCACGCTATCGCCGTGCTCGCCCTGGAGTTCACCTATAAGGAACAGCGTCAGTTTGAGCGAACGCCTTGCCCTGTGAATTTCCGCCAGGATGGCCTGGTGCGGACGGTAGTACTTGCCGTCAAGCAGGGTGTGTCGGCCAAAGGTATAGAGCAAATTGAAGTGGCTGAGGGGGTCAATTCCATATTTCTGATTCACTCCGCCGCGCTCGCTCTGAAACACGTTGTCGAGCAGACGGCATACGCCTTTGGAATGAAAGGTCATTCCTGATTCCCAATTCGCCCACCATCGATCAAATGTGATATTGAACGAACCCAGAATGCAGTCCTCATCATTGAAGATGATGAACTTGGTGTGCATATCGGGATCAACCTCGATGAGGTGGTGCTGCGGGGTACAGAAAACCCCCAGCAACTCGATTCCTGCACGTTTCAGCAGCCCGTAGTTCGGACTGTTGGTGAGCGTCATCTTTCTCCAGTCGACAATGCACTGGACCCAGACCCCCTTATGACTCGCATGCACCAGGTGCCGCGTAAAGTCGGTGTCGTCAATGCAATCGACACTGACTTTGATGGTGCAAAGACGGTTGGGATCATCCTGCTTGCAACGTATGACCTTGTCGATGTGATCGTGGATATAGCGTTTGGGATGATAGGGATGAAAAGGCTGCCCCTTGGTAAACTTCGGGATCAGTTGCAAAGAGTCGAAATGATGGTTGTACCAATCGACGTCATTCTGCAATTCCCAGGCATTCCCCTCATAGGTGTGATAACTGTTTTGCGTTGCCCACTCGGCGGTGATTCTTCGATATTGCGGATGCTCCCCCATCAATTGAGCGTGATCCATGAAGATGTATTCCATTTGCGATGGAATGGAGTGTTCATCGAGGTGCACGACAAAGGCAAACTTGACACAATTGATGTGTCCAAAGATATTCGACGAGGGGTTGATATAAAAGTCCCGGGTGCGCCGCCGATGAAAATTCCATTGAATATCATAGGGATCTGTATCGACAATGAAGGTTTCGCAAATATCGTTATCCCGATGAACCTTCAGAATAACCTTCAGATTGACCTTGACGCCGTACGACACATCGAAGTTTATCCGGCCAAAACGGAGTTGAAATGGCTCGTTGAAGTCGTTCACGCGGACGAAAGATCCGCCCAGATTTCCGTGTACCGGAACCGCATATTCTTCTGCTGTATTCATATTCCAACTGCCCTTCTTGTTTGGGTCTTGGTAAAAAATGGGTGGGTGAATCAGGTTCTTCGCCGATTCAAAGAATCCAAAATAATAAGAGCTGAAAGCATGCCAAATGTTCCTCTAAGTCGTGCCCGCAGTCACAACGGCACGAATGTCATCAGATAACCGACGTGATCGGACACCCGCCCATAATCCTGATCGGAGAACACCTCCCGACCCGTGGTAACGCAAAGATCGCTCCCCTTGCGGAGAAATATATAATCAATCCGATGATCCTTTTCCAGATAACGGTACCAGGGAGAATCCTCGACTTCGAAGATCGTTCGGAAGATATCAGGCGAGTTTGCCAACAGGTATTGGTCATCATATTCGTTCGACTCGACCACGTGCTGATACCCCTTTGAACCCGCCTTGATGTTGAAATCCCCGCACAGCATTGTTGCCGCTGATGCGCTGGTGTGTTCGTTGGCGGCCCACAGGCGCAGGTTTTCGAATTGCGCGGGGAATCCATCATCCCACCAACTCAGATGGGATGAAAAAACATTGATCGATCCCACATGGGGCACCCTGACCTGAGCCATGACAACTTTTCTGGAGTGGATACTGTAGGGATCGTCATTATTTGAAACATATCGTCCTTCATGCCTTTCGATCGGATGTTTGCTCAAAATTGCCACACCCTCCCGATAGCGATCAAAGCCGATATGCGACCAGTCAGTCACCAGATGACAGGGAGACTTGAGGCGTTCGTTGATGATTCTCGCCGTATTCGTTTCCCAGTCGCCCATGCCGTTGTTCCAGAGTTCCGCCACCTCCTGAAGGCAGACAATGTCGACATCCTGCTCGTCAATCGCCTTCGCGATTTGTGACAGCTTGAAATCCTGATTCTCTTCCTGACAGCAATGCAGATTCAGTATCAGCACTTTCAGCAGCGGACGCTGGATGACATAATTCTGGCCAAAGTTGTCATCCCACATGACGCGCTGCGGTGTGTCATAGGAAATCTTGTATTTCACCCGAAAGGCATCGTTGACCTGCAGCGCTGCATTCCAGATCTGGCAACCGTATTGATTGGGATTCCTGGCGTTGCTGAGATGCTCCGTGTCCCAGTGGTTCCGGGCGAAACGGCAGGGCGACGTGTGCGTTGTCTTCCAGTTGTCGCTGGTCCAATGAATAGTGACTCTTTGGGCTTCCAGAGCACTATCTATCGCCACAGCGATGGGCAGGATTCTCTCGCCGTCAGGCAGGCTGCACTCGAATCCAGTATTCAGTATCGGGAAGTCATGCCCTGCCATGATCCCGGAATCGGCCTGGATGGAATAATTCTCACCTTGATTGTTATCCCAATATTCCCCGTCCGCCACTTGATAGCGCAAGGCAAACTGAATATTTCCCGGCAATGACTTATCAGACGCTAAAGGGAACGCCATGCTGGCGACCCAGTATTCCCTATTGTGATTGACACTGCTGTGATAAAACGCAGGCAGGGTGTGCCAAACGCCGTCTTCACCAGCCCACGTGACATCGACGCTCTTTTCATACGCGATGTCCTCCAGCAAAACGACAAAAGACAGATTCTGCTGTGCAACTTTAGTTTTTCTGGTGATCAGACTTTTTGCATAACATAGATTGATCTTGTCCATCTGTTCCCCGTCCTGGCTCAAATGATTGATTCGACACGTGCTTGAGAGAAGTAGAGGCTGTGCCCCAAGCATCAACGTCGGAAGACGCTTGCGTGAAGAAATGGCCTTTCAAACGCACGAGGCAAAGTATCTCCGACCTCCGAACCACCGTCAAATTCTCGTTTTGCCATCCAACGTACGGAGAGCATCTTCAGAGGGATACATGGCTGGTCATCCGGACATCATAAGCCGCTCTGGCACCATTCAATTCCTTGACAACCTGGTCTCCAGACGCTGGCTGTAGCGCGACAGCGCAAAACAGCCGCTCCAGTAGATCGCGCCAATGAAAAGATAGCCTTCAAGGAAATACGGTCGCCAGTCGGCGTCTCCGGCCAGAGCCAGCGAAAGCGACCCGGTCAGTTCATAGAGGCTGACCACGGTGACCAGCGAAACATCCTTGAAAATGGCGATGAAACTGTTGGCCAGCGCCGGCAAAGCCGCGCGCAGAGCTTGCGGCAGAATCACATAACGCTGGACCTGCCATTGATTGAAGCCAAGCGCGCGTGCCGTGTCGAACTGGCCCTGCGGTACCGCCTGCAGGCCACCACGTACCACCTCGGCGAGGTGCGCTGCGGCAAACAGGACCAGCGCCACCAGGACGCGCAGCAGCACGTCGGCGCCCAGCCCGCGCGGCAGGAACAGGGGAAACAGGAAAGCGGCCATGAACAACACCGGGATCAGCGGCAACCCGCGCACCAGTTCGATATACACGCTGCACAGGGCGCGCATGGCCGGCAGCGCGGAGCGCCGGCCGAGAGCGAGAAGAACGCCAAAGGGCAAGGCGCAGCCGATGGCCCCGAGCGAAAGCAGCAGGGTTAGCGGCAGACCGCCCCACAGCGCCGTTTCGACGGCGGTCAGGCTGAAGACACCGCCGGCCATCAGCATCAGGCAGAGCGGCAGGGTCATGCCCCAGGCCAAGGTCAAGCGCGACATGCGCAGCCGGGCAACTGCACTGAAAACGAACAGCGCAACGAGCAGCAGCGTGACCAGCGCCGGCCGCCAGTGCTCGGCGTAGGGATAACGCCCGAACAGAATGAGCCGCCACTTCTCGGCGATCACGCCCCAGCAGGCGCCCGTCCCGTCGAGTGCGCGGCATAGCCCGGCGTCCGGCGCTAGCACGGCTTGCGTGACGCTCCACTGCACAAAGCCCGGCAACAGATCAAGGCCGAGCGCGACGATGAGCAACGTCGCCAGCCCGCTCGCCCAGCCAGAAAAAAGGTTGCGCCGCAACCAGCCCATCAGCCCTGCCCTGCCTTGCCCAGCAGACGCTCGTTGTAGCGTGCGAGCAGCGCCGCCGTCAGCAGTGAAAGCAACAGATAAACGGCGATCAGGATGCTGATGCACTCGACGGCTTGCCCGGTCTGGTTGAGCGTGGTGTTGGCAATCGACACCAGGTCGGGGTAGCCGACGACGACGGCCAGCGAGGAATTCTTGGTCAGGTTGAGGTACTGGTTGCCGGCTGGCGGCACAATCAGGCGCAGTGCCTGCGGCAGCACCACCCAGCGCAAACGCTGGCTTGCTGAAAGGCCGAGCGCAGCGGCGGCCTCGACCTGACCGCGCGATACCGAGAGGATGCCGGCACGCACGATCTCGGCCAGATACGCCGCCGCGTAGGCGACCAGGCCGAGCAGCACGGCCAGATATTCGGGCGTCACCGTCGCCCCGCCCTCAATGTTCAGCGCACCACGCAGCGGCCAGTCGAGCGCACCATCAACCAGCATGGGAAAGGCCAGGCCGCTCTTGCTCAGGAAGAAGCCAGGCAGAAACTCGACAGCGTCGGCGACCAGTGGCAGCTTCTCGGTCAGCAGAAAATACCAGGTCAACAATTGCAACAGCAAAGGAATATTGCGAAAAACCTCGACGTAGGCGGCACACAGCCCACGCAGCAGAAAGTTGGTCGACAGCCGGCCGAAGCCGATCAGCGCGCCAAAAATGGTTGCCAGCACGAGGCCGGGCAAAGCCACGCGCAGCGTGTTGGCGAAACCGACGAGAAAAGCCTGCCAATAGGGCAGACCGGCGTGAAACTCGAACAGGCTCTCGCCGATCTCGAAACCGGTCGGCTGCAACAGGAAGGAAAAACCGCTACGGATACCGCGCGCTGCCAGTTCGGACTCCACCTTCCCGGCGACCAGCCAGGCGGCGAGCAGCAGCAGGCCGACGGCCAGCCCCTGCCAGAGCAGATCGCGCCGGCCGGAACCTTGACCCGATTCAGCGAAGCGGTGGCGCATACATCAAACCGCCCTTGGTCCACAACTGGTTGCTGCCGCGCGGCAGCTTGAGCGACGAGTTGCTGCCCAGGTTGCGGTCGAATACTTCGCCATAGTTGCCGACCGCACGGATCGCCCGATAGGCCCAGTCCTTGTCGAGCCCGAGCAAACGGCCGGTGTCATCGGCGCTGCCGAGCAGGCGTTGCACGGCCGGATCGGGGCTGGCCTTCAGGCGCTCGGCATTGTCCTGATTGATGCCCAGTTCCTCGGCCTCGATCAGCGCATACACCACCCATTTGACGATGGCGAACCACTCGTCATCGCCGCGCCGCACCATCGGCCCAAGCGGCTCCTTGGAAATCAGTTCGGGCAGGATCGCGTAATCCTCGGGATTTTTCACCTCCTTGTCGCGGATCGCCGCAAGGCTCGATACATCCGTCGTATAGGCCTGGCAGCGCCCGGAGAAGAAGGCCTTGAGCGAGGCTTCATAACTCTCGAAGACGACCGGCTTGGCTTTCAATCCTTGCGCACGAAAGTAGTCGGTCAGGTTCTTCTCGGTCGTTGTCCCGGACTGCACGCAGATCTCGGCGCCCTTGAGCTGCTTGACGCTAGTGATCTTGCTCTTCTTCGGCACCATGAAGCCCTGACCGTCGTAATAAACAATCGCCGTGGAATGCAGGCCCATCGAGGCGTCGCGCGTCAGCGTCCACGTGGTATTGCGCGACAGTACGTCCACCTCGCCTGACTGCAGCGCCGTAAAGCGCTGCTGAGCGTTGAGCGGCGTCCATTTGACCTTGCTCGCATCACCCAGTACCGCGGCGGCCAGCGCCTTGCAGATGTCGGTGTCGAGACCAATCCAGTTGCCCTTGCTGTCGACAGCGGAAAAACCGGGCAAGCCGGTACTTACACCGCAAGTAATGCGGCCCTGCTGGCGCACGGCATCCAGCGTCTTGCCGGCGTGCGCGGCGGGGGCGATCAGGCCCAGCGCAGCCAACGCCAGGCACGCCAACTTTAGCATTGGAGATTTCATCGTCACACTTTCACGGGAGATTTATATGGCTTCGCTTGGGGGGAAGGTTGTCCGATTTTCCCACAAACAGGGAAACCGCATGAATGCAATGCCCATGTCCTTGGCTGACGGGATACACTTCTATTGTCTGGTCACCCGCCTTTATTTCCTTAACCCTTTGCGCAGGACATTATCTTGAGCCAATCCGATTCCAACTCCCGCCGCCACGCCTTCGGCACGCGCGTGATCCACGCCGGGCAGACGCCCGACCCATCGACCGGTGCCCTGATGCCGCCGATCTACGCCAATTCGACCTTCGTGCAGGAGAGCCCCGGCGTGCACAAGGGATTCGACTACGGACGCTCGCACAACCCGACGCGCTTTGCCTTCGAGCGCTGCATCGCCGACCTCGAAAGCGGCAGCCGTGCCTGCGCCTTCGCCTCGGGGCTGGCGGCCATCGCCACCGTGCTCGAACTGGTCGACACCGGCGCCCACATCGTCGCTGGCGATGACCTCTACGGCGGCACCTACCGCCTGCTCGAACGTGTGCGCCGCAGGAGCGCCGGCCTCGATGCCAGCTACGTCGACCTCACCGACCCGGCCGCGCTGGAAGCGGCGATCCGACCGGAAACGCGAATGCTGCTGGTCGAGACGCCGACCAATCCGTTGCTGCGCCTGGTCGATCTCACAGCGCTGGCCAGCATCGCCCGCCGCCACGGCATCATCTCGGTGGTCGACAATACCTTCGCTACGCCGTGGATCCAGCGCCCGCTCGAACTCGGCTTCGACTTCGTCGTGCATTCGACGACCAAGTATCTGAACGGTCACTCCGACATCATCGGCGGCGCCACCATCGCCAGCGGCGCGCCGCACAATGCTGAAAACGCCGAGCGCCTGGCCTTCCTGCACAACGCCGTCGGTGCCATCGCCAGCCCGTTCGACAGCTATCTCGCACTGCGCGGGCTGAAGACGCTCAACGTGCGCATGCAGCGCCACTGCGAGAACGCACTCGAACTGGCCGGCTGGCTGGAAGCACAGCCGGGCGTTCGTCGTGTCACTTACCCCGGCTTGCCTTCGCACCCACAGCACGCTCTGGCACGCCGCCAGATGTATGGCTTCGGCGGCATGATCGCGCTGGAACTCGACACCGATCTGGCCGGTAGCCGGCGCTTCCTCGAAGCCTGTGAACTGTTCACGCTGGCCGAGAGCCTGGGCGGCGTCGAAAGCCTGATCGAGCACCCGGCGATCATGACCCATGCGACGATACCGGCCGAACAGCGCGCCCGGCTCGGTATTGGCGATTCGCTGCTACGCTTGTCGGTGGGAATCGAAGAGGTCGGGGATCTGCGAGGCGATCTGGCTCAGGCGCTCGACGCAATGGCGCGAGGATAGGCGATGTCCGATAGATGCTCTGCAAGCCAATGAATACGGGCATCTTCAAAGGCATGCGCCAGGAGGCAATGTACATGAGCCTTCCCGGGCATGCTGCCTGAAGATGACCTATTGATGCGGGTTGTAGGGCAACGCTTTGAAAGAGCGTGTTCGATCCATGCTTTCCCGTTCAGTGCTTGCTGTTGTGCTTTGGTGATGCGCAGGACTCACTTGACTGCCGTTGCTCAGATGGTACGTAACGAAAGAAGGGAACCGAAACTGCCCCCTTCTGTCGATCATGCCACCGGCAATATGAACTCGGACCTTGGGCAGTCTTTGCCATCACGCCACCAAAGGAGCGCTCACATGATCAGAACCAAGTTGCGGCAAACCTCATTGATCGCATTGCTTTGCGCGTCCTTGACGATGTTGCCGACGCAAACCGCTTCCGCCTGCAGCCGCGCCGTGTACTTCGGTCAAGAGGGCCAGACCATTACCGGCAGAAGCATGGACTGGCTAGAGGACATGCATACGAACCTCTGGATTTTCCCGCGCGGGATGAAGCGCGATGGCGGCATGGGCGACAAGGGTTTCAAGTGGACCAGCAAGTACGGCAGTGTTATCGCTTCAGTCTACGAAGCCGGCACTGCCGACGGCATGAACGAGCATGGCCTGGTCGCCAACCTGCTTTTCCTTGTTGAAAGTGAATACCCCGGAGACAAGAGCGACGCGCGGCCGCAGGTATCCATCGCGGCCTGGACGCAATACATCCTGGACAACTTCACCACCGTGGCGGAGGCTGTCG
>NZ_JBMOJE010000144.1:0-11188 GCF_049316945.1 Propionivibrio sp. | reverse complement strand
GAACCTGCAGAATTTCAGCGAAATATGCGAATGGTCTGTTAGGTTGAGAGCATTGATGCCAGATCGGGTTCGATGGGAAGTTGGCACAACTGGTAGAGAAAACCAGCAAGGGCAGATTCCCCTAGTTTTTCAGCATCCTCCGCGCAGCGAAGTACGTGAACAGTCTCTGTGTACCAGAGCGCCGGGACGGTAGCGTATGCCGAATCAAATGAGTCGAGCACCATATCGGCGTAAGTCCGGTCGGCTATTGAACCGTCTTGCAAGGCCCAACGAATAGTAACGGACGCATCCAGAATGAATCTACCGCCCATTAGCGCCGCCCCTGCAGGCGCATTTCGGAAAATTGTTCTTGATTGATCGTTGCGCCGCCGGTTCGCATGGCCTTGATGGCAACTATTGCGCCACGAGTCAGATGCGCGGCATGATGAACACTGGGAACCAGATCAGCAACAGGTTCACCACGATTCGTTATGGTGATTCGTTCGCCCTGCTGCACTTGCTTGATGAGGTCAGCCAGCTTTGTTTTTGCCTCATAAATACCGTATTCGCGCATGATTACCCTTTCCAAAACGTTTAAAGTCTAGTCTAGCAACTAGACCAACTTCCTGCAATGACATCATCCCGGCAAACAACAAGGAGAAAGAAATACGCATGAGTCGAATTTGCCCACAATGCGCAGCTGAAATGAAGTGGGAAGAATCGCGCACTTGTTGACGCTGACCGAAAACTGACCCACGTAGAGGGTTAATGCCGATCCAAAACTGACCCAGGTGTTCTACTTGCCCTGCCTAATTTTTAGGCAGGAGATAAAGGGTGATCACCATGGAAATGTTCGGCAAGATTCGACGGATGTATTTACGCGACAAGTTGTCGCTGCACGAAATAACGAAGCGCACGGGTTTATCGCGCAACACGATACGCAGATGGCTGCGAACACCCGAGGAGGCGGCTACGCCGACGTACCAGCGGCGTGAGATGCCTGGCAAATTGACGGCATTCCACGAGGCGCTGGAGCAGGCGCTCAAAGCCGATGCCCACGGCACAAAGCAGAACCGGCGTACGGCCAAGGCGCTGTTTGCGCAAATCAAGGAAGACGGCTATGTCGGTGGCTACAGCCAAGTCACCGATTTCATCCGGAACTGGCGTGGGCGCGCAGGCAAGACCCCACACGCCTTTGTGCCACTGAAGTTCGATTTGGGCGAGGCATTCCAGTTTGACTGGAGCGAAGAAGGTTTGGTGATCGGGGGCCTCTACCGGCGCATGCAGGTGTCGCACCTCAAACTGTGCGCCAGTCGCGCCTTTTGGTTGGTTGCCTACCCGAGCCAAGGCCATGAAATGCTGTTCGATGCCCACACCCGTTCCTTCACCGCGCTGGGTGGCATACCCCGGCGCGGCATCTACGACAACATGAAGACGGCGGTCGACAAGGTCGACAAGGTCAACAAGGGCAAGGGCCGCGTCGTCAATGCGCGCTTTGCCGTGATGTGCGCGCACTACCTGTTTGACGCCGACTTCTGCAACGTCGCCTCCGGCTGGGAGAAAACTGTACGAGCACACCAGCGTGATCATCACTCCGCATTCAATCTGAGCTTCTCGGAATGGTCCAGCGTTTTTGGCGACGCCAAGATGACTACGGCGCTACTGGATCGGCTCACCCATCACTGCCATATCGTGGAGACGGGCAATGAGTCGTATCGCTTCCAGCACAGCAGCATGGCGGCGAAATCGCGGATCAAGTCGCGGGAACAGAAACGCAAGGGAGGGGAAGCCGCTCCGCCAGACGATCCGTTCTGAGCGGCCGCGTGGGGAAATCCGCTACGGGCTACGCCCTTCGCTCCTTTCCCCACGCATTTCTACCGCATTGGACGGCAGAAAAGGAGAACTTCAAAAACCAGCGATTTGATACACTTTTCCACAGCTGCTGATTCAAAACGCAGCGACCGCTCCTGGGTCAATATTCAACTGGCAGAGTGGGTCAATATTCAACCGGCGCGAACATGTACCATCTCAACTTGGGCTACGGACGATAGAGGGATTGCATCAACCGAAAAAGCTCAGTTGTTCACCTCTGCGGTGAGTTTAGGATCAAGACTCATTATTTCACGCCAAGTTCGAACGGAACTTTGCAGGTTGGCCTCGGCAATGGCCGATCAAAAATAATTGAAAATCCCCCTTGCAAATGTTCGAATATGTGCGATACTGTTCTAATACAGAACACAAACAAACGCAACCGATCATAACCAAACATCCCCAATAAAGCCCCCCATGCTGAATTGTTCTGCAAATGTTCCGTTCCCGCCCTGTGCATCACGAAGAGGGAATCACCATGGCTAATCTTTTGGCCGAACACCGTCTGGAACTGATCATGTCGGCCGTGTCGACGCGTGGAGAGTGCCGCACGCGGCAACTCGCAGAGCAGTTCCAGATGTCCGAAATGACCTTGCGTCGCGATCTGGCGGAACTGGAAACGCGCGGGCTGCTGCGCCGGGTGCATGGTGGTGCGGTGATGCTCAATCGCGATGTGGAGTTCACCCAGCGTCTGGAGTTGGGGCAGTTGGAAAAGCAGTTGATCGGAGCTGCCGCGGCCCAGTTGTTGAAAAGCGGACAAACGGTCTATCTCGACGCCGGTACCACCTCCTTCGAAATGGCACGGGCAATTTGCCTCGGGCTACCCCAGGTCACCCATCTGAACATTGTTACTCACGGCATCAACATCGCCACCGAACTGGCCGGAAAAACCCCTTACCACCTGCAGTTGATCGGTGGCGAGATCTACCAGAATGCACTCAGTACGGTTGGCCCGGTTGCACTAGGGCAAATCGGCGAACTGAACCTCGATGTCTTCTTCATGGGCGCCGGCGGTGTCGATACAACGCAGGGCTGGAGCAATTCCAATCATGTCGAGGCCGTGATCAAGCGCGCGATCATCACCCGCAGCAAAAGCGTTTTCGCCATCTGCGACAGTGCCAAATGGGGGCAGCAATCCTTCGCGCCTATCGTTCCGTTTGCCGGCGTCACGTACTGGATCGTCGATCGCGGCCTGGCAGCGGATGGCGTCGCGGCGGCCAAGGCGGCCGGGATGGCGCTGACCTACGCCGATTGACCCTTAAAACCTTAGTTCCTCACCGCAAAGGCGCAAAGGGCGCAAAGTTCCGCAAAGAAAATCAACAGCTTGGCTGTTGTCGTACCTGTCAATGCCTATCACCCAAAAGGAGGGTTGAGAAAATGATGCAATCCCTTGTTTTCTTTGCGATCTTCGCGCCTTTGCGCCTTTGCGGTGAGGTTTTTAGGTTGACTTTGAACAAACGTAATTGAGCGAAACACACTTCTGACACCGTATCCGCCCGCACTGCCGGCACTTCGGAACAAGGGCGACAAGAGGAGACTAATGATGATCAAGCTGACCCAGGGAACCATCCGCCTCAACGTCCAGGCCCTCGACAAGACCGAGGCGATCCGTATTGCCGGCAGCCTGCTGGTGGATAGCGGCAACATGCAATCGGGCTACATCGACAGCATGTTGCTGCGCGAGAAAGTGGCCAATACATATCTTGGCAACGGTATCGCCATCCCGCACGGCTTGCCGAAGGATCGCGAACTGATCATCAAGACCGGTATTTCGGTCACCCAGTTCCCCGCTGGCGTGCAGTGGAATCAGGGCGAAACGGTGTACCTGGTGGTGGCCATCGCCGCCCGTTCCGACGAGCACATCGAACTGCTGGCCAACCTGACCGACGTGCTCGACGACCCGGAAACGGTGCAGCGCCTGGCCAAAACCACCGAACCGCAAGACATCATCGAGCGCCTCACCCAGTCGCGGGATGACGGAACCGCACCCGCTCCCGCAGAGAGCGATTTCGAGAAATGGGTCGATGTCTCGCTGACCGGCCCGGCCGGACTTCACGCCCGGCCAGCCACCGCTTTTGTCGAGATCGTCAAGCAGTTCCAGTCTGAGGTCCGGGTACGTCATGGCAGCAAGGTAGCCAATGGCAAGAGCCTGGTCTCGCTGGTGAAGCTGGGCGCCGACAAGCAAGCCTGCATCCGCATCATGGCGCGCGGCGTCGATGAGGACAGCGCAATCGAAACGCTGGTGGCGGCAGTGAAACACGGGTTGGAAGAGGAGGAAGAATCGACGCAAAAGGCAAGCTTCGCTGGTCCGGCCCTAGTTTTTGAGGCGCGTTCTATCGCCGGTATCGCCGCCTCGCCCGGCTTGGCAATCGGGCCGCTACGACGTTTCCGTCGGGGAAAGATCGTCGTCGCCGCAACGGCTAGCGATGCAACACACGAGCAAACGCGACTGCGTCAGGCCATCGCCGCCGCCAAACTGCAACTGCGCGAATTACATGACGAGGTCAAGGCCCGTTGCGGGGCCGCCCGGGCTGCCATTTTCCGCGCCCATGAGGAATTCCTCGACGACCCCGATCTGATCGATGCCACGGAAGGCTCATCCTGGCCGGACACAGTGCAGGCTGGGCCTGGCGCCAGAGCGTGGAAGAACGGGCCAAGGAAGTGTCGGCCCTGAACGATGCCCTGCTCAAGGAACGGGCCGTCGATCTCCAGGATGTAGGACGCCGGGTTTTGCGCCTGCTGGCTGACACACTGGAGGAGGAACCGGGCTCATTCGAGACGCCGGTCATCCTGGTGGCCGAGGATCTTTCGCCATCGGATACCGCCCGACTCGACCCGGCGATGATCATCGGCATCTGCACCGCGGGCGGCGGGCCTACTTCGCACACGGCCATCATCGCCCGCTCACTGGATATTCCGGCCATCGTCGGCGCCGGACCGGCGCTGATGCATCAGGCCGACGACACCCTGTGCATTCTCGATGGCGATTCCGGAAACCTCTACCTGAAGCCGATCTGGCGCTTGCCCGCCAGGCGCAACACGAATGGCAGGCGCTGCGCGAGGCGGAACGTCTGGCTTGTTACCAGCCGGCGATTCCCACCGACGGCCAGCGTATCGAGGTGGTGGCAAACATCGGCGGTGCGGTCGAGGCCGAACAGGCTGTCATTGCTGGTGCCGAGGGGATTGGCCTGCTGCGCAGCGAATTCCTCTTCCTGCAACGCGCCGATCCGCCCTGCGAAGAGGAACAGTTCGAGGTTTACAGCGCCATGACGCGCGCCCTCAACGGCCTGCCGCTGATCATTCGCACCCTGGATATTGGCGGCGACAAGGAAGTGCCGTATCTGTGCCTGCCGGCCGAACAGAATCCGTTCCTCGGCGTGCGCGGCATCCGTCTGTGCCTGGCCCGGCCGGACCTGTTCAAGCCCCAGTTGCGCGCCATCTACCGCGCCTCGGCGACCGGCCCGGTGAAGATCATGTTCCCGATGATCGCCACGGTGGAAGAACTGCTCGACGCCCGCGCCATCGCCGAGGAAGTACGTCTTGAGCTTGGCGCTGAACCGGTTGATATCGGCATCATGGTCGAAGTGCCGTCGGCGGTGCTGATGGCGCCGGAACTGGCAGTACATGCCGATTTCTTCTCGGTCGGTACCAACGACCTGACCCAGTACGTGCTGGCCATGGACCGCCTGCATCCCAGTCTGGCCCGCCAGGCCGACGCCCTGCACCCGGCGGTGCTGCGCATGATCGACATGACGGCGAAAGCGGCCAAGGCGGCCGGAAAGTGGGTCGGCGTGTGCGGCGGCATGGCCGGAGACCCGAAGGGGGCGGCGATTCTCGCCGGTCTCGGCGTAACCGAACTGAGCATGAGCATCCCGAGCGTGGCCGCGATCAAGGCCCGACTGCGGACCCAGTCATTTGCCGACATGCAGGCGCTGGCCAAACGTGCCCTGGCCTGCAAGAACGCCGCCGAAGTGCGCGCGCTTTAACCGCCCCTCTCCCCCAGCCCCTCTCCCGCAGGCGGGAGAGGGGAGCAGCGAGAGTCGCTGCGCGACTTTTACAACATTGGAGAAATCAGCATGAGTCAATTAATAACCAGCGAATTCCCGGGCATCGCCACGGTGACCCTGAATCCCGCCATCGACCAGAGCGTGTCGGTTCCTGACTTCGCCGCCGGGACGGTCAACAGGGTGCTCTGGGAGCAATCCGACCCAGGCGGCAAGGGCGTTAATGTGGCCTCGTTTCTTGCCGACCTCGGCTTTCGCGTCGCCGTCACCGGCTTGCTTGGGCTCGACAACGCCAACGTCTTCGAGCAGCTTTTCGCCAGCAAGGGCATGACCGACGCCTTCGTGCGCATTCCGGGCACGACGCGGGTCAACGTCAAAATCATCGACGAGGTGTGCCAGGGCATCACCGACATCAACTTTCCCGGCCCGGCCGCCACGCCTGAACATTTGGTCAAACTGGGGCGGGGAATCAATACCTTGCTCGCCGACCACGACTGGTTCGTACTCTCTGGCAGCGCACCGGCCGGCGTGCCGGTCGATTACTACGCCGACCTCACACGCCAGCTCAAGGCAGCGGGCAAGAAAGTGGTGCTGGACAGTAGCGGCGATCCGCTGCGCCACGGCATCGTCGCCGCGCCGTGGGCGATCAAACCGAACATCGCCGAACTTGAAGAACTGGTCGGTGCGCAATTGCCCGATCAGGTTTCGGTGATCAATGCGGCCCGCCAGTTGCTGGATCAGGGCCTGGGCTGCGTGGTGGTGTCGATGGGCCGAGAGGGCGCGCTGTTCGTCACTGGCGATCAGTGCCTTCTGGCCATCCCCCCCGAGGTCGAAGTCAAAAGCACCGTCGGGGCAGGGGATGCCATGGTGGCGGGTTTCGTCTCCGGCAACCTGCGTGGCCTGCCACTGGCGGATTGTGCCCGCCTGGCCACCGCCAGCGCCCTGGGTGCTTTGACCCAACTCGGGCCAAGGCTGCCGTCTGCGCAAATCGTCGAGTCATTGATGGCACGAGTCACGGTTCGTGATCTGGCTGACTCAAGGCAGTGACGTAATGTTTACACCCACCGCAGAGGCGCAAAGGGGCAAAGGGGCAAAGGGAACGTAAGGGAAACTCCTTCTTCTCAATGCTTTTCTTTGCGAAACCTTTGCCCCTTTGCGCCTCTGCGGTGGATTTTTGAAATTGATCAAACGCTCGATACCCAAGCGAGTTCGCTCAAACCCAACGCAGCAACCAAATAACGCAGGAGACAGACAAATGGCAAAGATCATCGCAGTAACCTCGTGCCCGACCGGCATCGCGCATACCTTCATGGCCGCCGAGGCCCTGAAGAAGGCGGCAGCCGGTCAAGGCTACGAAATCAAGGTGGAAACCCAGGGCTCGGTGGGCGCCAAGAACACCCTCACGGCGGAGGAGGTCGCCTCCTAGCACTACCTAGCATTTGCAGTGCTTACAGGCGAGCTTTTTTAAAAACCCATCATTCAGCCCACCAATTCTGTATGCGCTTGACTGATTAGCCATGACACGAAAAACCGGACTAAATGCTGGCCTATTTTGTGACTGTCACTTAAATCATGGAGTGCCTGAACGCATTTTTGCGTTTAATCGGGAAACGGTCTTTATCGTGCGTACGATATTCCGCGTTGAGGCTCCAAAACTTTGCTCACACCCACAGAGCAACCATCGGGGAGCACCATCAAATAACCGGCCCTACCGACTCGGAAAACTCCGCCCGTTTCCAAGCTTGGAAACCTTGCCCGCCCTACGGACTCAAGAAAGTCAGCCATTTTCCAAGCATCGCCCTCAGCAACTGGCACAGCCTGCCCCACGGCTTGCACAGTCTCCCCTCAAGATTAGGCAGCCAGATAAGCGAGGTTTCTCGCACATCTTCCGGTCTCATTCATTTCAAGGACACCCCCCGAATTTTAGGGGCGTCTCCTCCCGGTCGCACCAAAGAAAAACCGCCAGACAAGGCGGCCTGGTTTCGTGATTGTCACGCATTACCCGATCCGTTTTAATTCGTCGCGTTGTTCCCGTAGCAGATTCGACAGTTCCCGCAGTTGCGCCCTGAACCCGCCCTTGTAGGCATTCTGCGATACAGTCGTTCTACCTTTTGCCGACTTCGGCCCGGTCGATTGCGCCCACGGTTTCCAGCGCCTGATTGCCGCCGATTGTTGCGCCCGTCGCTGGGGTGTCCAAGTAGTTGCCATGCTGTGCCTCCAATACTTTGTTTCGCGGAATTTCTTTTTCTTGCGTGCGCGGTGCTGCCGTGCCGTTGTTGACCTGCATCGGCCCGGTTGTCACGTTGGCTTGCCGCGCAAAGACCACAGGTGGATTCTTGATCGCCGCCAGCGTTTCCAGTGTTGCCCTACTTTGGCTTTGCGCTTTCAACGCCATTTTCAGGAAGGCTTCAAAAGTGCTGAGTTGATCTTGACCCGCCGCCCGTTGCGCGAGGTTGACGAAGATGCTTTCCAAAGCCACGGCCTGCCCCAGCAGCATACTTTCGACTCGCACCATGTTCCCGTCGCGCACATCCTTCATGGAGTCAATGAGTGGTTCTATGAAGTCGCCACAATTTAACCCGGTTGATTTAGTGAACGTCGATACCACAAGTGCCGCGCCGATTTCAGGCTGCATCATAAATTCGGCCTTGGCTGACCTTGCTTCTTGCTCTTTGTCGGTGCCAAGAATAGAAGGCGTTTTGTTTTTCGTTGTCATCAGATTTTTCTTTCTTTTTGCTCAAGAAGTGCGGTTTTTCACGGTAACTTTCTCAGCCAGAATTCCGGCCCAGCGCAACATCAAGTAGGTCATCACGGCCTCTGGCTCAATAACCACGCGGTCGCCATCGTCGCAGTCTCGCTGCCGCCGTGCTTGTCCGGGTGCGCCAGTCGAATCAATTTTGCCAGCATGCCAATAGGCCAAAGGATTCCCGGATTGAGGAGCTTAGTCATGTCGTTGAATCCTTCGGAACGGTCAAGCTGCGATTTAAGGTATCGGCCATTCGCCCTTGAGGTTTTCAGCTTGCGCTTCAGCGATTCGATTTCTTGATGCTGGCTTACCATCGCGGCAAACATGGCCTGGACCTGGAGATCATCTTTCGGCATGACAGGCTTTACCCGGTTTGGTGTTTCGTCATCGGGGATCATGGCTTTCCCTTTTCGTGGAACGCTTCGCACCTATGCGGATTTTCAAGCCATAGCGCCCCGGCCCGATAACCTTTCTGCGCCGATAGCGCCCCGCCCGGACAAGCCACTTTGCAGGAGCTGGAGTAGGACAGGTTCGCGCATTGCCGACAGGTGCGCCGATCATCATCAATGACAGGTATCAGGCCACGCTCCAGCACAATAGCCCGGTAGCACTCCATCGCCAGATCAACATCAGCCATCGCCGCGTCAAGTGCCTCGTTGCGGTCGCCCTCCGAGTCATTCTGATAGACGTACTGAACCAGTTTCCGCAGTTGCTCCGCTTCGTCCGGGTTTGGTATCCGCCGCATGGATTCCTTACCGGCAGGAACCGCTGCTACCGCGCCCTGAGAACTGGCCATCGCCTCGCCATGAGAAACCATCGTGGAGAATGATCGTGTTACCGGGTCACGGCCTGGGTAGTGAATTAGCCAGCGAAAATGAACAGCGTTGTCGACGTCGACCACTGTGCCGTTCTCGGCCTTTTTTATTTGAAAAGTCGCTGGAGAGGAGCCTACAAAACCTACACTACTGGCAAAAGGGGGGTTTTGTAGGTTTTGTAGGTTAGGCGTAAGCGTGTTTTCAGATATTTTCAGCGCGGAAAGATAGCGACTCATTTCAGTCGCCCCTCAAAGTTTTGGGGTTAATCAAGTAGGACGTCGACGGCCTCCCCCCCTTGTTGCTCGGTGCTATTTCTACCCTTCGGATATGTGACAGGTCGCAAAGCATATTTGCCGCTGAATGAACTGCTTCCGGCGTGCCAAGGTGTGACCACCCTTTGAGATAAACATCACGGGGAGCAAAACCACCCTCTACCGCGCCGCCCTTGATTTTGGCGAGCAATGCCGTTGCGCCATCCGTTGCAGGCCGGGTGCCAGCCGCATACGCCCTTTGAGCGTGCGTTTCCAGATACTCAATCCACGCCAGCGCCCGGAGCAATGAATCGTTGCTGACTTCGCTTTCGCCATCAGCCAGCGAGCAAACCAGCGCGATTGCAGGAACCACCTTGCGGTACTTGGACAGGTGCGATTCCATCGCCGGATGATGGTCGCCGGATCGTAGCGTTCCCTCTAATTCTTGCCGCCATTCTTCAAACAGGGATTGAGCATCATCCGAAAAACGATACTCAACTGGCGCTTGCTTGCCGGTTTCCGCATCTGTCCCCGGCATCAGCGCGTCAAGTCGTTCAAAGGCTTCAAACGCTGTGCGCTTGGCGACTGTGTCCGGCCATCGGTCAACGTTGCGCCACTCCCCCACCACGTCAGGCCAGACCAACAGGCCGAAACGCTGCAACAAGCCGTCATCACCTGCGCCGCCCTCAATAGCGTCACGGATGTACGCCTGAAGTTTGCCTGGTTGAATACCTCCAAGCATGGATAGACAGACCGCCTCTATCTGGCGATTTCTGCCCCGACCTAGACGGTCAACGATGTAGCCCTGGTTTCCGTCATAGGCTTGAAGGTAGAAAGCCCTCGATCCCTCCTGCCCCGGCTTATCGAGTGACCGCAAAAGACCATTTAGCTCATCCCGGTAAGCGAGCGTTCCCCA
This sequence comes from Propionivibrio sp., assembly GCF_049316945.1. Taxonomy (GTDB): domain Bacteria; phylum Pseudomonadota; class Gammaproteobacteria; order Burkholderiales; family Rhodocyclaceae; genus Propionivibrio. The sequence goes on along the minus strand of NZ_JBMOJE010000144.1, from coordinate 608 downwards.
CGGATTCTCGATCAGGATTTCCTGTAGCGCCTCTACCGTTGAATCTGTGACTTTGAAGCGCCGCAGTGCAGGGGTGTCGATAGCATCAGCATCGGCGGCATCCATCAGCAGTTGCTCGGCCTCGTTGATCCTGCCTTTAGCCACCATCTTTTGTGCGTTAGCTTCTGTCGACTTGCCGCCCATTTCTTTCAGCTTGGCCTTGATCTCATGGTCACGCATTAACTCGGCATGCAGATCATTTGCAATGGCGGACAGACGATCAAGCGGTTTCATCACTTCGGACAATGCCGGAGATTTCATCACCCCCGGCCTGCCGACGATTGCGCCCCAAAGGTTCGGGATTGCCAGCCAGTCATCTCGTCTTTTTGGCCTTAACCCGGCCTTGCGCCCGATCACAGACGACAGCGCCACCATTGCGCCCACCGCAGGGAAGTCAGGCGGACATTGCATACGCTCTGCAATATCAGATACCCATGATCTAAGTGCCACCGGCAACAGCGAGTTATCGAACGGCATCACCGGCAACAATGAACAGGGGATGTCTTGCGGTTCCGGCCAGCCGTTGCCGTCGCCCGTAGCTGCGTTGCCGCTTATTGGCAATGGCTTTG
>NZ_JBMOJE010000143.1:0-11252 GCF_049316945.1 Propionivibrio sp. | reverse complement strand
AAATTATTGGAAAAAAAAGGCAGGGAACTGTTTGGTAGAGATCAGGTTCTCTGATACTCGCGTTGAGCGGAGCAGGGAGGGAAAGCGGATAAACCCGTACAATCGCAACTCGCCACCAAAGCCCAGCCACTATGAGCAAAGGTTTCTGCTGTATCGGACTCTTCAATCCCAAGTCGCCGGAAAACGTCGGCTCGGTGCTGCGGGCGGCCGGCTGTTATGGCGTGAACAGCGTTTTCTATACCGGCGTTCGCTACGACCGCGCGAAAGAGTTCGTCACCGACACCAAGAAGGTTCACCAGAAAATACCGTTGATCGGCATCGAAGACTTGCAGCAGGTGATCCCGCTTGGCTGCACGCCAGTCGCCGTCGAACTGGTCAAGGGCGCCAAAGCGCTGCCCGAATACACCCACCCCGAGCGGGCGTTCTACATTTTCGGCCCGGAAGATGGGACGCTCGACAAAACGATTCGCGCCTGGTGCACCGATGTGGTGTTCATCCCCACCGTCGGCTGCATGAATCTCGCCGCAACCGTCAATGTCGTGCTCTACGACCGCATGGCCAAAGCACTCAAGAAAACCAAGCCCGCCGATTGATGGTTCCAGGCTTCACCATAGACTGACCTTGAGCCCACCAAGGCTATTACGCTCATGCAACGGCCCTGGAAAATGTTTTCAATCCCGACTTCTGCGCACGCAATGTCCGTGGTCCCCGCCAGATTTACAGCGGATATTCAAAGCGCCTGAGCAAGGCGCCGGTCTCGAACAGCGGCAATCCCATCACGCCGGTATAACTGCCGGCCAGTTGCTCGACAAACAGGCCGGCGTGGCCCTGAATACCGTACGCACCGGCCTTGTCCAGGGGTTCGCCGCTGGCGACATAGCGGCGGATTTCGGACTCGCCAATTACGCCGAAACGCACTTCGCTGACCGACAACAGCGCTTCGATACGTCCTTCAAAGGCAACGGCAACGGCGGTGAGAACGCGGTGCGTGTTGCCTGAAAGGCGAGACAGTATACGTTTCGCATCATCGGCGTCGATCGGCTTGCCGATGATCTCGCCTTCGAATTCGAGCGTGGTGTCGGCCGCCAGCACCGGTTGCGGCACCAGCTTTCGCCAGCCGACGATACGCCAGCCAAGCTCGGCCTTGGCGCGTGCAACGCGTTCGACATAGACGGCGGGAGCTTCGCCGACATGCGGCGTCTCGTCGAGTTCCTTGTCCTCGCGCGGCGGACTGCGAAAGACGATGGTGTCGAACTGAATACCGATCTGCGTCAGCAACTCGCGCCGGCGCGGACTGCGTGAAGCCAGATAGAGGCGCGGATGCTGCAGGTTGATTGGCATCAGCCCTCCCGGTGATAAGGATGGTTCTTGACCACGCTGACGGCGCGGTACAACTGTTCGCAGAGGATCAATCGGGCCATGGCGTGCGGCAAGGTCAGGCTGGAAAGGCGGATCGTTTCGTTGGCTTGCTGCTTCAACTCGTCGTCAACGCCATCGGCACTGCCAATGATGAAGGCCGTATCGCCGCCTTCGCGCATCCAGTCTTCGAGGCGCTGGGCCAGCTTCAGGGTAGTCAGATCAACGCCTCGCTCGTCAAGGACGACTATCCGGTTGAAGCCCTGCAAGGCCGCCTGCAAGCGGACCTTCTCGGCGGACAGAAGTTGTTCGCGGGATTTCGAGCCGCGCGGCTCGGGTTTGATCTCGACAACCGAAAGCGGTAATTCGCGCGGCATGCGCTTGACGTACTCGGCGCAGCCTTTGGCGACCCAGTCGGGAAGCTTGTGGCCGACGGCGAGAATGCCGAGTCTCATGCCGTGGTGGCGGCTGCCTTGCGCACACGTTCTGGACCTTTGCCGCTCCACAGTTCTTCAAGATTGTAATAGCTGCGAATGGCCGGCTGCATGACATGGACCACGATGTCGCCAAGGTCGACCAGCACCCACTCGCCGCTGTCTTCGCCCTCGGTGGAAATGACGTGACCGCCGGCTTCGCGCACCTTGTCCTCGACATTGCGCGCCAGCGATCTGACCTGACGGTTGGATTCGCCGGTGGCGATGACGATCGAATCAAAAAGGGAGGTGAGTTTGGTGGTATTGATAACTTCGATATCGCGGCCCTTGATGTCTTCAAGGGCGCTTACAACGAGTTTTTCTAACTGTTTTACGTTCATTGGGTGGTCATTTCTCCGGGTAAAGGTGTTGATTTTCAATATAAGCGATAACCGCGTCGGGCAGCAAATAGCGCGGGCTGCCCTGATTGGCCAGCAAGCGGCGAATCTGAGTCGCCGAAATATCGAGCTGGGTCATGGCAAAGGTAACAATACGCCCGCCCGGCGCCCCTTCCAGCGCCGAAGGCGAGTCACAGTGCCGCTGCTGGTAGATGGCGGCGAGTGCCGGCGGCAGGCTGCCGGTTTCAATCGGAAAACCCGGTCGGTGAGCCACGGCGATGTGCGCCAGATCAAACAGCGACTCCCAGCGATGCCAAGTCGGCAGGCCGGCAAAGGCATCGGCACCAACGAGCAACACCAGTGGCTGTTGCGCACCGCATTCACTAGACAGACGCAAGCGTTCGAGCGTCGGCACGGTGTAGCTCGGGCCATCAGCCTCGGTTTGGGCCGGATCGAGTTCGAAGCGGGCATTGCCCGCGATGGCCAGGCGAACCATCTCCAGGCGGTGCGCTGCGGCGACGCGCGGCGGTTTGTTTTCAAGGCGGCGATGCGTTGGCTGGCCGGCAGGAATCCAGCGCACACGTTCCAGGCCCAGACTCTCGGCAGCCTCTTCGGCCAGACGCAGGTGACCGAAGTGAACCGGGTCGAAGGTGCCACCGAAAATACCCAGAGGCGTACCCAAAGGCGCACCCAGAGGCTTGCACCGTGCGGCTTCAGGCATCTTCGTCAATGGTCACGAAAACGTCGCGATAGCTCACGTAGAAGCTGGCATACAGGGTCGGCAGGAAAATGAGCACCGTCAGGAGCGTCAACATAACGGAGAACATCTCGCCGCCATTGGCGAGGAAAGAACTCAGCAAACCAACCAGCAAACCCGGTATCAGCGCACCGAAAACCATGATCGCCGCGCAGAAGACAAGAAAAGCGCGCCAGTTGCGCACGCAGGCGACGAAGCTGAAGAACAGCGACTTGCCGGCGGAAAGGTCATGCCAGGCGACCAGCACTGGCGCGAACCAGTAAGCCATGACGAGCGGGGAAAACAAGACCAGTGCCAGTTGCACCGCGAGGACAAACTCGCTGCTGGACAGTGCCTGCTCTTCTGGTTTGTTGCCCAGCACAACGAGTTGGAACAGCACGCCGTCGTCGACCAATGCGGTAATCCCGAGCAGGCTGACGCTGGCGACAAGGTATATGGCACCAAGCACCAGCAGGGGGCGCAGGTTATTGTGAAAACCCGAGAACAGAATCTGTGGCGGGAACGGGCTGCCCTGCTCGATCGTCCGACAGGCATTCATCAGGCTGACCGAAAAAACCGGAATCAGCACCGTGGCGGCAATCTGACCGATAACCGGGACGGTATTGATCAGCGCCATCAGCATCCAGTAGCCGAGCACGGCGAGCGAAAGCATCAACTGATTCTTGCGGAAAATAAGGAAGCCATCGAACAGCCAGCGCCAGCCGCGATTGGCCGGACGGGTCAGGGCTTGCATGGGCGCATGGGCCGTAAAGCAGTACCTGAAACCTCACCGCAGAGGCACAGAGGCGCAGAGAAAGCGCAGAGGAACCCTTTAGTTTTCATCGGTTTTCTCTGCGAAACCTCTGCGCCTCTGTGCCTCTGCGGTGGATTTTCGGCATTTTCACCCGATCTCCGCGGGAAAAAGATTTTAGTTGGCAACAAAGATATCCCGATACGAGGCATAAACCGACCCGAAAATCACCGGGATGAGCACCAGGAAACCAAGGCCGACCGGCAGCGCGGCGAAGAACATCAGTACCAGCATGATCAAGCCGTAGACCAGAAACGGCAGCGTATTCTTCAGGCAGGCATTGAAGCTGGCCTTGAGCGCCTCGACCGGCGGCATGTTGTTGAAGAAGACCAGCGCCGGCGCAAACCAGATGGCCATGACCAACGGCACCGAAAGCGCCAGCGAGATCAGCATGGCCAGCATCAGGCCGCCGAAGGCCAGCCCGATCCCGGCCGGACGGCCCATCATCAGGCCTCCGGCCATGCTGCCGCCACCGAGGACGAAAACGATCAGGAGGATAGCCAGCATGGCGGCCATGTAGAGCACGCCGAGCATGACCAGATTGCCGGTGTTCTGCTTGAAACCGGCAAACAGATCGGCGATCTCCAGCGTTTCGCCGTTCGACACTTTCTGGCAGGCCAGCAGCATGCCGGCGCCGAGCAGCGGGGTGAGCAGTTGAGCGGCCAGCGTGCCGACCAGCGGAACGATATTCAGCCCGAGAACGACCACCAGCAACACGATGGTCATGGCGATCCACAGCCCGGGATTGACGACAAACAGCGCCCAGCCTTGCTTGAGCCACTCGAAGGCATTGCCTGCCGCGACGACGCGACTGTTACCGTTGAAGGCCGGAGCCGGAATCGGGAAGGGTTCCATGATATCGCTCACTTGAATCGGTTGAAATGGGGGGGTAAAGGGTCAAGAATGGCAGGTGACCCGGCACGCTGCTGCCCTTACCCCAGTCCTCCCGCGGGAGAAAGTGCACGGCAGCGCGGTGAGGGCTAGCGCTGTGGTCAGAAGGTGCCAATCACCCACATGGGAACGCTCAGAGCGGGAGTGCCCGGAGCATCCGGGATGGTGGTAAAGGAGCCGTCGCCGCTTTGATCCACCAGCGTGTAAGGAATACCGTTTTCCGGCGTAACTCTTATCTTGAAAAGCCTGCCATTGATGCGGTGTTCCTCAAAGGTATTGCCGTCGCGACGCTTGATCGTCACCTGCGGTTCGATGGAGTCGTCCAGCGGCACCATGACCGGTGGCTTTACATCCGGCACGGGCGGCGGATTGGCGGGGCTCTGGGCAAAAACCGGGACGGCAACGAAAGCAAGCAAAGCGATGAGGGTAGGGAGGCGGCGCATGAAAAATATTTCCGGGTGGCGATTGGCAGGCGTTGATTGTATTACAGATTGAGCATCAACTCGCGCTCGAACGGGAGCGGATCAAAACCGCGTGTCTCGTAGTGCCTGAAGATGGCCTCGACCACATCTTCTGGTTTGTCGATTACCTGGATCAGATTGATGTCCTCGGGCGAAATGACCTTCTCGCTGACCAGGGTGGTGCGGAACCAGTCGACCAGCCCGCGCCAGAAGGGCTCGTACACCAGAATGATCGGAATACGGCGGCTCTTGCCGGTCTGGATCAGGGTCAAGGCTTCGAGCAGTTCGTCGAGCGTGCCGAAGCCGCCGGGCATCACCACATAGGCATTGGCAAAGCGCACGAACATGTACTTGCGCGCAAAAAAGTGGCGGAAGGATTGCGATATATCCTGGTATTCATTGGATGACTGCTCGTGCGGCAACTGGATGTTGAGGCCGACACTCGGCGACTTGCCGTGAAAAGCGCCCTTGTTGGCCGCTTCCATGATGCCGGGGCCGCCACCGGAGATGACCGAGAAACCGGCGTCAGAAAGCTGGCGGGCGATGGCCTCGGTCAGCTTGTAATAAGGCGAGTCGGGCGGCGTCCGTGCGCTACCGAAGATCGAAACCGCCGGACGGATGGCCGACAGGCGCTGCGTCGCCTCGACGAACTCTGACATAATGCCGAACACCCGCCAGGCCTCCTGCGAGTTGCTCACCTTGGAGGCACTCTGGTCTGCCAGATGCGGTATTTTCCCTTTTTCGCTCATTTCATTTTCTCGAATCAATTATGCCTACTTTGCTGCTGGTCGACGGATCGTCGTATCTCTACCGCGCTTTTCACGCCATGCCGGATCTGCGCAATACGCTCGGCGAACCGACGGGCGCGATCTATGGCGTGCTGAACATGCTACGCCGGCTGGATAACGACCACAAGACAACGAACGTGGCTTACAAGGCCTGCGTCTTCGATGCCAAGGGCAAGACCTTCCGCGACGACTGGTATGCGCAGTACAAGGCCAACCGCCCGTCGATGCCGGAAGACCTGGTGCGCCAGATCGAACCGATTCACCTCGGCGTCGCCGCCTACGGCTGGCCGATCCTGATGGTCGACGGCGTCGAGGCTGACGACGTGATCGGCACCCTGGCCCGGCAGGCTGCCGCGCAAGGCATCAAGGTGGTGATTTCGACCGGTGACAAGGACCTCGCGCAACTGGTCGATCCGCGCATCAAGCTGGTCAATACCATGAGCAACGAAGTGCTTGACGAAGCCGGCGTGCTGGCCAAGTTCGGCGTCCCGCCCGAGCGCATCGTCGACTACCTGACGCTGGTCGGCGATGTCGTCGATAACGTGCCGGGCGTCGCCAAGGTCGGCCCGAAAACCGCCGTCAAATGGCTGGCCCAGTATGGCTCGCTCGACGGCGTCATCGCGGCTGCGGCCGACATCGGCGGCGCGGTTGGCGAGAACCTGCGCCTCGCCCTCGACTTCCTGCCGCTCGGACGAAAGCTGGTCACCGTGCGTTGCGATCTCGAACTGCCATTGAATCTGGCCGATCTGGCGCCGCGCAGCATCGAACATGAGCGACTGGCTGAACTGTTCACGCGCTACGAAATGAAATCGTGGCTCAAGGAAGTGCAAGCTTTACCTTCAGAAGTGCCAGCCGATACCGCAGCCTCCCCTCTCCCCCCGGGAGAGGGGCCGGGGGTGAGGGAAAACAACGGCAATCACCGCCTGCACTACGAAAACATCCTCGACTGGCCTGCTTTCGACAAGTGGCTGGCCAAGATCGAATCCACGCCACTTACCGCGCTCGACACCGAAACCACCAGCCTCGAACCGTTTACGGCGCGCATCGTCGGCATCTCGCTGGCCGTGGCGCCGGGCGAGGCCGCTTATCTGCCGCTTGCTCACCATTACGCCGGCGCCCCCGCCCAACTGCCGCGCGAGGAAGTGCTGGAGCGGCTGAAGCCGTGGCTGGAATCGGCGCAACAGGCCAAGATCGGCCAGAACCTCAAATACGACCAGCATGTTTTCGCCAACCACGGCATCGCGCTGGCCGGCGTCGCGCACGACACGCTGCTGCAATCCTACGTACTCGAATCGGGCAAGGACGGCGTGCGCGGTCACGACCTCGGCCAACTTGCGCTGCGCCATCTTGGCCTCGAAACGATTCCTTTCGAAGCGCTGTGCGGCAAGGGCGTGAACCAGATCTGTTTCGACCAGGTGGCCGTCGAGCAGGCCGCCGAATATGCCGCCGAAGACGCCGACCTGTGCCTGCGCCTGCACGAAAAACTGTTTCCGCAGATTGCCGCAGATCAAGGCTTGCTGCACATCTACAGCGAAATCGAAATCCCGGCACGGGACATTCTTTTCCGCATGGAGCGCACCGGCGTGCTGATCGACTGCGACCTGCTTGCGGTTCAGAGCAACGAACTCGGCAAGCGCCTGATGGAACTCGAAACACTCGCCCACGAGGCCGCGGGACAGCCGTTCAACGTCAATTCGCCGAAACAGCTCGCCGAAATCCTTTTCGTCAAACTCGGCCTACCGGTAAAGAAAAAAACGCCCTCGGGAACGCCCTCGACCGACGAGGAAGTGCTTTCCGAACTGGCGCTCGACTATCCGCTACCCAAGCTGCTGCTCGAATCGCGCCAGCTTGCCAAACTCAAGGGCACCTACACCGACAAGCTGCCGAAAATGGTCAACGCGCAGACCGGCCGCGTGCACACCAGCTACGCGCAAGCCGTGGCGGTGACCGGCCGGCTGGCTTCCAGCGAACCGAATCTGCAGAACATCCCGGTGCGTACCGCCGAGGGCCGGCGCATTCGTGCCGCCTTCATCGCCCCGCCGGGCGGGCACATCGTTTCCGCCGACTACTCGCAAATCGAGCTGCGCATCATGGCGCACCTCTCGGAAGACGCGCGCCTGCTCGAAGCCTTCGCGCAGGGCGAGGACGTGCACCGGGCCACCGCTGCCGAGATCTTCGGCGTCACGCCGATCGAAGTCGGCCCCGACCAGCGGCGCGTCGCCAAGGTCATCAACTTCGGCCTGATCTACGGCATGAGCGCCTTCGGCCTGGCCCGCCAGCTCGACATCGAACGTAGCGCGGCGCAAGCCTACATCGAGCGCTATTTCGCGCGCTATCCCGGCGTCGCCCGCTACATGGAAAGCACGCGCAACGCGGCCAAGATGAACGGCTGCGTCGAAACCGTTTTCGGCCGCCGCCTGTGGCTGCCGGAAATCCGCGCCAGCCAGGCCGGGCGCCGTCAGGGCGCCGAGCGTGCGGCAATTAACGCGCCGATGCAGGGCACCGCCGCCGACCTCATCAAGCTGGCGATGATCGCCGTGCAGGGCTGGATCGTCGCCGAGCATCTGAAATCCCGCCTGGTCATGCAGGTGCACGACGAACTGGTGCTCGAAGTGCCGGACGACGAGCTAGCGAGAGTGCGCATCGAACTACCGCCACACATGACGCAGGTAGCGAAATTACGCGTGCCGCTAGTCGTCGAAGTCGGTGTCGGCGCCAACTGGGACGAAGCGCACTGAGCGCGTCATGGCTCAGGCAATACCAATCGAACTGGCGGGTAGTCAGTCACCGAGGAGTCTGTGAATACCTCCCGTCATTCCGGGCTTGACCCGGAATCCAGAGGTGCTCCACTGGATTCCGGGTCAAGCCCGGAATGACGAATCTCTTGATCATCATGACTGACAACCAGGCCTCCAGCCAGAACACAATATGGCCGGCGCTGACCGGCCATCGCACCGCTACGTGGCTTTCGCCTTGTGCGCCTTGGCGAGGGCAAACGCCTGCTCCACCAAGGTCATCAGTGCATCATGATCGTAGGGTTTCCGGATGGCCGGAATGTCCGCGTAGCGCGCTGGCAGTATCTCTTCCGGCGCATAGCCGGTGGTAAAAACGATGGGGACGCCGCGCTCGATCAGCAGGTCGGCCACCGGGTAGACCATTTGGTTGTGAAGATTGATATCGAGGATGGCGATGTCGGCGGCCCCGGTTTCGGCCAGGGCCAGTGCTTCTGCCACCGTCGAGGCCGTGCCGACGATCTCGACGCCATGCATTTCGAGGATCATTTCCAGTGCCACCAGAATCAGGAGTGAATCTTCGACCACCAGGGCCCGACGTTCAGACATGTTCGGCCTTCCTGTCATCGAGCAAGAGGTGCTCGGCCGGAATGGTGATCACGCAGCTCACGCCTTCCGTGTCGAATTTCAAAATGCATGTTCCGTTAACTTCGTGGCGCAGGCTGCGTTCGATGACCACCGAACCGAATCCGCGCCGTATGGGTGGCGCGACCGGCGGGCCGTTGCGCTCCTTCCAGGTCACCACCAGTTCACCGTCGCCTGCCGCCTGGCACCAGCCGATGTCGATGCTGCCACTGGGTGTGGACAGGGCGCCGTACTTGGCGGCATTGGTGGTCAGTTCATGCACGACCAGGGTGAACGGCATCGCTGCCTTGGGCGACAACAACAGGTCATCGCCGGAAATGCGGAGGTTCCCGTTCTTCCCTGCCCGGTACGGGGCCAGTTCTTCCTCCACCAGCTTGCGCACCGAGGCACCCTTCCAGCGACTCGCGCCCATCAGGTCGTGGGCGTGGGCCATGGCGCGGATGCGCTGTTCCAGCGACAGGGCAAAGTCATCCAGCGATTCAGCCCCCGACTTGGTCTGCCGCACCAGCGCCTGGATATTGGCCAGGGTATTTTTTACCCGATGGTCCAGTTCGGCCATCAGCAGGTTCTGTTGTTCGAACGCCGCCTCGCGTTCTTGCCGAGCCAGGTCCATCTGCTGCAAAACGTTTTCCAGCAACCAGACGCGGAAGGCGAGGGCCGCCTCGAGATCCACCGCATCCCAGGGCGAGGATTGCAGCCGCACTTCCTCCTGCCACGCTTCGAACGACTTGCGTGGCGTCAGCCGCTCGCCGTGTGCGCCGAGCTTGAGCGGCTTATGCGGATCGCCCGCCCAGGTGACGGTGCGGACCACTTCGGGCCGGAACCACATCACGTAGTCGGCGGGCTGGCGTGACAAGGCGATGGCCAGCAGGCCACTGGCCATCGAGGCAAAGGGAATCGACGGCGGAAAGATCGCGCCGAGCTGGAAGGTATCGACCACCGGCTGGCCCAAGCCGTTCAGCCAGGCCACCAGTTCGCCGATGACTTCCGGCGGCGGCGTCTGGCCCAGGGTGTGCAGCTTGCCGTCCAGACATACGGCAGCACCGCCGGCCGGGATGAGGTCGAGGATGGTCACCGTCCCGGACACCAGCTCAACAGCAAAATCCATGGCTTGGGGCAGGCGGTTGGCAAGCGCCGCGTAAACGCGTCGGGGCGCCAGTCGCCGCTGGGCCACGTCGGTTTCAATCCTGACTTCCAGATAGAGCGAGAAAATCCGGGCAAAAAGTTCGCAGGCGACGCGCAGGTCGGAAGCAATATGGAGCGGGCTGTTGTTGTGGCAGGCGATCAGCCCCCACAAGGTATTGCCCGTGACAATGGACAGCGTCATGGTGGCGCTCACCCCCATGTTCTGGAGGTATTCAACGTGGATTGGCGAGACGCTGCGCAGAGTGCAATGACTCATGTCCAGCGGCTGGCCGATACGCTCGGTCGGGCAGGACTGAAGCGGTACGGGCGTGTAATTGACGTCAGGGATCAGGCGCAGCCAATTGCGCCGATAAAGCTCCCGCGCCTGCGTGGGAATGTCGGAGGCCGGATAGTGCAGATCGAGAAAGCTGGCGAGTTCGTCCGCCTTGTCCTCGGCCACTATCTTGCCGCTGCCGTCATGCAGGAAACGATAGACCATCACCCGGTCGTAGCCGGTGGCTGCGCGCACCTGGGCCGCGACGCTACGGTAACAGGCCTCGAAACCCTCGGCCGCTTGCAAGACGGCCAGCATGGATTTGATCCGGGCGAGCGGATCGCCGGATAACGCGGCGCTGGGTCCCGCCGCTTCCAGTTCGATGATGCCGATCCGGCCCTGGGCGTGCACGGTGGCATCGAGCCGACGCGGGCAACTACGCGAGTTCAGGCCGAGCAGGACGGAGGGCTCGGGAAGGCGCAGATGCTCGACGAGCGATACCAGCACCTGGTCTTCAAACAGGCTGGAGAGCGGCAACTGCAGCAAGCGCTCCGGCTCGACCCCCAGTATGAGAGCGCCGAGTTGGTAATGCCTGACATTCGCCAAGGTGGAAGTGCCTATT
>NZ_JBMOJE010000142.1:0-11431 GCF_049316945.1 Propionivibrio sp. | reverse complement strand
TTTGCACCCTTCTCCCGCGGGGGTTTGCACCCTTCTCCCGCGGGGGTTTGCACCCTTCTCCCCGCGGGAGAAGGGCCGGGGATGAGGGCTTGCGGCATTGGCAGCACATCCAGCTGCGGTTTCAAGAATCATGGTGCTGTGGTGCCCCAAGCAGCGTGGTCAAGGTTTCCTGGGTCCGCGTCCACGCGGCCTCCAGCGCCTTGAAATCCTCGTTGCGGCGCAGCGGATCATCCGTCCCCTGCAGCGCCTGGGACAGCGTGGCCTCCAGACGCGCCGCGGCAGCTTGCAGTTCGATCATGGCGATGGTCCCGGCGCCGCCCTTGAGGGCATGCGCGAGTTGCCGCGCCGTTGCCACATCCTGCCCGGCCAGCGCCGCGCCGATCTTTTCAACGATGCCGGCGTTGCGCACGCGGAACATGCCGAGAAAGCGATCGAGCAGCTTGCGCACGCCGTTCACCCGGGAAAGCGCCAGAGCCAGATCGAAGACCTCGGCCGGCAGTTCAGCCGCTGCATCAACTATTTTGTCAGGCGTCGGCAACGGAATAGCCGGCGCAGAAATCGCTGGCAATGTTAGCTCGCTGCCTGCCATCGCTGGCCCGCTGCGGCCCGGCAACCAGCGGTCCAGCATGGCGTAGAGAATTTCGGGCAGGATCGGCTTGGTCAGGATGTCGTTCATGCCGGCGGCCAGCACGCGCTCTTTCTCCTCGTGGATGCTGTGCGCGGTCAGGGCGATGATCGGCAACTCGGGCCAGCGTTCGCGGAGGATGCGGGTGGCGATGTAACCATCCATCACCGGCATCTGGATATCCATCAGGATCAGGTCGTAGGTGTGACTGGCGACGGCCGCTACCGCCTGCGCACCGTCGTCGACCGTGTCAACGGTGGCGCCGGTAAACTCCACCAGTTCGCGGCAAACCTGGCGGTTGAAATCGTTGTCCTCGACCACCAGGATGCGTACATCGCGCAGCCGTGGCGCCGAGTCCTGCTTGTCGATATGCGTAGGTTGTAGCGCAAGTCCGCCCAGGACTTTAAGCATGGTTTCACGCAGGATGGCGGCAGGAACAGGTTTACTCAGAAAAGCCTTGATAGCTTCGCTTTCCGACAGGGAGCGAGCCACCTCCGGCTCGTCGCCGGAGATCAGGATGATTGGAACCGCGCTGTCTGTGGCTTGGATGCCGACGGCGGCATTCAAGCCATCCAGGCCGGCCATGCGCCAATCCATCAGAATGAGGTCGAAGCGCGCCCCCGACTGGTAACGGGCCAGCGCCGACTCGCCTGAATCAGCCGTCTCCATCGCGCAGCCGAAGGCCTTCACCTGTTGGCTCAGCAAAGCGCGCATGGCGGCATTGTCATCGACCACCAGCACCTTCTTGCCGACCAGGCCGGAATGCTCGGGCGTCGCGGTGGCCGTGCCGGCAACGACGCCGAAGCAGGCGGTAAAGCTGAAGCAGGAGCCTGTCCCGGCTTCGCTTTCCACTTCGATCTGGCCGCCCATGCAGCCCACCAGTTGTTTGCACAGGGCCAGGCCGAGGCCGGTGCCACCGTATTTGCGCGTGGTCGAGTTGTCGGCCTGGGTGAACGGGCTGAACAACCGGGTCTGCTGTTCAGGCGTCATGCCCGGGCCGGTGTCGCGCACCGCGAAGCGCAAGGTGACGGTATCGGCGCTGGCGCTCAGCGGCTCCACGGTCAGGCTGATCTGGCCGTGTTCGGTGAACTTGACGGCGTTGCTCATCAGATTCACCAGCACCTGGAGCAGGCGGCCGGGATCGCCCAGCAGGCTCTCCGGTATGCCGGGCAAGGTGCCGATGACCAGTTCAACGCCCTTCTTGCGCGCCCCGAGGCCAAACAGGCTGGCCACGCGCAGCAGGGTGTCGTCGATGTTCAAGGGAATGGACTCCAGGACGAGCATGCCGGCGTCTATTTTGGAGAAGTCCAGGATGTCGTTGACGATATCCAGCAGCGATTCCGAGGCGCTGCGAATCTTGATCAGGTAGTCGCGCTCGCGCGGCGCAAGATCCAGATTCAGGCACAGGTTGGAAAAACCGAGCACGGCGTTGATCGGGGTGCGAATCTCGTGGCTCATGTTGGCCAGGAACCGGCCTTTGACGGTACTGGCCGCCTCCGCTTCATCCTTGGCTTTTTCCAGTTCGGCGGTTCTTGAGAAGACGATTCGTTCAAGGTGCAGGCGGTATTCGTCGAGTTCCTCCTTGATCAGCAAGCGCTCGGTGATGTCGCGCAAAATCCCGATGCAGTAATGCTGCCCGGCCAGCCGCATTTTGCTGACGGTAATCTCCAGGGGAAAAAAGCCGCCATCCTTGCGCCGCCCGATGACCTCACGCCCCTGGCCAATGGCGCAGGCTTTGTCGCTGGCATTGCAATGCTCAAGGGAAGCGCAGTGCGGGCCTCGTTCAAGCTCGGGGATCAACCGGCAGAGCTGTTGTCCGATCAACTCTGCCGGGCCGTAGCCAAACATCTGCTCGGCCGATGGGTTGGCTGTCTTGACGATGCCGCCGCTGGGCTTGAAGGTGATGATGCCGTCAGCGACGGTATTCAGAAACTTCTGCACCAGCATGGCGCTGTCGCGTTCAGCTAGCTGCAGTAGTTCATGGCTTGCCGCCTGCATCTCGATCAGGCGCTGCTTCTCCGCATTGATCCGCTGGCGCTCGGTGTTGTCGGTAGCGATCAGCAGATAGCCGATGATGGTGTTTTCCGCATCGCGCAGCGCCGTGACCGAGACCACCGCCGGGAAGCGGCTGCCGTCCTTGCGGAGATAGGTCAGTTCGTAGATATCCTCGATGCCGCGTGAAGCCTTGAATGCCAGCGCCTCGAAACCGGGCATGATCGGCGTGCCAAGCTCGGCACTCAACGCCGCGGCCCGCGCGATTACTTCCTGCGGATCGGAAATGTCGGCCGGCGTGACCCTGTTCGTCACCTCGGCAGCCGTGTAGCCGAGCATCCGTTCGGCGCCGACGTTGAAGATCTGGATGACGCCCCTGGCGTCGGTGGCGATGCTCGAAAAGTTGGCGCTGCTGAAAATCGCTTTCTGCAAGGCCCCGGCAACAAGAAATACTTCCTGGAAAGGGGCTTCGGCGATGTCCGCTGCCGTACCTGCGGCGAGCTCCGAAGTGGCGGAATTGCCTGTTTTATGGTTCATGGTCAACTTTCACAAAATGCAATTCAATATGGCGCGAGGCAAGAACATTCTATGGAAGCCGCGTAAACAGGCGTTCTACAAATAGTGTCGCTGGAGAAGCAGTAAATACGCCACGCTTCAGGACGATAGCCTGTAGATCGCCTGTTCATGCGGTGTGTAGCCCTCATCCCCGGCCCTTCTCCCGCAGGGAGAAGGGTGCAAACCCCCTCTCCCTGCGGGAGAGGGTTGGGGTGAGGGCTTGCGGCATTGGCATCACATCCAGCGACGGTTTGCACACTAAAAGAGCTCGAAACTCGACGTCACTTCATCCTCCTGGCTGACCTTGTATTCTCCGGCCCTGGTCAATCCTTCGACGATGCCGGCGAAGTTCCGTTCGAGCTCGACGCTGCCTTCAAACATCGTCAGGACGCTGTCAACCGCGTTGCGCACGGTGTCGCTGACGATCGATTCCTGGTGACCGGTCAGCCCCATATTTACGTACATTCCCTCGATGTAATCCGTCATTCCCTGGAATTCGAGGAGGATCGCCATTTGCAAATCGTGATAGCCTTTGCGCAGTTCCTCTATCGCAATGCGGCTGTCCTGCGCCAGCTGGCGCAAATCATCGGCGCGCAGCACCGCGTCGGTGCGCAGGTTGATGTTGCCGACGGCCAGTTCAGCGAGCTCGGCGATGACTGCGCCATGATCGCGGATGCGTCCGCACAAGGCATCGTTCGCCTTGGGCATGTCGGTAACCAGCAACGAGACGCTGTCGAAGTTGATGATCAGCCGTTGATGAAAACTGAAAATGCGATCGATGTTCCGCGAGATCTCGATCACCGATTCTTCGAGGGGCGAGGCCGGTCCCTGTGGCGTCAGTGTCAATATTTCGCCGGGTGTGCGCAACTGGACGTGACATTTGATGCCGAAGGCGCCCATCGACTCGATGGTCAAGGCCGCCAGCCCGCGCAAGGTTCGGCAACCCAGCGCGCCACGGCTGAATTTGAATATGATCCCTGAATCGTCGAGGCCGGCGAGCACACTGGTGACCATCTCGGACTGGGAGCGGTTTTCCTCTTTCAGCGCTTGCTGCTGACGCTGGTGATCAATGGCCAGCCGCGCCTTGCGCAACACTTCATCAGGCATGAAGGGCTTGGCCATGAAGTCGCTGCCGCCGGCGTCGTAAGCGCGCAGGCGGTCATCCGGCTCATCGTGAGCGGAGAGGAAAATAACCGGCAGGTTGTGCGTATCATCGGCCGCACGCAGGCGGCGACAGGTTTCGTAGCCATCGATGCCCATTCCCATCTCGATGTCGAGAAACACGATATCGGGCAGCGGCCGGCTATTGGATCCGGCGAGTTTTTCGAGGTGGGCCAGGGCCTCCTCGCCCGAGTTCACCTCGTCGATTTCGTAGCCGGCGGCCGCCAGCGAGGTGCCAAGCATCCCCGCCACCACCGGGTCGTCATCGACGATCAGAATACGGCCGATGGCCGGGGCGTCGGTCACAAGGGCTTCGCTATCGATCAATTTTTCCATCATGGCTCTCCTGGCCTGGTTATCTGTATAAAAATCCGCGGGCTACAGTTCTGCCCCTCAGGAAAAAAACTGCCGGGGAGGGTGCTCATGCCCGTCCCCCGAAGCGCGCTGGGAGGGTGCCTACAGTATTTCGAGTTGCTCATCCTTTTCGGCAAAACGACTCGCGATGGCGCGAAACTCGGGCTGCAAGGCGATAAAGGCATCCGTGATATCCGGGTCAAAATGCTGCCCGCGACCGGCGATGATTATTGCGGCGGCCTGCTCATGCGTCATCGCCGCCTTGTACACCCGGAGGCTGATCAGGGCATCGTAAACGTCGGCCACCGCCATCAAGCGGGCCGAGAGTGGAATGGCATCGCCGGCCAGGCCCTCGGGGTAGCCGCTACCATCCCATTTTTCCTGGTGCGAGAGGGCTATCTCCATGGCTGTCTCGAGCAGGGGAACGCGGACTCCGCTGCGCTGCAGCGCCGTTTCTATGGCGTCCCGACCGAGCGTCGTGTGCGTTTTCATGATCTCGAACTCTTCAGTGTCAAGCCGGCCGGGCTTGAGCAGAATCCGGTCGGGAATCCCTACCTTGCCGATGTCGTGCAGCGGTGCCGCCTTGAACAGGCGGTCGACGAACTGGTCGTCGAGCACGGCGGAGAAACGCGGGTGATGGCGCAAATGCCTGGCCAGGGCACGCATGTAGTGCTGGGTGCGAACGATGTGGTTGCCGGTTTCGTTGTCGCGGGTTTCGGCGAGCGTTGCCAGGGCCACCATGGTCACTTCCTGGCTGATGCGCAGTTCCTCGGTGCGGCGCAATGCCTCCTCGGTCCGCCGCTGCACTTCCTGCTCAAGATAGGCGTTGCGATCATGCAGAAAATCGGCGGCGGCTTTAAGCAGCAGGTGGGTACGCACGCGAGCCAGCACGATCAGTGCGCTGATCGGCTTGGTGATGTAATCGACCGCGCCCAGGGCGAAGCCGCGTTGTTCATCGGCCAGTTCGTTCTTGGCGGTAAGAAAGATAACCGGAATGCGCTGCGTCGCCGGGTCAGCCTTGATCTGGCGGCAGACCTCGAAACCATCGATGCCGTTGCCCATTTCGATATCGAGAAAGACCATGTCGGGCAGAGCTTCCTTGTTCAGCAGGGCCAGGGCCTCCTCGCCCGAATTCGTCTCGGTGATGGCGTAACCCGCAGCGGCCAGCGTGACGCCGAGCATTCCCGCCACCACCGGGTCGTCATCAACGATCAGGATGCGGGCACTGGGGGCCGCGTCGCCGGAGACAGGGGCGCCAGCGGACAATTGTTCAATAATGGTTCCCATCATGGCTCTCCTGGCCGGGTGTTCATCTTTAATCCTAAAAACCTCAGTTCAAACCACGGCGACAGCGCGAAGCCTCCCTGCAGAGGGACGGCGAGCAGCGCGAAAAGCTGCTGCGAAGCAAATACTCTTGGGGTGCACAGTTTTTCAGGATTTAACCGCTCACCCAAAGGGTGAAGCATGAAAACAGTGTAAGTCATTGTTTTTTCGCCGTGTTCGCCGTGTTCGCCGTGTTCGCTGTGGTCAACTGCCTTTTTCAGGTTAATGCCGGCCAGGTTCGGAGCCAACGGCAGCACGCTGGCTTCGTCGGGTTTCGGCTTGAGCCCGAGGCCGATGGCGCAATGCCCCTGCGAATCGAGGTCGATGAGCAGCACGCGCTGGCCGAGGGCGGCGAGTTCGGCGGCCAGATTGACCGACACCGTGGTCTTGCCGGTGCCGCCCTTGCGGTTTGATATGGCGATGATGTGCATGGGTCAGAAAAGTTCGATGGTTGGTCTTGATATTGCTGCTGAATTTCCTGCACCGGTTGTCGCGTCGTGGGTGGTGTGCTGGCCGTGCATGACATAGTTATTCCGCAGCGCCTCGATGCGACCGGCAAGCGATGGCCAGGCCTGGCCCGGGTCGTCGCTCGACGTGATGCTTTCTACGGCGGTGAAGTGCTCGTTCAGGGCAGCGAGCGCACTGCAGATCTGCTCGATCTGCTGGCGCGAGATGTCCTGGAACTGCATGTGGCCAAGTGCGGTGATGGTGTCATCGTAGATGCTCCCCATCGCCCGGCGCGAATCCGTTCCGATGACGGAAAGATAGCCGCTGACCTCGGTGAAGGCCTGGTTCATCTCGCCAAGCTGATCGGTGATGGTCTGTATTTGTTGCGACTCCGTATCGGTGCGCGTGTCGGCGACGATGGCCGAGAGGTTTTCGGTAACATGCTGCGCCAGTTCCCCGATGAAATTGTCAATCTGGCTGGTTGCGCCTTCGGTCTGCTGCGAAAGCTTGCGCACCTCGTCGGCGACCACCGCGAAGCCACGCCCGGCATCGCCGGCACGCGCGGCCTCGATGGCGGCATTCAAGGCCAGAAGATTGGTTTGCTTGGCGATGCCGCGAATGACTTGGGTCAGCCCCTTCAGCCCCTCAATCTGGGCGAAAACTTCCCTGATGCGATGGCTGTCATCGGTGATTTGCTGATTGTGCGCCTGCTGATAGGCGTCGAGATTCTTCAGCACCATGGTGTTTTTGGCGATGCGCGTGGCCTGTGCATCGGCAACATCGCTGGCGCGCGCTTCCTGGCTCTTCAGCTTCGCCAGCAGCGACCCGGATTGCGCGCTGATATTGACCAGCGACTTCATGATGTCGACCGCCCCGCCATCGGTACACGTGTTGGCCTCATGCAGATGTCCGAGCAGGATATCGACGAACTTCGGAAACGCAGCGAAGTCCTGGCCCAGACGCTCCAGCGCCTGCACCTGTTGCAGACGCTCGGCGAGCCAGAGATCGTTCATTTTTCTTTGCCGGCCAAACAGCATGCGCCGCACGATGCGGTTGAAATATTGATAGGTGACGATGACGAAGAGCACGGTCAGTCCCTGGCCGATGGCCATGGACAATCGGGTGTCCTGGCTGAAAAGGTTGGTGAACCAGGGGTTGACCAGCCACACAATGGCGGCGACGGCGACCGCGCAGACGACCGGGACGGCCAATTTCAGCCAGGTCTTTTCGCGAACGAAGAAAGGTACATCGTTACTTTTCATGCCGCGCGCCCTCTCCCCGGCCCTCTCCCGCAAGCGGGAGAGGGGGAAAAACAGTGACCGCCGCCATCTCCCCTCGCCCGCTTGCGGGAGAGGGGCCGGGGGAGAGGGCGGGGGAGAGGGCGGGTGGTAACCAGCGACATGGCTACCGTCTTTTGGTGGCCTGGTCGAATGGCTGGTTGTTTCATCAGAGGGTGCCAATTCCCCTTTTCCATCGCCAAACCCATGACCGTTAGGCTCCCGGCAGGACTTGCTTGACCACCTTCAGTAAATCCGGGCCAGCGACTGGCTTGACCAGCCAGCCGGTGGCGCCGAGTTGCTTGGCTTCATCGCGCTTGGCTCCCTGGCTTTCCGTGGTCAGGGTGAGGATCGGCGTGAAGCGCAGGATGGTGCGGGCGTTCTTGATGAACTCCATGCCGCCCATGTTGGGCATGTTGATGTCGGTGATGATCAGGTCGGGTTTGAGTCCTTCCTTGAGGCGGTTGAGCGCTTCCAGTCCGTCCTTGGCGGTTTCCACCTTGTAACCGGCCATCTCCAGCGTGTGCTTGACGCTCATCACCATGGTCAGCGAGTCGTCGATTATGAATATGCTTTTGGCCACGGTTATTTTCCTTGTTTCGGATTTTTGTCGAATTCAAGCGCGCCTTTTAGCCACAGCGCGAGATCCGCGTTTTCCGGCCAGGCGGCGATGCCGGGGGCTGGCGGCACGGGGCCAATCGGCGCGGCAGCTTGCGCACCCGTTGTTGATTCGGCCGCATCGTCAGCCCGGGCATCGGACTTGATCTGCACCGGGATCAAGGCACGCAGTCCGTGCGCCAGTTCACTCGACTGTTCGGCGTGTCCGGCATCAATGACGCCAAGGTGCTCGATCTCGTCGAGCAGCAGGCCGACAAAATCCATGGCGTCGAGCAACTGGTCGGCAAGTTTCTGCGAGTAGACGACGCGACCATCGCGCACGCTGTCCATCAAATCCTCGCCGGCGTGCAGTACGCGTGTCATTTCCGGGAATTCGAACAGACCGCTATTGCCTTTCAGGGTATGCACCAGGCGGAAAAGTTCGGTCATCAGCTCGACGCTGTCGGGCTCGTTTTCGAGCGCCATCAGCTTCTCGCCGATGCCCTGCAGGAAATCGCGCCCTTCGAGGATGAACTGTTCCAGCAACGGGCTCATGCGGGGAGGTTCAGGAGCAGGTAGCAGTGCGTCAGCAGATCCTGCGGTTTGATCGGTTTGATCAGGTATAAATTGGCACCGGCTTCATAGGCCCGTATGCGGTCCTGGCGTTGGGCCTCGGTCGAGATCATCACCGCCGGAGCCTGGGGAATGCCCTGCCGGCGCAGTTCGCGCAGGAAGCCGTAGCCGTCGAGTTTGGGCATGTTGACATCGACCAGGTAGAGATCGAAGGGCTGGGTCAGCGCCTTCTCCAGCGCCTCGATGCCGTTGATCGCCTCGTCCACGACGAAACCAGCGCCTTCAAGGATGGATCGGTGATACATGCGCACGGTAGCGGCGTCATCGACGACGAGTATGCGCTTTTGCGTGTGCTTCAGAGACTGACTCATCGGGCCTCCGGTTTCTGGTAAACAATGGCTTCGGGGAACTTGCGAACACGGAACAGCGAGGTGATGCGGCTCATCGATTCCGAATGGCCCAGGCAGATGAAACCGCCGGGGTTCAACGCGTCGTAAAAGGACTCTGCCGCTTTCTGGCGCGACAGGTCGTCAAAATAGATCAGCAGGTTGCGGCAGAAAATAACGTCGAAGCCCCGGTAATTCCGCGTGTCGGCGGGATCGACCAGATTCACGCGGGTAAATTCGACGGCTTCGCGATAGTCGTCGGAAATCTGGTATTCGTTGTCCTTGGTGCGCTTGAAGTGCGTTTGCAGAAGCCGGGCCGGCAAGTGCTGCACCGAGCGCAGGGAGTATTTTCCGGCGCGTGCTTTCTTCAGGATATTGGTGTCGATGTCGGATGCGATCAGCTCGACATCCCAGTTGGCAATATCCGGCCAGAATTCGGCCAGATAGAGCGCGATCGAATACGGCTCTTCGCCCGACGAGGAGGGAATAGACCAGATGCGCAGCGTCGAACCGGGCTCTTTCTTCTTGACGATCTCCGGCAATATCGACTCGACCAGGCACTTGAACTGATACTCCTCGCTGAAGAAGCAGGTTTCGTTGACCGTCATGTCATTGGTCAGCGCCTGCAACTCTTCGCCGGAGCCCTGGAAACGCAGTATGGTGAAATAGTTGCGGAAACTGCCGCTTTCGGTGGCCTCGATACGTTCGACCAGGCGTTTGTCCACAAAATAACGTTTGCTGTCTTCGAACTGGATGCCCGTCTTGCGGTAGAAAAACTCGCGGAATTTCAGGAAATCCTCAGTCTTGATGGTGATCCGGGCCACTGTTCATTCCTCGCGAATGCGGCGCAACGCAAGGTCGGCGGCGAATACGATATAAGGCTCGTCGTGAAAACGCCGCTTCAGCGCCTCCAGCGGGGCGACGGCGGCCTCGGAACCAACCTCGGTCAATAGATCGACCGCCGTGGCGCAGACGTTGATGTGCTCATCTTCGCTGATGACCTCGATCAGCCATTTCTCGACATCCGGATGACGCAACGATTCGAGCACGTTGACGGCGAAAATGCGCACGTCCGCTTCCGGATCGGCGAGCAGACCGGCCATGATCGGCGCCACGGCATCGGGCAGGTGCTTCATGGCCTGGATGGCCTCGTTGCGCAGCGCCACATCTTCGCTGCGCAGGCAACCGACCAAGCCCTTGACGGCCGTGGCGTTGCCGATGTCGGTAAGGCTCATGAGGATGGCCTCGCGCACCGTGGCGTCCACTTCATGTTCCAGCCGTTCGATCAAGGCTGGCGCGGCGTCAGTAAAGGGCGCGAGGTCGCGCGCCGCCGAGCGCCGGGCCACCGGGTCGGAATTATCGAGATTGGCCGTCAGCCCCGCGAGATCGTGTGGACGGTTGCGCTCATCGCTATCGACACTATCGATACTTGCCCTCTTGCCGCGTTTGACAATGGCCACGTGTCATTTCTCCTATTGGCGCGCCCAGCTAAGGGTTTGGGCAAAACTGAAATAAAGTGCCGGTCAGCTTTGTGATGCAAGCTGGACACTCTTTGAACAATGAGCAATGGATGGGAGTTTGGACTGTATCAATTAAATTGCGTTGTGTCGATTTTTTTAACGTGAATGGGGTATTGACCGTTTCCCCAAGTCAATAAAGGTCGACCGAAGAATATTGTATGTCAGCGATTGCTGAAAATTTTGTAAGGGGATCGTCGATCCGTGTAGGCGGTTTCCTACACGCATGTAGGCTGAACCTGGTACAAGCAGCCCTTGGAGGGCAGAGCCAGAGCCAGTATCCTTGGTGGATGAAACAGCCATGCGTTTATATACTCGCCAGTCGTAGAAACGGCACGCTCTACACCGGGGTTACTTCCAGCATTATCCAGAGGGTGTGGCAGCACAAGAACAACCTGGTGGAAGGGTTTACCAAGAAGTATGGTGTGCATACGCTGGTCTGGTTTGAACTTCATGTGACGATGCTATCGGCAATTGAGCGTGAAAAAGCCATCAAGGAATGGCGCCGTTCCTGGAAACTTGCACTTATCGAATCCGCGAATCCGCAGTGGCGAGATTTATACGGCGACATCGTCTGATACTTCTGCACTGGATACCGGCCTTCGCCGGTATGACGGCGGATGG
>NZ_JBMOJE010000141.1:0-11443 GCF_049316945.1 Propionivibrio sp. | reverse complement strand
CCTTCTGGCAAGCTTTGGCACAAAGTTCCATATCAGTTTTGCGTGATTACTTATGGCAGTTCCTCGGAACCGAACGTGCAAGGGCGCGAAGTCTACGTACTGGATTTCAGTTATCCGCGGCCTCGGCTCGAAGCAATGCGGCAAACGGCCAATTCCCTGGTCGTTCTGGACCACCACAAGACGGCGCAAGAAGACCTGGACGGTTTTCCCGGTGCCATTTTCGATATGACCAAGAGCGGGGCACGTCTTGCGTGGGAGTATTTTCACCCCGGCAAGCCGCTTCCGAAACTCCTGGCCTATGTTGAAGACCGCGACCTGTGGAACTGGAATCTGCCCGAGTCAAACGATTTCCTGGCTTACCTGGACACCAGGCCCTTTGATTTCAAGGTGTGGGATGACTTGGCCCATGTCAGCGACGACGCGTTGAGGGACATCCTCATCATCGGCCGGCATATGAACGCCAAGTACGACAACCTGGCCGCCATGATGGCGGAAGACGCAGAACCGGTTAACTTCTGTGGGGTGTTGGGGTCGAAGCTCAATGCCCACTCCTTATTTACCAGCAAGGTTGGCGAACCGCTTTATCGGGCCAACGGGACGTTCTCCCTGCTTTGGCGCATCGAGAACGGGCGGCTGAAAGTGAGTCTGCGCGCCAGAAAAGGCACCGTCGATGTGGCCGAGATGGCGCGGCGCTATGGCGGAGGGGGGCATAGCGCCGCCTCGGGCTTCAAGCTGACGCTGGGCACCCCAGCGTGCGACGCATTCATCGCCCAATACATCACCGGGCCAGGCGAGTAACGGTGCGAAATAGGCGGAACAGACAGCCGATGCATTGAAATAATTTGCTATATCCTTGAATACAGTGCATATTATGTGCAGCGATTTCGAGCATAGTGTTGTTGTTTGTTGGTTTAGCATCCGCAGTTCTGCGGCCCAATTCCCCCATTTTTACCTCGCCGTCTTGATAGTCGCCCCACCCTGGGGCTCGACCCCGTTTACTTTTGGAGATTCAAGATATGGCAGCAGGTACAGTTAAGTGGTTCAACGACGCCAAGGGCTTTGGCTTTATTACACCGGATCAAGGGGGTGAAGACCTCTTCGCCCATTTTTCCGCGATTCAAGGAAATGGCTTTAAAACCTTGAAAGAAGGCCAACTCGTCACTTTCGACGTCACCACTGGGCAGAAGGGCCTCCAGGCCAGCAACATTCACCCGGCCTGAAGACTCAACGGCATGGTTTTCCATGCCCCGACGATTGCAACTAGCCCGGCAAGTGCCGGGCTAGTTTTTCCAACTTCTCAAAAGATAGAACATGGCCAAAGAAGAACTTATTGAAATGCAAGGCGTGGTGGCCGAGGCCCTACCCGACTCACGTTTTCTGGTAACGATGGACAACGGACACAAGCTGGTTGCTTATACCGCTGGCAAAATGCGCAAGAACCACATTCGCATTCTCGCCGGGGACAAGGTTTCCCTGGAACTTTCTCCCTATGACCTCAGCAAAGGTCGCATTACGTTCAGGCATATCGAGGGGCGTCCCGCCTTTGGCGCTACTCAGCGACGTTAAGCCTGGCTTCGGTATAGGCATGCCGTGGATGATTGGCATGGACGTGCAATTTTTTCACCGGAGATTCTGCGGACATTGGCAGGTATCCCTCCCGCACAAGACCCGATAACCGTATCCTATGCTGAAGGGCATTTGCTGATCGGTCCGATGACGATTCCCTGCCAGTGGACTAACCCTTCAGCGCAACGGATCCAGAACCTCTCTAATCCTGGCCTCGTCGGCCTGCTTGCGCTGGCAAGGACAATTTCCAGATCGGACTATCTCGGTGCGGGATAGGGCAGCAAAATCCGGAGCGCGAAGGAAAAAGCGGAGCGGCGCATCAAGAATGCTGCGGCCCAGTTGATCGAACTGGAAATCAGCGAAGCTGACATACGAGCCCTGGTCGAAGCGCGAATTTCTAATCGATTTAGCGAACAGCAACAACCGCCGGGTTAACGCCATACCTCAGTGGCCAGGCAAAGACTGGCTAATCGGATCAGTAGGCCGGTTCTGGCACGCCAATGAAATTGGCGGTTCCTTTTTGAGTGACCGCTATCAAATCCTCAATGCCGCACTGAAGCACAGCGATCAGGCCGCCCAGCACGGCGGTAGATACGTGGCTGGATTGGCCATCGACAATGCGGATTAGTTGGGGAACAGAGATTTCAACGCCGATGGATTTCAGCATGCGCTGCAGTGCGGCAACAGAGCGGATACCGCGCTCGGCCATGACGATACGTATACGAAATGCCAGCGTGGCTGGGCCACACGTAGCGGGGGAAAAGCGGGACATGGTGTCGATCCTCACAAAACGACAGGGTCCGATAAACGGATCAGCAGGATTGCTGATTTCGTGAGTGTATCAAAAACAACACTAAAACAAAATTAGTTTCATAAAATGATTGACTCTTTCAGAATTGGTTAGCATAATCCATTCTCATTCGATAACCTGCCGACATTGGCAAAACGACAAAAGGAATAACAGCGAGATAGCGCAGCTGGCAGCCCACGGGGTTCATACCCATGAGGCCGGTGGCGCTGTTGGCAACTGAGACACCTCTCTCGCAACCAGAAAACATCATGAACGTAAACCTCATCACCTCAATCGCTACAGAACGGAATCCGGCCATGGCCGGCTTGCCGTCATGTGCAGCCCTCGCTACGCGCCAGAGCTTTAAGCGATTCGAGGCAGCGATTTCGATCGATTCCGAGTGCTCGTTTAGTGGTGCGAATTGTGGTTATCCAAGCAATAGTCATTCATGGAATTTTGGAACAGGAATCATCCGGGAGGGACAACAAATGGCGTAGGCCATTCGTCCCTGGCAGCAGAAAATGCTGAAGCCCGGATCTCCGTAAGGAGTCCGGGCTTTGTGTTTTTGATCATGAAATCCTTCCCATTCGGAAGGTCCGTCCCGGTAGCGATGCGGTTGCTCTTAAACAATTCGGATGCGGTTGAACTGTCAATCACGGAAACAGGATGTCCTCACACATCCGGTCGCCGTTATCGACAGCCCCACAGGCGCGCCGCTGGCCTGTCCATCCCTTCTGGGATGGAGAACAGCGGCACTCTACCCATTCATTGACCATCAGGAGATTGAATCATGAAGCTAAAAATCAAGCCACGTAACCCGCTCGTGGCACTTTCCAGGTTCAGAAAAGCGGGGCCCCATCAAAAGCCCTTCAAAACACAACGTCGTGCCGAGCGAATCGAATTGTTGAAATCAATCAATGGTTCGAGGACGACAAGCCATTCTTCCTCTGAGCCTCAACCCAAGCATCTGGTTCTCAGGTGTTTCGGTTGATGCTCGGAATATTGATCCAGCACGCTACTAAGGAGAGCACCATGCAAGCAGACATCATTCGCCAATTCCTCGAAACCTCGAGGCGTTATCTCAACAGCGAAAACAGTAGTGCGGGGGAGTGAAACGGACAATCATCCCGGTCTCATAAGCCGGTGATAGCGGGTTCGACTCCCGCACCCGCTTCCAGTCAGGGTGTGGCGCAGTGGGTAGTGCGCCGCGCTTGGGGCGAAGAGGTCGTTGGTGCGAACACCAGGCACCTTGGTCAATTCAAACACCTGTATCTCTGCCACATTCTCGCCTTCGTTCAACGGAGAGGACGCGACGCTACGAACGTCAAAATGGAGGTTCGATTCCTTCAGGCGAGGCCAGTTTCGGAAGGTTGGCCGAGAGGTCCAAGGCGCCCGCCTGCTAAGCGGGAGTCCGGCGAAAACCGGACACCGGGGTTCGAATCCCCGACCTTCCGCCAAAAAGCAAGTGCCCCGCTGGTGTAGTGGCAGCACAAGAGCCTCCAAATCTCTTGGTGGGAGTTCGATTCTCTCGCGGGGTGCCAATAGGCGTTGTCTCTCTGGCGTAAGTGGTCTGCGCGCCTGTCTGAAGTACAGGAGGATGCCGTTCGATTCGGCGGGGAGACACCAGAATCATTGTGCAGTGGCCGAGCGGTTGAAGGCGTCAGTCTGCAAAACTGAAGGCAATAGCCCACGGCGGTTCGAATCCGCCCTGCACATCCAAATTCGACAAAGTTTTCTGTGGTGGTCGTGGTGTAGTGGCTCTGCATTGCTGGCTGTGAACCAGCAGGTTCCGGATCGTAACCGGACGATCACCCCACACGAATTTTCCGGCATAGCTCAGCACTCATTTTCATTCGAGTGGCCCCCTACGACTCGGTGTGCGGCAACTCGTCATGTCCTGAACCAAAGCAACAACCGCCTCCGAATTCCATGACTTGGCGCCTGAAAGGAGCGCAGCAGGGTGATAACTATGGTGCAAATACTTGGACTCGATGTCGCCGGCAATCCGGCGCAATGGCTCACCACGCAACAGGCGATCACGGCCGCTGCGACGGGCGGTATCGCCTGGCAGTGGGGTGATGAAGCCATGGTGTTTCGTGGCGGATGGAACTGTGCCGGGATACGTTCGACCATCGAATTGCGCCCCATCGTGGCGTTGGCCGGGCGCAAACCGGATGCCTGGCTACGTGTAGAACTGCCGCTCACCAATACGCTGTTATTCCGTCGCGACCGTCACACCTGCGCCTATTGCGGGGATGAATTCGCACCAAGGGATCTCAGTTGCGACCACGTGATACCGCGCGTTCAAGGGGGAACGGATCGCTGGACGAATGTTGTCACCGCCTGCAAATACTGCAACCAGCGCAAGGGAGGTCGCCGGCCAGAGCAGACGCGAGGCATGCAGTTGCTGTTCGTGCCGTATGCGCCGTGCCTGTGGGAGCACTTCATTCTTTCGGCGCGAGGTATTCAGGCGGATCAGATGGATTTTCTGAAGGCCAGGTTGCCGCGGCACAGCCGAATTTTTAACTAGCTCATCCCATGAGCTTATTGCATGGAATGATTTGAAGTCGGACCCAGGAGCAATGAAAAATGCCGATCAAGGAAGTCATGACCTCGCAACGCGTTCCAGTCAAAATCTGGACTGACGATGTTGATGAGAAGTCGAGAGAGCAACTGAGCAATATCGCCAGCCTGCCTTTCATCCATCATCACGTCGCCGCGATGCCGGACGTGCATCTTGGCATCGGTGCGACCATCGGTTCTGTGATCGCGACGCACAAAGCCATCATTCCGGCCGCCGTCGGGGTCGATATTGGCTGCGGCATGGTGGCCTGCCGGTTGTCGATCACGGCCAATGATATCGAGGAAAAGTCACTCAAGAAGGTCTTCGACCAGATCAGCCGCGATGTTCCGGTCGGTCGGGCGCAGCATCGCGACGAGCGTGTGCTGATCAATGCGGCACACCCGTTCGAGGCAAGGCTGGATGACATGACCGCCAAGCATCCGCAATTGCTGAAAGCCTTTGGCAAGTTCTCGAAGTGGGTCAATCAGATGGGCACGCTCGGCGGGGGTAACCATTTCATCGAGGTCTGCCTCGACGAATCGAACCAAGTCTGGATCATGCTGCATTCGGGAAGCCGGGGCATCGGCAATGCGATGGCGGATTACTTCATCAAGTTGGCCAAGCGGGATATGGAGCAGTGGATGATCCATCTGCCAGATCAGAATCTTGCCTATTTCCCTGAAGGCTGCGAACACTTCGATGATTATGTCGAGGCGGTCACTTGGGCGCAGGAATATGCCTTCAAGAATCGCCAGTGCATGGTCGATCTGGTGCTGGCGGCCCTGGCTCGCCATCTTCCTGCCTTCGAGGTCACCAGCGAGGTCGTTAATTGTCATCACAACTACGTGGCCCAGGAGCATCATTATGGCGCCAATGTCTGGGTCACCCGCAAGGGTGCGATTCGGGCACGCGAAGGCGATCTCGGGATCATTCCCGGCAGCATGGGTGCAAGGAGCTTCATCGTGCGCGGCAAGGGCAATCCGGAAAGCTTCAATTCCAGCGCACACGGCGCAGGGCGCAGGATGAGCCGGACGGCGGCCGAAAAGCAATTCACGGAGGCCGACCTGGTGCAGCAGACCGAAGGCGTGATCTGCCGCAAGGACAAGGGCGTGGTTGATGAAATTCCGGGCGCTTACAAGGACATTGACCAAGTGATGGCCAACCAGAACGACCTGACCGACATTCTGCACACGCTGAAGCAGGTAGTCTGTGTGAAAGGGTAATTGTTTTGAAGTACGTCCTCCATAGCCTTGCACTGCACAGAAGAGGCGTACTCAGGATCCAGGGGTGCAAAGGCGCCTGGATCCAGAGTTTTCCGGGTTGTTTCAATGCCTGCTTTGGAGAAGAAAAAAACCGACCCCCCTCTCTCTAAGCCAGAGTGGCCGCCGTATTCTTGGAGAAACAGAAATGAAAGGCAGAAAACACGAACTAAACCTTGACCCCGCCCAAGTGCCAGATCAGGGACTCTGGATTACAGGTGACGCAGCCGACGCGCTCAAGCGTGGGATGGTCGAAAAGATTTCGATGCTGCGGCGTGCGCCGACCATCCCCAGATCGGAATTGGACATATCCGATCAAGTGGAGGTTGACGGGATAACGGGGAAATACCGGCTGAAGGAAAATTGACATGCGATCGATTGATAGCAATATGGCAATTGCGGTTAGAAACCACTGGCACGGGGTAGAAACACCAGGCATTACGCTTTGCCCGCTTCTGGCAGACCTTGACCGTTTGCTAATTCATCTTGATGCGGTGGGGATGACGCCCGGTGACGCATTGCTCCCATGCCCTGAGTGCGGCGATTACCACCGATGGATGCTGCTCAAGGAACTGCTGATTTTCGCCCTGGATGCAACCCCGCCCCGTCACAGCAAACTACTGGCGGTAGTCAATGGGAATCTTGATGAAGTGCGTGCGATGTATGGCGGCGCGGATGGGTATCGAAAGTATAAAAAAGACGCCGCGGAGTTTTTCGCCAGGGTGGGCGCCGGTAACAACTATTCGCTTTAGCCATTTTTTTGTCTCAGGATTCCTGGCTACACCGATATACCGCTGTTGTGAAAGGATTGACTGAATATTTTCCGACGATACTGAAAGCCTTTCCGATGGGTAAAACAGCACTTGCTCAGTATGACGTTTTGCCAATCAAGTTGGAGTCGGCGCTTCATCGACAACTTGCCGCCAGCGGACAAACCCAGTGTAGCCCGCAACAATGGCTTGGCATCCTGCGTAATTTGCAACAGAAGGGGGTCAGTGGCGCCGAGATTGAATGGTCGGGGATCATCACCCGTCTGGAATCACACCCGGCGCTCAAGGTTCATATCAATGAGTTGCTCGCGCCAATGGCCGGGGCCCCTCCCTGCGAACTGGTTCTACAACGAAGAATCACCGACGCGTTCGCTCCGATCGTCCGTTACGTGAAGGTGGAGCGTCCGGCTGAATTTCCACCCGAAATCATTCGGCGCGGACGACGCGAGGTTCGCTTCCTGCATTACCGGGATCGGAGCTTCGGACTGTCCATCTGGCTGCATGTCGAAGTCGACACCGGGATTTTCGGACGACACAAATACTGGTCGTTCTCGGTTCCCAGCGGCCGAAAGCATCTGCCATCATTCACGGTCGGAAAACAATTCTCCAGCGCCTCGGAGGCAATGGCCTACGGGCGGGAATTGGTTGCACGCATGGAGCCGGGATTCGTCGGCCCGGTCAAAAGCCTCAACCGCTTTACGCGCTTCGCCTTGCCCAGTGGAGACCATTACACCGAATGGCTGATTACAGCGCCCAATCTCCCCGTGGACTATTGGGGGCATCATTTCGCCATCAGAAATATTGTCGCTCATGTACGAACGACCGAGCGTCCGACACCCCAAGGCTTTCGTTTGCTGGTGATGGAGGAAATCCAGAGTGACTGGAATCAAGTGCTTCGAGAAGCTATTCAGGCGCAGGCGAGGCGACATCCGATCGCGGATGAAACCATCGGTCTCTCTGAATTGGACGATATCGACCAGCCACCATTCAATCCCTATCAGAATCATTGGCTGGATGCTGCGCTTCGGATGATGTTGCTGCTTGCCGCGCACAAAGGGTTGGCGGGAATAGCCTGGTTACCAGGGCAGGTGCATGCCGAACGCTTTCATTGGGCGAATGCCCACGGCCTGAAAGTATTCTATGATCAGATCGTTCCGTCTGCGGTGGAAAAACTGGCCAAGTCCTGGGGCGCAACATTAGGTGAAGCCCAGTTCGCAACCTTGAGCCGGTGCTTCGGTGTAAGGAGGCTTACCGGTTCAGGAAACTGGCGTGTCATGAATCTGGATTCGCGGCAGCTTATTGCCGACGAGTTTCCCGATTTCGATAGTGCGGAAGCTTTTCGCAGATCGAAGGAAACACACGTATTTGAAACTGTAGCCTGTCTTTCTCTATCGCATGAGATGCGCTCTGACATCCTTGAGAATGGTCTGCCTTACTTGGGTGCGGTAGGTAAGCGGCGGGTAAATCAACCAAGGTTGTGAGCGCTTTGATTACCGAATCGAGATTCATGCCGCTACGTGGGCGTGCGTGAATTCGTCAGTGCCAAACGTGAGTTACGTATTTTTAAATTCAATGATTTGTATCCTCGCCCTCCTTGGCAAGAAGAATGTTTCAACTAGGCGTCGTCAATTCTCGAACAGGTTGACTTTGGCGACAACGAGTATCGGTTTCGGACGAATCCAGGCGACCAGCCCATCAATCCTGTATCGCTCGTTGCCGATTCCGCACAGGGCAAATCGGCAACGAGCAAAGCAATCCTCCAGGCTCGTTTGACTTGTTAAGGAATTTCGGGATGGGGATTGATAGCCTGCCATCTTCAGTCGGCGTGTTTCCTCAGAAAAGCTGGA
The DNA here is from genome assembly GCF_049316945.1 of Propionivibrio sp. Lineage (GTDB taxonomy): Bacteria > Pseudomonadota > Gammaproteobacteria > Burkholderiales > Rhodocyclaceae > Propionivibrio. Next base: position 2,648 of record NZ_JBMOJE010000141.1, on the reverse strand, counting down.
ATATCATACCGATCAACGGCTGCAGGGGGAAATTGACCATTGGCAGCCCAAAGTTCGTTCAGCAACTCACCGAAACGGGCAACCAACGGCCTTTGGGGCGTGTGGTTTCCTATCGCCGCCTTGGCTTTCTCAACAAATGCTTCTCCCAATAGCTCCATTCCATCGTGTTCGGTCAGTGCCTGGTAAAGCGCAAGTAAAACTTCCTTTTCTCCGTGTCCCTCGTGGACGAGTTCATCGAACAGAGTACCCAATTCCTTTGGCAGCCCCATCCGTGTGATTGCCTTCTTGCTATTGGGAAGCGAGCCAAAGAGCTTTCGATTGGTCTGAGTGCTCAATTTGCGCAGGAATTGCATGTACGGATGCGGAGCGTAGGACGCCTGAAGCGATTCCATGCTGACGTTTCGGCTCTTTCGAACAACCGCCGGGACGTCACATTGTGAATAATCGATGGAGGATAAACGGCTTACACAACTGGCAACGTAGGGTGAGGCGCATTGGATAACCGTGCTCGTTCCACCCCAACCCGCAGGCAGCATCTGCGGCACCACTTGAAGTTCCGGTAGAGCGATTGCCTTTTCGTCGGCGGCCCGCTCGACCGTGATGAGGTAATCGGTCTGCTCTGTGATGAGTTGGTAGCGAACAGCCCAATCCTGCTGTACCGATGCCTGGAGGCATCCGAGATGCTGCCTGGCCGCGATTCGCACGATCGTGTCCGAAAGCTCTGCCGCCGGAGCAACCAGAACGCTCATTGCCACCGCCGTTCTGCCGGCAGATTCAAAACCAATTTGCACCGGGTCCGTAAATGGGTCAGCGAAGGCCGCAACCACCGTGTAAGCGTCTCCAGCAAAACAACCTTTTTCCGGCCGACTTTCCCAAAGTGGCTCACTCGGCCACTGAATTTCCAGCCGACGCATTTCTGGCTGGCGCATGCGATTAAAGTGCCTGAAGATGCGGGCCGACATGTCTTCGTTGGGGGATACCAATTCACAACTGCCGTCCGTCTGATCCGCCAATGCGCGTACTGTATCCTCCGCCACCGCCGAACCAATGCCGACGGTGAAGATGCGAATTCCTTTTTCCTTGGCCTTCCTGGTCGCGTTGTCGACGGCCCAGGCTTCACCGTCGGTGAGCAACAGGATATCCATGGGATGACCGTCGGAGTAAGCCAGCGCCAGTTCAAGCGCATGACTCAATTCGGTGCCTCCCAGATTGCCGAGTGTTGTCACAAACCTGCGAGCCATGTCGATATTCTTCCGATTGGCTGGCTGAAGTTCTTTGTCGAAATGCTCGAAGCGCGTGCCGAAGCCCATTACCGCGAAACGCTCCTTCGGGGTCAGGCTGCCGAGTCCCAACTGAACCCCTTCTTTGGCGAGCGACATGCTGTCACCCATCATGGAGCCGGAACAGTCAAGAACGATGACAATATCTCTCGCGTTGCTGTGGTCCGGTTCAACGGCCGGCGGCAACAGCGTCAGCATCGCCACGTGCGTCTCACGAGCGGATGCGCTCACGCCCAGCGATTGCACTGTCTCATTCTCGATTTCCAGAATGAAATCCCGGTCCATCGACGCCCCGGCGGCCAGCGTAATCGTGATCGAGTCGGCCTGGGGTTTATAACTCACCCGGTGACTTGGACAAGCAATGGAGGATTTTGCCAAGGGACCTTCCACCTTGATTACCAAACTCAAGGGATATTCAGCGTCCATGCGGGTGGTCGGACGTTGCCAGGGTTGCATACCGGCGGGTTCGCCATAACGGGGAGCCAGTGTCGTCGGTAGACGATAACGAATGCTCCGGCCATTCCAGTCCAAAGCCTCCGCATAGGTCAGCGTGATTTCAATCGCCTCGCCGGCCATGACATTTCCGAGCGTTGCGCTGTAAATCCCTTTCTTTATTTCCTGCAAACGGAAAGCGGAGTTCCCCTCGGAAATGGCTTCTTCGTAGGCGACTTCGGCTGCCTTGCGTGCTATCACGATGCCGTGATACTTGCGTTCGCCGACTTGCACGGCAAATGAGAGGAGCGCGCCTCCGACTGGCAGCGGAAAGGTATAAGCCAGTTCCAGATTGTCTTTACTGTCATTGCGGAATTTTTGAGTCAGCGTTGTTTCCGCAAGGAGGCCGGCAATACGGGCGGACACCTCAACACCCCGCAGGGCAATCGACTCCCCAGATTCAATCGCCATCAAGCCAAAGTTATTCATTGCCGTTTCCTTTTTCGATAGAAGGGGGAGTTGCTTGTTTTGTTTCCTGATAGAGGCTCATCACCTTCCTGAACAGGATGCGGAGTTGTTCCGGGGATAAATCCGATTCGCCCGCTTCGATGTGGAGTTCTATGCCAGGGGCGACCAGCAAGCGACTCCATACTTCAATCGTCCCCGGCGCCTTGGGGCGGGGAGGGGGCAGGGCAGTTTCATCGTCATGGAGCAGTTCCCGGATTCGATCCAGTGAAAGACCTGCCGTTTGCCATTTTTTTATCGTCAGCAACTGCTCCACATGTCGCGTGGTGTAGCGGGCGCCGCGGTTCTGCCCATCGGGCCGGTCAACCAGACCCAACTGGATATAGTAGCGAACGGTACGCGAGGGTAGTTCGACCAAGTTCAGACTTCCTGATCCAGTCCGTATTTATTCAGTATTTATAGGAAATTAGT
>NZ_JBMOJE010000140.1:0-11444 GCF_049316945.1 Propionivibrio sp. | reverse complement strand
CTGCGTCGGCGATCTGCTCGATCGTTGGCGGGATGCCGACGGACGCGTTCAGCCGGCGGACCGCGGCGATGAGACTCAGTGCCAGGGAGCGGGGGTCCTCGCCCCGGGGGTTCTCGCCACTTGGCCCGAACTCGCAGGCGCGCGCGAGATCCGCCATGCGCGAGGCGGCGCCGTCCACGTAGAAGTCGAGCACGTACGGGAGCAGGATCGCGTTCAGGTACCCGTGCGGGAGGTGATAGAGCGGGCCGAGCTGGTGGGCGATCGCGTGCACGTAACCGACGCTCGCTCTGGTGAAGGCGAGGCCGGCAAGGCAGGACGCGACAGCAAGGCTCTGCCGGGCGGCGATGTCACGACCGTCCGCGCAAGCCCGGGGCAGATCGCGAAAGATCGCGCGCGCCGAGGCCACGGACAGGGCGCGCGTCGCCGGGGTGGCGAGCGTCGACAGGTGGGACTCGATCGCATGCGTGAGCGCGTCCATACCCGTGGCTGCGGTCACGTGCGGCGGCAGGCCGACCATGAGGTTCGGATCGAGCGCAATCGCCGCTGGAACGAGCTTGTTGTCGACGATGGCGAATTTCCGTCCGGCCCCCGGATCGGAGACGACAGAAGCGACGGTCACCTCCGAGCCGCTGCCCGCCGTAGTCGGAACCGCGAAGAATGGCAAGACGTGGGCGCGGACCTTGAAGTAGCCATCGAGGTCCTGCGGACGACGGCCGCTCGCGTGGCAGGCGATCATGGCCTTCGCGGCGTCGATCGGCGAGCCACCGCCGACCGCAAGCACCGCTGTCGCCCCCGACGCCCGGAGCTGCTCGATCCCCGCCATGACGATGGCGATGGTTGGATCGGGCTCGACCTCAGAGAACACCGTCACCGCCAGGCCAGCCTCCTGCAACGCGTTCAATACCGGGGCGACGACCCCGAGCTCGACGAGCACCTTGTCGGTCACAACGAGCACTGAGCGAGCGCCGCAATCGGCGATCAAGCGGGCGAGCCCGAGCGACGAGCCCGGTCCCGTCAGCATGAACGGTGTCGGCGCGGGCAGGAGGCGAGCTGCGATGCCGAGGGCGCGAATGCGGAAACGTGAGAATAGATGTGTCATGTGGTCGATTTACTCCTTTTTGTCAGCAATTCTCATTTCAAAATGTTGTAAAAATCAATATGTTGAAATTGACCATTTTATGCCATAAGAATCGCATGGAGTCCCGGGCGAGTTTTCCTGTAGAACCCCTAAACAATCAATTCTAGGATGCATTTTGTAGCGAAAAGTTCTGCAGTGCGAGGTGGTTTGCCCCCTTCTCAATGTGACCGAAGGGAATGCAGAGCCGGGAGAAGGGCCAGGGATGAGGGCTGAAGAAATTGGCAGCACGCTAACTGCGGTTGTAAGGGTTATTCCTTCAGACGTACAGTTTCTGAGTCTCCAGAGCGCTCAGAACTTCCAGTTGAAGTTCGCCGACATGTAAAGAATGCCGATGTTGTCATACGAGCCGACCAGGTTGCCCCGGCCGCCGAGAACGACCGGTAGCAGCGCCTGCTTGTTCACGTCACCGGTACCACCGTAGATGTATTCTGCGGCGAGGCCCCAGGCGAAAGTCTTGTCGACCTGGTTCTGGCCGCCGATGCCGAAGCGCCAGCCTTGGTTGGTCGGCAAAATGGGCGATACGTTACCCGACTGAAAAGCCGAATCATAGGCGATACCGAAATTAAGCCGCCATGGCTCACTGATCCGGTACTGCGCGCCGAGTGCGGCGTGCCAGGTGTCCTTGAAATTCAGATTGGTGGTGAGGCTGGTCGGATTGCTGGTGTCTGCCACGCCGACTTCGACATCGCCGAATTTCGACCACTGCTGCCAGCCGACGTTGCCGAGCAGCGCCAGGCGATCGTTCACCGTATGAAACACACTGCCCATCACCTGTTGCGGCACCGTGATGCCCAGGTCGACACTGGTTCCGTTCAACCCCCGCGCATTAAGCAGCGTGGTCAGCACGGGCCCGGTGCCGCTGAACCGCGCTTGCGGCTTGAAATCGAGTTTGACCGGCGAACTGTAGGTCAGGCCGAAACGGGTGTTGGGGGTCGCTTCGTACATCAGGCCGAGATTGCCGCCCCAGCCCCACGTGTTGTCACTCATGCTGAGTTTGCCGTCAGCGCCGGTGATGCTGTTTATTCCTGTCTCGTTTTTCAGATAGCCGTACATGGCATTGACGCTGGCGCCAAGCGAGAGCTTGTCGGTAACGCGAAAGGCGATCGAAGGCAGCAGCGAAGCACCGATCAAGGTGGCCTGCTGCGCGTGGTAGCGACCGACCCAGTTGTCGTTATAGTTGAGCACCGAACCGAACGTGCTGGTCGCCGCCAGGCCGAGTTTCAGATCGGGCGAGACGCTGTAGCTGAGAAAAAGTCCGCCGCCAGGAAACCAGCCGTTTTCACCGATGATATTGCCGCTGCTGTTATTGCCAAGCTCGGACGAACTGGCGCCGCTGTTGGAGAACTTCATGTCGCTATAGAGCAACTGCGTACCGAGCTGAACCTGGGTGCCGTCAAGCCGAACCATTCCCGCCGGATTGGTCAATACCGTGGTCGCGTCCTGTGCGCGCGCGGCGTAGCCGGCGGCGGCGAGGCCCATGTCTTCGGTACCGACTTCATAAACGATTATGCCGCCGGCGATTGCGTTGCTGCTGGCGAGCACACCAAAAGAGAGGGCCATGGCGGCAAGCAAGGCCTGCCTTGCGCGCGTGCTGGCGGGAAAATTATTCATTGAAACTCCTTTGCTCAACTTTCGTCGCCAGCCAGCAACAGAGGATCGCTGGCCAGGAAATTAACAATTCAAATTAACGGCTCCAGGCTCAATTCTCAGAAGCGTCCGATGAAGGTCGCGCCGAAGAGAGGCGCCGGGTCGAAATTTTCCTCGCGCAGCTTGTTGCCGGACGAGTCTTCAACGCGCAGCTTGCCGCCGGCCACGACGCCGCCATAGAGGTGCAGCGCCATCTGGTCGGTGAAGTTGCGCGTCACGCGCAGGAACACCGGCACGCCGCTCTCTTGACCGACGCCGTTACGCACCGGGCCGGTTTCGCTCAGGCGAAAGCGCAGGACCCGGTAGGAAGCGCCGACGCCAGCCGTCCAGCCGCCATCGAAGCGGTAGTCGAGTTCGAGGCCGGCCGGTCCGGTCGGGCCGCTGGCGAGGGGGTTGATCAGGCGCCAGCGGTCATTCAGGCGCCAATCGACGATCAGGAACGGAAAGGCGCTGGTCTTCTCGATCTGCGAGAACACGCCGACGCCGAGGCCAAGACGATTGCCACCCTCGAAGCGCCTGGACCCGGAGACCGTCGCGCCCCACGTGAGCGAATCGCCGCTGTTCGCCCCATTTTCCTTGAACCAGTCTACCGAGGGCGCGAGGCCTACGCTCCAGCCGTCTCCCACTGCGAACGAGAGCGGCACCGACACGCCGTACCGCTGAATAATGCCCCACGGCGCTACCTGGCCGAAAGCGCCTGAGTTGGAGAACGAATAGTCGAGGTAGTCATAGTTGAGGGTGACACCCGCGCGATTGCCTCCACCGAGGTCTTTGGAAGCCCCAACACGCAGGATCGCGCCGCCAACACTGAAATCTCCGCCGCGGTCGAGGTCGGCGTTGCCCTGGTAGACTGGCGTAAGCGAAACGAACCCTTGCTGGTTACTCGTTTCGTCCGCGTGCACAGAACACGTGGCCGCCAACAGCGAGGCAAGAACTGTCATGGTCGGAACGTGCCGTAAAATTGAATCCATCCGGATCTCCTTCGATAGGTAGCTAACGGTCATAATAATAGCGTTGACCGGTGTGCTTGCGAATTGAAATTAATTTCCTTTCCGCTTTGTCAATTTATTGCTGTTGCATTAAAGAGACAACCGTGCAGGGCACATCGCCTGTGGCGTGTTGCGCGGCGACTTCGGGAGTGGTGAAGCTCGAAAATCCTTGTCGCTGGCAATGAGCAAGGGTGCGGACACGCCCTTGCCGTCATTCCGGGCTTGACCCGGAATCTGACCGAAGTAAATGTGCCCCGCAGGCCCTTGGGGTGCAGAGCCAGTTCGTTTATCAAAACAATTTTTCCACATGCCGATCAGGTACAAATCCGGATTGACTTCATTCAAGGAAACAGGAACACTCGGCGGCTTGACCTACAATCCGCCGAACTTACCCTTTCTTCCGCTCATGTACCGCAAACTCTCCAGGCAGCAGTCCAACCGGCTTGAGCAGCATACGCTGCGATTGTCGCTGTTCACGATCATCGGTCTGGCGATCGCCGGCATTGGCTACGGTCTCTACATTGGCTCCGAGGCGGTCATGCTCGACGGCTTTTATGCGCTGACCAGTCTGGTCGGTTCAGGCCTCTATCTGCTGGCCGCGCGGGTCGTCGAGAAACCGGCCGACCGACGCTTTCAGTATGGCTACGCGCACATTGAGCCGCTGGTCAACAGCTTCAACAACCTGATCCTGCTGGTCGTCCTGCTCTATGCGTTGTGCAACGGTCTTGAAGGTCTGCGCACCGGCGGTAATGAGGTCGACGCGCTCAGTGTGGTGCTCTACAGTCTGGTCAGTGGCGCCGTCTGCGCCCTCGTCTGGATCTACGAGAAGCGCGTGGCGAATCGCACCGGCTCGCAACTGATCCGCAACGACGCGCGCGAGTGGATGATCAGCATGGGTTTTAGCCTCGTCACGCTGCTTGGATTCGCCATGGTCTGGGTGCTGCCGGAACCCTATCGCGCGTGGTGGGCGCGCTACGCCGACAGCGCGGTACTGGCGCTGATGGCGCTTATGCTGATTCCGCTGCCGCTGAAGATCCTGCACAGCAATCTGCGCGAGGTGCTGCTGATCACCAGTCCCGACAACGAGATCGTGCAGCGCGTTGAAGCGGTGATGCAACAGATCCGGGCCGAACACGATATCGCCGAGTACAGCGCGCACATTGCCAAGACCGGGCGCATCCACTTCATCGAGATCAACATGGTGGTAGGGCCCGACTTCAAGCCGCGCGGCGTGCCAGAACTTGACGAATTGCGCGCCCGAATCTGGGAGGTGATCGGCCTGCCGCTAGAGCAGGCCTGGCTCAGTATCCTGTTTACAGCCGACCCGCGCTGGAGTTGAGGTGACACCCCTCGATGCGTATCAAAAAGGCCAGGGGGCAATGGCACGACCTTGAACCAATGACATCGACCGACTATTCGCCAAAGCTCGTCACACTGGCGTAGGCCGGTGTCCAGAATGGCTCCCCGCTACTGGGTCCCGGCTTGCGCCGGGACGACGCGACACCTCTTATGTCGAATGCTTAAGGTAGTGCCATTGGGGACAGGGGAAAATGGATTTTGTGCGCAACCAGCCCCTGGAGCCAGCCGCCACGCAAGACTGAATGACGCGCTGAAAAGGCGGTACTCCATGCCTGGTCAGCGAGAGCGATACTGATGTCGCGCCTGGAAGGCTTCCTGGCACTCGGGCAGGTCGAGGGCGGCACGTTGCCGCTGCTTCACTCCGTAGTCGTTCCAGTAGCGCTCGCACTGCTCCAGTGTCCGCTGGCGCACTCGTTGCGTCGGTGGCGGCAAAATGCACTCGGCAATCAACTGTTCCCGGATGCCGGGCAGGACCGCGTCTCTTGCCGCCTCGCATTTCCGGTCGAGTTCGTCAAGCTGCTTCAAGATTTGCCTGCTTTGTGCGAAAGCGGGTTGCAGCACTACAGAAAGCACAAGGACGACAAGCGTACAGGAGATTCTGTTGTTCATTGATCAACTCCCTAATTGCCGTGCGGCTTGCTTGATTAACCAGTCAGTCTGCCGCCAGCGCACTCCCCGGAGGGTTACTACCAGGAATCGGCATTCGACCAGCTCGACTCAGGCTGCGAACCTCGTATCCGCTCAAGTTCCAACTAGGCCAACATCATGGATGCCGCCGGAGCGATGCCCATGACGCTGGCCTTACAGGCTTTGAGACTATTGTCGATTGGCCTTGATATTGCCGGCGACGCCGCCGGCAGCCGCGCCGATCGCCAAACCAGTCCAGGCGCTACCCCCGGCGACAGAGGCGATACCTGCGCCTGCGACACCACCAATGGCCGCACCACTTAATGTTCCCTGCTGCTTTGTGCTCATGTCCGTGCAGCCGATCACACTCGACACCGTCACGATGACCACCATCAAACGAATTCGTTTCATTTTATGTCTCCGTTATTTGTATTTCTGAAGTCCCGGTACGATAACTTCGAACCAGATGGTTTCGAGGACCGGTCGTTGTATTTTGCCGGGATTAGCGGCGTACCATGTGTCGAGCGCTACACTGACACTTTCAAGCGACTGGCCTTTCAAGCCCTTTGTTGTGCGCGGAATCAGACTCTGGCTATCGGGCGGCGGATTCGTTCCCGCATAGGCCGCTTCGACCTGCAGTGTATTGGCCACTCCAATGAGATAAGCCTTCTTCAATTCACCCGACGACTTGCTCCACATTTCGCCGGTGACCAAGGGAACTTCATCCGCCAGGACATTGGTCGAAGCCACAGACAGCACCGCGCAAGCGCCAAACAGCGCCGCCCGAAAACCCATTTTTATCACCATCGCATTCTCCAGGAAAAAACAAACATCGAAAAAAACCAGCGTCTTCCGCTCAGACTGGCCGCAGTCGCTGGCGCACCTTGAAAACTTCCACTTGCTGCACTTTCAGCTAGATTACAGGTTGATAAAAAAAATCCTGCCCGCAAAGTATCATTGCCCTGTGCACCTCTCACAACGCCTAATTTTGGGGTCAAGGAACACTCGGCAAATACGAAAATTTTATGCTAGGCGAGCGCCTTGGTCTTGAGCCGGGCGAATTCCTCGGCATTGATCGTGCCCGCGTCGAGCAGCGCTTTTGCGTCAGCGATTTGCTCTCCCGGTGACTTTCCTGCCACCTGCCGGATGTAGGTATCGGTATCGGATTTGGTGCGCTCGGCAGCCGCGCGCTGGCGTTTGGCCATCCCCCCGCCGTTGGCAATAATGTAGACCACGGCGGTCAGCATCGGGATAAAGACCAGTCCGATAATCCACAAGGCCTTTGAACCTCCCCCCATTTCCGTATTGCGAAAGAGGTCCGCAACAATCTGGAACAGCACCAGAAGGTACGCGATAAAAACGAAAGTCGAGACGATCAGCCAGATTAAATCCCAAAAATTGCTCATGTCAAAAAACTCCCTTGATGTAACTCAATGAACAAAACCAACCCGATGAAAAAAACAGAGCATCTTGAAAGAAAAGCGTCAAGGCACCTTGCGTGTTGCACCGTGCAGCCAGCCGCGCAGCAACGACCACAACGCGCTGCCGGAAACCATGCCAAGAATGTAGACGCCGATCACCAGCAGTGAAGCCGGCATGGTCAGGCTCATGCTGAACAGCGAAACCGTGACCGAGGTGAGATTCTGGAAATTAAACAGCAGAACAACAGCCGTCACCACAATGATCAGGCCAGCGTAAACATAGCGCATGATGACTCCTTGATAAAAACACTGCCAACTTGTTTGAGGTACGAATTAAATACAGTAAGCGACCGTTATCGGGTTCGAGCCGAGAGCAGCCTGACCTGGACTCAACGCGCGTCCAGGAGGTATAAATGCTTCGCCCGCATCTTTAACGGGCGGCCTTGATGGCGTTCAATACCCGTTCGCCATCGGCGCGGTGTATATCGAGCATGCCGCCGCTAATGGTCCACACCTTGACGGACTCGATCGCCGCGAGAAACTCGCGCTCCTGCTGCATCACGCCTTCGGCGGAGCAGGCCTTGCGCGTGCTGGCTACGGGACCAATGGCTAGACGGTTTCCCTCGCTGGTGTAGGCCGCGCGGTAAGTATTGCAGCCGCTGCTACCGTAAACCTGGCCCTGATCAAAAGTCAGGGTCAGGGTGGTTCCCAGCAAAGGGCCGACGACCGCTTGCCGACCGTTGTTGAAACCAGTAACGCTCCAGTTGACGCCCTGCAGCATCGGTGCAGGCTCTACCTGAAAAACCAGCGGCGCGCCTGTAGCCGGGGTCAATGTCAGCCGGTCACCGCTGATTGCATGGCGCAGGGTGCCGGTCAATGCGCCCAGAAAGGCTTTCTCGATCGCCATCTGCGGTTCGGGGCAGGCCATCATGGTTCCCGCCAGCGGGCCGATCAGCACGCTATCGCGATCGAGGGTATAAGAACCCATGAACCGGTTGCAGCCCGAGAAACCGCTGACCCGGCCACCCTCAAAAAGCGCTGTCACAGATCGCTTTTCACTAGCGTCAACGCCTGCGCTCTGAGCACCGGGGGCGGCAAGCTGCCACGTTGGTCCTTCAAAAGCGATAGGTACGGGCGCACTTGTTGCGTTGGACGAAACCGGGATACGACAACATCCTGCGAGCAGCCGGGAATCGGGCAGCGAAACCCGCACCGTTACCGGATGCGTGGTGTTCGACATGCCGTCACTGCACGCCGACTCGCGAAGAAAGGCGACGACTTCACCGCCTTTGCCGGAAGCAGGTTTGCCGCGCCATGCCCGCTCCTTGAGGAAATCGAGGCGCGTCTCGCGCCCCCGGTAGTCGAGCGGCTTCTGCTCCGGCAGCAGCAGTCGTGCCCGTCCTTGCTCGCTGAATTGCAGACCCCACGAGGGCTCGTTGCCAAAACAGATCAATTGCGGCTCTGCGGCAAATACAGAAACTGGAGCCAATACAGACGCCATAAGGACAAGTGCCCTGACGCAGGCAGTAAAAAAATTGCCTGATTTACGGCAATGTTCAACCAGCCAGTAGGGAATAGAAGTAACAATCACTGTGGGGAAATTCGTCATAAAATAATCAGGAATTTGACCAAGAGAAAAGCTTATCCTGGAAGAAACAGGAGCTTGTTTTTGGATTCCGGGTTCCGCTTCGCGGCCCCGGAATGACGTACTGAGAAATATCACGATCAGGATTAGTTGTGTGTATTATTGGTTGTCGGCTTGTGCACTTGTGGTGGTTTTATACCGCCGAGCACCTTGTCCAAATCTTCGTCTTTAAGGGGCTTTCCTTCCGACAAATCGATCGGCCTGACTGGAACATCTGCCCACGGACTTGGCTGACTTGTGCTTTGCTCTGCTTTCATGGCATATCCTTTTAAAAATAAGGCAGTGACTCTTCAATTACCGTTATTCACCCGAGCCGCGAGATGGTGAAGCGTTGGTGAAGACGAATATATTGATTTGCACAACCTTCTGAAAAAGCCAAGTGGTAGTCCATTAACCAAAGCTAACTTGGTTGAATTATTGACGCTGTAACTCTGGATTAGTGCCCAGGCGGCTTCCTTTAGTTCCCTTTAATCGGCACCTGTTCGCTGCGCAGAAAGCCGTTCAATCTGTTCCTCCTGGCGCATCCAGTAAAAAACCCGCCAAAGCGGGTTATCTGAAACAATCCGGATACCTTGTTCAGCGGATCGCACGACGCGGATCTGAACGCCAGAAAGCAAAAAGCCCAACCTTGAGGGATGGGCTAAGTGCTAGATTTTGGTGGTGGAACACGGAACCGAACCCGCGTCCGCATCCCGACAAGGATAGCAATGTTTTGATCTTGAGGGCGTGGATTCGAGTATTTGGCCGAATTCAATCCGCCCATGCCTAGCCTGTGAGGGCGCATCGCCCGCGAAACTTGGGCTTCCACGGCCCAATCGTCGAACGCCAGTTCGATCCCCTGTTTGACAACCGAACTGCCTCCCCATTGGCGCGCACTCCGACGAACAAGGTGCTGGTCGATGACGCTGTAATGTGGTAAAATTGGCTAAACTTGGCAAACGGAATGCACCGCAGGCCAACTTGGTAGAAAAGATGATGACCGACACTGATGGCGAGATTCTGACACTCGACGAAGTCGCTGCGTACCTAAAAGCTGGCAAGCGAACTGTTTATCGGCTTGCTCAGAAAGGCGAGATACCGGCGTTCAAGCTGGGTGGTACGTGGCGTTTCCGACGCTCGGAGTTAGACGCATGGATTGCTGAGAGCATCCGCCAAAAGACGGACGAGGCAAAGTGAATACAAACCGCGCCGGGCAAGAGGCGGCAATCACATGCCGGAACAAGAATAAGGGGGAAACGTTTACAAGACAAGCAACGTCATCGCCAAAACGATCAAGGAAGCCCTCGCGCACGTTCATTCAACCTAATAACCGCAGTTCAAACCACGGCGACACGGCGGACACGGCGAAAAGCCTCAGTTTTTCAGGATTTATTGGCTCACCCAAAGGGTGAATCATGAAAACATTGCAAGCCATTGTTTTTACGCTGTGCTCGCCGTGCCGCCGTGGTTAAGCAGAGTTTTCTGGGTTCAAAGGTGCTCCTGACGGCAACACCGCTGCAGAACTCGCTGCTTGAACTCTACGGATTGGTGAGCATGATCGACGACCGTGTATTCGGTGATCTCGACAGCTTTCGTGCGCAATTCACACAGCCAAACAGGGAGCAGCCCTTCGCCGCGCTGCGCTCCCGCATTGCGCCAATCTGCAAGCGCACCTTGCGTCGGCAAGTGCATCAGTACGTTCCCTACACGGCGCGCCGCGCCATCGTTGAAGAATTTACACCATCAACCGAGGAGCGCGAACTGTCTGCCCTCGTTGCAGATTATCTGCGTCGCCCGAATCTGAAGGCGTTGCCGGATGGGCAGCGACAACTCATCTCGTTGGTGTTGTGGAAGTTGAGGCAATGGTCAAGACCCGCCAGCTTCTGCTGGAAAATTTCGACGAAGAAGTGCAGGACAAACTTCGGATTCGTGCCGACGACAGTAGCAAAGCCCGTAACCGATACGAGCGAATGTTGATGGACTTGACCAGGGCAGAGCTTGGCGATCACGCTGAGTTCGATGCCGACGGATTCAGGTTGCTGCATTCACTCTGCGCAGACCTTGAGGGAATTGCTCTCGGGCGCTACGAACTGCCCCGCCGCAGCGGCGACTCCCATCTCTATCGTATCGGCCAAGGGAGGGGAAGCCGCTCCGCCAGACGATCCGTTCTGAGCGGCCGCGTGGGGAAATCCGCTACGGGCTACGCCCTTCGCTCCTTTCCCCACGCATTTCTACCGCATTGGACGGCAGAAAAGGAGAACTTCAAAAACCAGCGATTTGATACACTTATCCACAGCTGCTGATTCAAAACGCAGCGACCGCTCCTGGGTCAATATTCAACCGGCAGAGTGGGTCAATATTCAACCGGCGCGAACAGACGCAGGCTTTGTCTGGCTGTGGCTTTGCGACAATTTATTGCTCTGTGTGAAATTTTTGCGGCTGAAACTGAGTTACGCCAACTCAACTTTATTTATCAGCTCAGATTTATTTATATCAGCTCAACTTTCATTTAGCACTCACCACCTCGCGCTTGTTCTTGGCCCTTTGGCCTATCTTGGTAATAAATCACTTTAAGTTGCTTTTTCTTAGGCGGCGTAAATAAATAAACATATCAAGTTTGCGCTATTACGTTCGGTCTG
>NZ_JBMOJE010000139.1:0-11474 GCF_049316945.1 Propionivibrio sp. | reverse complement strand
AAATTATTGGAAAAAAAAGGCAGGGAACTGTTTGGTAGAGATCAGGTTCTCTGAGTCTGGGCGCTCCCTGGTTCGATCTCAAGACAATCACCGAACGGCTCCGGCGACCCTTCGAACTGCACTTGATCTAATCCTGCTCAACACGCATCAACGGTGCGCAGGCCGCCATGACGGCGGCGGGGCCTGCTATCGCCCCGAGGCCGCGCATGATCCAGGTTGCAGATCGATCGCTCAGCAAAGCCAGACAAACCACATCAAAATCCGACAAAATGCGCATCGACATCGAATGCTTTGTGGCCGCAACCAGACAATGCGGAGCAAAAATATGTCATCGGGGTTTGCCGAGGTGTTCATGCGTCAATGCTGGCTCTGCGAAGGAGTTGCTTGGACACACGCATCAGCAAACAACAGAAATTTACTTGCGCGGTTTTGAAGTAAAAGAAGTCGATCCGGTGCGTCGGGAAACGCCTAAGAAACCGACCGACTGAGTGCCTAAGCGCAATTCAGTGCAAGTAAACAAAACAAAGGGTTAAAAGCACCTAAAACTGTAAAAGCCTTAGGCACCTTTAACCCCTCTTTACAGCTTAAACCTCAACAGTAGCAGCGGCTTCAGCGAAAGCAGCGATCTTGTCGAAGTTCATATAGCGATACACATCAGCGGCCTTGGCGTTCACCACCTTGACCTGTTCCATGTATTCGGCGACGGTCGGGATCTTGCCCATCAGGGCGCAGATCGAGGCCAGTTCGGCGGAGCCGAGGTAGACTTGGGTGTCGATGCCGAGACGATTCGGGAAGTTGCGCGTCGAGGTGGACATCGCGGTGCTGCCCTTGCGGATCTGTGCCTGGTTGCCCATGCACAGCGAACAGCCCGGCATTTCCATGCGCGCGCCGCTCTTGCCGAGGATGGCGTAGTAGCCTTCTTCGTTGAGAATCGCGGCGTCCATCTTGGTCGGCGGGGCAACCCACAGGCGGGTCGGGATGTCCGTCCGGCCTTCGAGCACTTTGCCGGCAGCGCGGAAGTGGCCGATGTTGGTCATGCACGAGCCGATGAAGACTTCGTCGATCTTGGTGCCGGCGACTTCGGAGAGCAGCTTGGCATCGTCCGGGTCGTTCGGGCAGGCGACGACCGGTTCCTTGACGTCGGCCAGATCGATTTCGATCACGGCGGCGTACTTGGCGTCGGCGTCGGCCTTGAGCAGTTCGGGCTTTGCGATCCAGGCTTCCATGGCCTTGATGCGGCGGCCGAGGGTGCGTGCATCGGAGTAACCGGTGGCGATCATCCACTTCATCAGGGTGATGTTCGAGGTCATGTACTCGATGATCGGCTCTTTGCCGAGTTGGATGGCACAGGCGGCGGCAGAACGCTCGGCGGCAGAATCCGACAATTCAAAGGCTTGTTCGACCTTGAGATCGGGCAGGCCTTCGATTTCGAGGATGCGACCGGAGAAGATGTTCTTCTTGCCCTGCTTGGCAACGGTCAGCAGACCCTGCTTGATGGCGTAGTAAGGAATGGCGTTGACCAGGTCACGCAGCGTGACGCCTTCCTGCAGCTTGCCCTTGAAGCGCACCAGAACGGATTCCGGCATGTCCAGCGGCATGACGCCGGTGGCTGCGGCAAACGCGACCAGACCGGAGCCCGCCGGGAAGGAGATGCCGATCGGGAAACGCGTGTGCGAGTCGCCGCCGGTGCCGACGGTGTCGGGCAGCAGCAGGCGGTTGAGCCAGGAGTGGATGATGCCGTCGCCCGGACGCAGCGCAACGCCGCCACGGGTGCTGATGAATGACGGCAGGGTACGATGTGTTTGCACGTCGACCAGCTTCGGATAGGCGGCGGTGTGGCAGAAGGACTGCATCACCATGTCGGCGGAGAAGCCGAGGCAGGCCAGATCCTTGAGTTCGTCACGCGTCATCGGGCCGGTGGTGTCTTGCGAGCCGACGGTGGTCATCTTCGGTTCGCAGTAGGTGCCGGGCAGGATGCCCTTGCCTTCTGGCAGACCGCAGGCGCGGCCAACCATTTTTTGCGCCAGCGTGTAGCCCGTGCCGGTATCGGCCGGATTCTGCGGCAGGCGGAACAGCGTTGAAACGGGCAGGCCAAGCGCTTCACGCGCCTTGGTGGTGAGGCCGCGACCGATGATCAGCGGAATACGGCCACCGGCGCGCACTTCGTCGAGAATCACCGGGGTCTTCAGTTGCGATTCGGCGATGACCTTGCCATTCTTGAGCGCGGTCACTTTCGTCGTCAGCGCATCAACCCTGAGTTCGATCTCGTCGCCCATGTTCATTTCTTCAACATTCAGCTCGATCGGCAGGGCGCCGGCATCTTCCATGGTGTTGAAGAAAATCGGAGCGATCTTGGAACCCAGGCAGAAGCCGCCGAAACGCTTGTTCGGCACAAACGGGATGTCTTGGCCGGTGAACCACAGCACCGAGTTGGTGGCGGACTTGCGCGATGAACCGGTGCCGACCACGTCGCCGACGTAGGCGATCAGGTTGCCCTTCTTGGCCAGCGCTTCGAGCTGCTTGAGCGGGCCACGGTTGCCTGGCTCGTCGGCTTCGATGCCCGGACGCGGGTTCTTGAGCATGGCCAGTGCGTGCAACGGAATATCGGGACGTGACCAGGCATCCGGTGCGGGCGACAGGTCATCGGTATTGGTTTCGCCGGTCACCTTGAATACGGTCAGCTTCTGAGAAGCGGGCACATCCGGACGCGAGGTGAACCACTCGGCGTCGGCCCAGGATTGCAGCACGCCTTTGGCATTTGCGTTGCCTTTATCGGCGAGCTCTTTCACGTCGTGGAAGAAGTCGAACACCAGCAGGGTCTTTTTCAGGGCTTCGGCAGCCACGGTGCCGACTTCAGCGTCGCCCAGCACGTCGATCAGCGGCTTGACGTTGTAACCGCCAAGCATGGTGCCGAGCAGTTCGGTGGCCTTGGCCTTGGAAATCAGCGCGCAGGATTCGGTGCCCTTGGCAACCTTGGCGAGAAATTCGGCCTTGACCTTGGCTGCGTCATCCACACCGGCAGGAACACGGTAGGTGATCAACTCGACCAGAGCGCTCTCTTCGCCCTTCGGCGGGTTTTTCAGCAGCTCAATCAGCTTGGCGGTCTGCTCGGCCGTCAGCGGCAGCGGCGGGATACCAAGCGCAGCACGCTCGGTAACATGGGCACGGTAGGATTCCAACATGGGTGGGCCTTTCTCAAAGGTTGCACGGGGCAAAAATTTCAAAATCCGTTAGACAACGGGCGGAATAAAAATTGTACTGCAAGGCGAAAATAGTGACATATCGGTTACAACACCTTGGATTGCCCACATTAAAGACGATCCGCAGGGAACATCAAAAAACAACTCTTATATATGATACAAGACAAGCGTGAAACTGTGAAGTCAACTCTACACAAATCGGGCTGATTTACCACCGACTGGCTCAGGAAATGGCCTCGGCAACCAGTTCAACCGTTTCGTCACCATAGCTGACCCGTTGACCGGGACGAAGCTTGGCGCGCTTGCGCGTGTCAACGCTTCCATCGACCAAGACCTGACCGGCCTCGATTTCAGAATGCGCGCGCCCGCCCGAAGGACACAGACCGGTGGCCTTGAGCAGTTGATCGAGCTGGATGTAGTCGCCACGAACCGGAAAAACGATGGGCATGAAAATCCTTTGTTGTTTTGGTGGCAGAAGCATTGCGTTGCACCCGTAATTTTCGCAGATTTTTCTGCCCAGAAAAATCCTTCCTGAATCACGGTCATCCGTATTTTTTCACGGTAGCTGAACGATCGCCCGAAACAAGGAATGGCCCGAGCTAAAATATTTTCGTTCGAAAGGGGTCAGGGCTTGATCCGGAACATACGGCTGGCACTCGGCTGGGCACTGCGTCAAGCGCTCAGCCGCGAAACAGAATTCTTCGATGTAGATCGGCCAGTTGCTGCGGCATTCAAGCACGCCACCCAATTCGAGCATGATCGGAAAAACCGGGTGACCATGCCAGCGCCGGCTCAGCTGGCCGATTTTCGGCCACGGGTTGGGATAGAGCAGGTAATGGCGCTCAAGACGGATGCCGGCATCGTGCAGCAGACGCCAGTAATCGACCAGATCGGCGCGCACCAGATCGAGGTTGGGCGGCAGTTCTGACTTTCCACCAGTGTTTCTGCTCAAACGCGATTCGGACTGGTCGACGCCGATGACGTAATGATCGGGAAAAGCCCTGGCCAGCGCGATGCTGCTCTCACCGACGCCACAGCAAGAATCGAGAATCAGCGGCGAGTTTGGAGCAACGCGCTCGCGACGTTCCAAACTCGCCGCGCAAGCCGCGCGGTTGTAATCGGCATAAGGCTTGCGAAAAACCGATCCGACGTGGCGATCAAGGAGCGTCGCCAGATGTTCGTGAATAGCGGTCTGGGCGCTGGTCGGCAGGCGGGAGTTAGCCAGCATAGGAAGCAATCAGGCGGCAGCGCGCAGTACGGGAACGCCATGCAACGCAAGCACGCGTGTGATTTCTTCGCTGCTGCGCAGAGGGCGAACCGCCATGTACAGCGCTTCGGCCTCGACAAAGGTGAGGCGCAGTGAGTTGAGCCACAGTTTGAGTCGCCCCGGCGCATGGTGCGCTGCAACCTTGACCTGAATAAGACGCCAGAAATCGGCAATCGAGGGTAATAGTTCCAGCCAGTCGGCAGCGCGATCAAGGCCGGGCTCATCACCGCCGACCAGCATGCGAATACGCCGGGCAAGAAAAGGATCAGCCACCGCGCCGCGCCCTATCATCACGTCCTCGCACCCACTCACCGCCCGGCAGCGGACGTAATCGTCCGGCGTCCAAACTTCGCCATTGGCCGTTACCGGAAGCTGAACCACATCCTGGATGCGCGCCACCCACTCCCAGTGTGCCGGCGGTTTATAACCCTCGGCGCGGGTGCGTGCATGTACCACCAGCGCAACGACGCCGCCGGACTCCAGCGCCAGCGCGCAATCGAGGGCCCTGGCCTTGTCATCGACACCAAGGCGCATCTTGGCGGTGAAGGGGATATGCGCCGGCACAGACTGCCGTACTGCCTCGGCGATGCGGAACAGACGCTCGGGATCGGCCAGCAGCATGGCGCCGCCGCCGTGAAGATTGACCGTCGGCGCCGGACAACCAAAGTTCAGATCGACGCCCGCCGGATTCAACGCACAGAGCTGGGCGGCGTTGTCAGCCAGACATTGCGGATCGCTGCCAAGCAGTTGCACGGCCACCGGCGTGCCGGCGCTGGTTCGGCTGTGATTGGCCAACTCCGGGCAGATGCGCTGGAAAGTCCGGGGCGGCAGCAGATTGCCGGAAACGCGGACGAACTCGGTTACCGCACCGTCGTAGCCACCGACGCGCGTTAACACGTCGCGCAGCACAAAGTCGGCGAGGCCCTCCATCGGTGCAAGTAGAAGTTTTCCCATAATTCAGAGCGTTTTCATAAGGGCCGGATTTTACCCGCTAGGAGCGCCCGCAAGCGGGAACTGTTCGTTACCTTGATCAGATGAACGAATCTGGCTCTGCACCCCAAAAGGAGCCAACCTATGGGCTTCAGGCTAATTGGCAATTGGCATATCAGAAATACCAACTCACTAACGGGCGTGGCTTTGTAAGGCGCTTAAAATAATGAAAGCCCTTCCCGCCTCCCTCCCTTGCAGGGCGCATTCCGGCTTGGTAGCCGGATCGCTCGTTTGGCACGGAGCATGCTGCGCGAATTCCCAACCTCGCTCCCCGACCCCTCTGATGAACCTGCTAGTAGCCACTCGACTACGCTGCCAAAGAGACGCCAAGTCGCTGGTTATCCCAGAGGGCAAGGGAAGGTTCGACAGTCGCAGCGCGACTTGCATACAAATGCTGGTCGGAAGGTCTGGCTGCGAAATTACTGCACAGTGGCGGCTAGCAAGTGGCGTATGCTATGGGCAGCCAGTTGGCCATCATCGCAATCGTAGCGGCAATGCCCTAACGAAAGGATTGACCTGTGAGTCCAGCGAAAATCAATGAACTCTTTGACACGCTTCGCGCGGCGTGTGCCCGCCAGTTTGGCTTTAATCCTCGGCGGATTACTGCGGGGATGCGTTATGTCGGCACAGAGGGCCATGGAAATGACCTTCTTCACATCTTCCGGGATGCCGGCACCCATTCACAGATGGCGCTGAAGAACACCTTCGTGACCTTGCGCGAAAAGCACGGCGATAAGCCGCATTGGACCGACGCCGAGAAGACCCACTACAAAAGTACCGATGCGGAGATCGACGCCGAGATCGCGGCCAAGCATGCAGAACTCGAATACACACGCAATTGCCCGCTCTACAAGGATCACCGCGAACAGTTGCTGTCGCACTACAAGGACTGGCCAGGCTATCAGGCGGGACGGCCGAACCCGCGCGAAGCGGCAAGAATGCTGGTCGGCACCCTGGCCGAAGCGCATGATCCGCGGTTGGCCGAGTTTGCGAAACACATGCACTCAAACGACCCTGAACATCTGGCACATCTGCTCTTGGCGCCTTGCCACATTGAGCTCGAAGCAGTCAGGGCTAAGCCGAGCGTATAAGGCCGCGCGCACGCGATCGGAACCTGATATTGGCCCTGCCTTACGTCGATTGTCGGCTACCGATCAGTCCGCCGCCGGCCAAAGCGCAAAGCCGTAATCAACGTTGAACCGCTCTATGCCGAAATGCTCGCCGCCGAGCGTGCAGCCGATACAGATAGAAGCCATCTCGACAAACTTGGCCTGAGCTACGAGCAGATGGTGGCGGCGCTCTGACTTGAATTTATCGTGGCAACAGCAGGCGAAAGACGGCGCCGTCCTCATTGCCTAACTCGATATAACCGTATTGCCCGGCATTGCTATGCAGAGCGGCAACCCGGCCGGCCAGATGCAGGCCGAGACCGGTGCCTTCACGGCTCAGCGGCTGCATGGCGACTGGCTGGCCCAGCATCGATTCCGGGTAGCCCGGGCCGTCGTCGCGCACCGTGAATTCCAGCCAGCCATGATGTTCGCGCGCCGCTATCAGTACCTGCTGCCGGGCGTGGCGCAAGGCGTTGTAAAGGGCGTCGAGCAGCACCATCCTGACCAGGCATTCATCGTAGAACCACAGCGTAGGCGCTGCGCTTGGATCAGCATGCACGGTCAACGCCGTCTGCTTGCCGATTTCAACGCTCAGTTCATCGAGCAGATCGGCCGGAGTCCGCGCGTCGATGTCGATCCCCAGGCTGCCTTTTTCCGCCTTGTAGCAGGCCAGCAAGCGCGTCAGGGTAGCCGCCGCTTCGAGCGCGCCGCGCAAGGTTTCACTGTCGCCTTTCTCTTCCGCCCGGCTGGCCATCACCGCCAGGCGGTTCTTGACGTCGTGAATGGCGAAGGCGGCGAGATCGACAAAGTCCATTACTTATTTTGCCGACGCGTATTTGTTGCGAATCTGGTTCATCAAATCGGTAATCTGGGCCAGTTTTGGATGCGTTGGACTTTGCGCCAGAACAGATTGCTCGAAGGCTTGAGCCGAGCGCAGCTTGACCGCGTCCAGACCGTTATTGAACATATCGAAAAGCAAGGCAACCGCAGCGTTGGAGACCACTTGCATATTGGTGGGCAAGCGACGCGCCGCCTCGGTCAGCATCTCGGCCGCCACCGACAGTTCACCGGCCTTGGCGAGCCGCACCGCCTCGTTATTGAGCTGGATGAATTCGCGAATGCTATCGCTGACCAACTGCTCGGCGATCTCTGGTGCACCGTTGTCACGCAAAACCGCCGATATACGACCATGCAGTTCCTTGGATTCAGGATTGCTTTGCACCAGGTTCTTCAGAATGTTTTGCGCCGCTTCCGGCTTGCCGGTGCTCAGGCAGGCCTTGGCTACAGCCATCGCCACGGCCTCGGGCAATTTGAACGGATCGACCTGCATGGCACGTTCAAGGGCTGCCGCTGCTTTTTCCGGATTGCCTGCTTTTTGCTGGGCGACGGCCTCGATGGCGGCCAGCAGTGGATTGTAGGCATCCGCTTTGAAGCTGGTGCGAGCCTCTTCAAGCAAGGCGACGGCCTTGAAGGGTTCACCCATTTCGGTCAGGGCGTTGCCAAGCCGGGCGAAATCTACCGTTTCGCGCAACGGCGAATTGCGGGTTTTTTTCACAACTTGGGCAAGCGCCTGTTCAACCCTTGAAAAATCGCCTTTTTCTTCAGCGACGGTGGCGATGGCACGATGCCGTGTCAATGAATTGGGCGAAATAAGGCAGGCGCTATCGAGTATGGCCATCGCCGAATCGGTATCGCCTGCCGCCCTGTGCAGATTGCCAAGCAGGTCATAAGCCGCCATCAATTTCGGTGACTCGACAATCAGTTCGTTCAGCGTTTCCTTGCAGCGCGCGGGATCGCCGCTTTGATGCAGCGCTCGAGCCAAGCCAAGTTTCGCCCACGGCATGGGGCGCAGGTTCAGCGCTTGCTGGTAGAACTCGATAGCGGCTTCGGCCCATCCGGCCTGGATCAAGGCATTGCCTTTGATGCGCATGACGTCAACCAGATAGCGATCCTTGGCGGCAATGATTTCATCACAAGCGGCAATAACTTCGCTCCAATCGCCCTTGTTCTGCATCTGATCCACTTTGGCCAGCCTCTTTTTCTTCTCGAACAGGCGCTCCAGACGCATTTTCAGTGCTTCGGCTGTGAACGGCTTGAGCAGGTAGTCGTCGGGCATGCATTCAGCAGTCGTCACTACATTCTCGTAGCTTTTCTCGGCAGTGATCATCACAAACACCACACCACGGCCAATGATGTTGCGGTTGCGCAGGAATTCGAGGAATTGTTGCCCGTCCGTTCCACCGGCCAGGTAATAGTCACAGAGGATGACATCGAAGGCGTTGGCATTGAGTTGCTCCAGCGCGTCCTTCACATTGCTGCTGACCGAGATATTGTCACACCCCAGGCTGCCCACCTGACTGCGCAACGTAGTACGCATTTCTGGCATGTCGTCGAGGATGAGAATGCGTTTGTCGCTGTAAGGAGTCTGGATGGCCATGGCAATATGTTTGTTAAGGGATCAGGGAAAGTATGCCAGCAAAAGGACAGGGAATTCAACCACAACAACCGGAATAAATTCACGCCCGGCAACCGGGCCAATGCCTTGCTTGCCGAGCGTGAAGACGCTCTTTCAGGAAATAATTTTTCAACATTGGGCTAAAATGGTATCTCTGTTTGAAGCTTCGAGCGTATTCTCAGTTCCTCCCCGCGCAACTCATGCACCGACTCACCCTCCCGAAATGGCATGACATGCAACGCTTTTGCTGCGTATTCCCAAGTTCATATTGGCCTGACTCACCCGCCTCTTCGTTGCCTGCATATTGATATGACTGGCAATTCAACCGAAACAAAAAGAGGAACGCCGAGGAAGCCATTGCGTGCGCGTGGGCAGGTGGCTGCCACTGGCACTCCCGTTCAATCCGGGGTGACTATTGACATATCAGTGGACGGAATCAGCATGATGCTCGCCGCGCAGGTTGCCGATGGCGCCGCGTGTCACATCAGATTTGAAATCCCCGACGGCGGCGCCACAAAGGTCATACAAGCGTCGGCAAAGGTGACTTACTGTGTTTGCGTCGGGCAGCAGGGGTTCCGGGTCGGCTTCAACTTCAGCGCCATTGACCATTCGAGGAGTCAGTTGATCAATGCACTTTGACTTGGGTAAGCAAGGGGTATGGGTTGGGTAAGGGCGTTGGTGACCAGAACAAACAAACAAATACACTGATGCGCTGAAACGAAGTATCCGGTTTTCTGTATTTTCAAGTGGCTCGATGATCGCCCGGTGACGCACAAGGCAAAACCTGAAGATAGTGCGGATTTCAGCAGATGCCGCGAAACACCCGTAAATAGGCGATCTTCAGCCTGTATGCCGTGGATGCCTCATGAACATTGACTCCTGTGGTACATACCCCCAAGATGGCCGTCCTTATTGACTCCCAGACATTCTTCTTTCGGGAAATCCGCAATTGCCCTGCAGTGATTGTGCTTGATCTACATCCTGAGCGCTTCGCCTGAGCCTGCTCAGAAGCTGTGAAAAAAATACCCGGCCCCCACCGCAAAGGCGCAAAGGAGCAAAGGTTTCGCAAAGAAAACCTTTTCAAACAATGGGGTTCCTCTGCGTTTCCTTTGCCCCTTTGCGCCTTTGCGGTGGATTTATGAATTTTTCACAGGCTCTCAGGCCGCAACCGTGGATCCATTTCGCCTTTATCGGCAATCCTCCAACGCTTGAGGTTGGGCGAAACCGATCGAGGGATTGCCCGGACGAGTGCTGGTCATGATGCTTTCGTCGACAGCAACCATGATTCGCTTGGTCATTTTTTACTCAAGGCCCCTGGCGGTTGATTCAACCTGTCTTTGGCCAAATCAGGAAGTAAATGACTTGGAAAAATCAGCTTGCAGACGCCGTTCTGCCGTTTCGCGTCGCGAGGCGGAAAGCAGCGACTGGGCCAGTGATTCACGAACGAAATCAATGTGAGCTTCCGCCGCCGAACGTGCTTCTACCGGCCTGTGTTCGAGGATCGCGTCATGAATGGCGGCGTGCTGGCTTTTCAGCGCCGAACTTGCGGCTGGAATGGTTTTCAACTCTTCAAGGCTGAGACGGATGTTGTCGTGCATCAAACGCAGGAGCGCTGCCGAGAGATGGCCGATCACGATGTTGTGCGTGGCTTCACCGATGGCTTGATGAAAAGCGATATCCGTGCTGGATTGGCGGTTCAGATCATCCGCGTCAAATGCCGAATTCATTGCATCAAAAGCCTGGGTCAGGCGCGTCAGATCGGCATCGGTCGCCCGCTCGGCGGCCCATTCGGCAGCCTGCCCTTCCAGCATGTGGCGGAATTCAAGCAGGTCTTCACGCAGATTCGGATGGGTTCCCATCATGTCCTGCCAGGGGTCCAGGAAGGTCGACTCCAGGCGGTCGGTCACGTAGGTGCCGCCGCCCTGGCGGCTCTGAACCAGGCCTTTGGAAGCCAGTTTCTGAATGGCCTCACGTAGCGAAGGACGCGACACGCCCAGTTCAATGGCCAGTTCGCGCTCCGCTGGCAATCGATCACCCGGTTTTAGCGAACCTTCAAGAATCCGGCGTTCCAGTGATGCAGCAACAGCGCCGGAAATGCGAGGAACCTGGAAATTGCTTATCGGTTTGGACAAAGCGTTCACTCAATTGGTAAGACCAATTTATTCTAAAGAACATGATGACTTACTGCAAGCGTGAAAAAACATTCATTTGCATGTTGATATAACTCCCACGGAGAAATACATTCCATAAAACGTAATTTGTTGGTATGACCAATTTACCAAAGGATCCGGAATGCAAAGAACTACCGAAAGCAGCCAGCGCCCGAAGGACATTTATTTCTTTGCCACCTGCCTCGTTGACCTTTTCTGCCCCGAGGCCGGGATGGATGCCATCACCTTGATCGAACGCGAAGGCATCACCGTTCATTTCCCGGAAAACCAGACCTGCTGCGG
>NZ_JBMOJE010000138.1:0-11556 GCF_049316945.1 Propionivibrio sp. | reverse complement strand
CGGAGCTAAAATATGTCATCGGGGTTTGCCGAGGTTTCATGCGTCAATGCTGGGCCAATCAGCGTGCTCTTGCCGTCATCGACACTGCCACAGGTAATGAAACGCAGCATGTCCTGATTGTGCTGTTGATCGAGAAATGCCTCGATGGATTTGGGTAGTGCTTGCGCCGCTCTGGCTTGGTCATGGAGTGCGCCGGAGCTTGCTTTTGATTTGCGTGCCATCAGAAATACCCCTCCTGTTTTTTCTTTTCCATGCTGGCCGATGCGTCTGAATCAATGGCTCGTCCCTGACGTTCGGAATTGTGTGCTCCGATAAGTTCCAGGATGATCTCGGGTACGCTGGTTGCAGTTGACTCGACGGCCCCGGTTAGCGGGTAGCAGCCGAGCGTACGAAAACGGATTTTCTTGGCTTGAATTTCTTCGCCGGGTAGCAACCGCATCCGGTCATCGTCAATCATCAGGATCAATCCGTCACGGATGACGACTGGTCTTTCTTTGGAGAAATACAGGGGAACCACCGGTATGTTCTCATGGTAAATGTATTGCCAGATGTCTATTTCCGTCCAGTTGGAGAGCGGGAAAACGCGGATACTTTCGCCCCGGTTCTTGCGGGTGTTGTAAAGGTTCCAGAGTTCCGGGCGTTGGCTCTTTGGGTCCCAGCGATGGGTTTGCGAGCGGAAAGAGAAGATGCGTTCCTTGGCGCGTGACTTTTCTTCTTCGCGGCGCGCACCGCCAAACACCATATCAAAGTGGTACTTGTCTAGCGCCTGTTTGAGCCCCTCGGTTTTGGTGATGTCGGTGTGCAGGGCTGATCCGTGGTCGAACGGATTGATGTTTTTGGCGATGGCGTCGGGGTTGATATGAACCAGCAAATCCATGCCGCTTTCGCGCACCATGTATTCGCGAAACAGGTACATCTCCTGAAACTTCCAGCGCGTATCAATATGCAACAAGGGGAAGGGTGGTCGACCGGGGAAAAATGCCTTGCGCGCAAGATGCAGCATGACGGAGCTGTCTTTGCCCACCGAATAGAGCATGGCGGGGTTTTCTGCTTCGGCCACCGCCTCGCGGATGATGTGGATGCTTTCCGCTTCGAGTTGCTTTAGATGAGGCGTCAGACTTGAGAATTTGCCTGGCAACGTGATTAGGGTATTTGGATCCATTACCGGCAAATAGCTCAAAATGCAGAGGTGGACAAGTTCCGACGATGGAATCGAACGGCAAACTGCGGTTAAAAGGCCGTGCGGGAAAACGGCAATTTCTTTGCCGAGATGCTTTTGAAGATGCTGCAATGCGACGGAAATTTCACGTGCGCCGGGTTCGCTTGTGCCCAGCGGAACCCAATAGCGGGCACCGCGGCCATCGTTGGCATGCAGGCAGTTATTTCCGCCGGGCAGAGCAAAAAGCTGGGCAAACAGCACCAACTTACGAGACTTGCGCGACTCCGTGGTCTCCCAGTCAAGAACGGTAGGGATCGGTTTGCGTCCGAGTTCATCCTCGATTGAGTTGGTACTTAGCTCGGCGGGCAGTATTCCGAGTTCGTGCAAACGGCGTTCAGCGGTCCGCTTGGTTTCAGCCTCCCCCATTTTGTTCAAGTGCCGGAATGTAAGGTCTGTGTCCCAGACACCGCAGGCATCCAATCCAAATAGGCTGGTCTTTGACATGGCTCTTCTCGTTGTCGCAATGTGTGAATATTAAATTAATAAATCATATACGTCTTCTGATATTATTAAATTTGATTAAAATCTAAATAATTTATTTATTACGACACGTAATCTGAGGAGGATGAATTGATCGATATCCCTTACGCAATGGCCGGCGCACTCACTGGCTTTGTCGTTGGATTGACAGGGGTGGGCGGCGGTGCACTCATGACGCCTATCCTGCTGCTTTTTTTCGGGATTGCGCCTACGACCGCTATTGCCACTGATCTCTGGTTTGCCGCAATCACCAAGATTGCGGCGGCACGTATCCACGGCAAAGCCGGCCAAGTCGATTGGGAAGTCGTCAAGCGACTGTGGACGGGTAGCTTGCCCATGGCTTTTCTGGTCGTTGTTCTGATTACCCTGGGATCGAAGGTTCAGAAAGTTGGCTGGCTGACTCAAGCGATAGGTATCGTGGTAATAATAACGGCGTTCGGTTTGTTTTTTGCTCCGAAACTACTTAATTCGGCGCGTAATCGCCGTCTGAATAGTCCCGAAAAATTCAAGGCGATGCAGCCCGCCTTGACGGTATCGGCCGGGGCTGTTCTCGGTGTGTGCGTAGCACTGACGTCGGTCGGCGCAGGTGCCTTGGGCAGCGTGATGTTGCTCTATCTTTACCCTTTGCGGATGACGCCTCATCGACTGGTAGCAACAGATATAGTTCATGCCATCCCCTTGGCGGTTGTCGCCGGGTTGAGCTATCTGTTTGCCGGAATGGTAGACGGACACATGCTGCTAAGCCTATTGGCCGGATCAATTCCGGCGGTTATCGCAGGAAGCCTGCTCGCAAGAAAATTCAGGGCACGTTGGATTCAGATAGCCCTGGCTATTGTGTTGCTCATCGCTGGGGTTAAAACTTTGGTTTAAATAACGCCTCAAACCATGGGTGCGGAGAATTTTCCCGAGGTGGTGGCGGCGTTTCATCCCGAGTTGGCTTGCTGGCGTAAGGCCGATTCCACAGCATCCAGCCCGATATCCCGTGGTCGGCGGAACGCTGATGCCACTTTGTCACAGTCGGCGCTCGGGACACCGAGTTCATCAAAAAGTACACGCCACTCGCGCGTGACACGGGCGACGCGGTCGATAATTGCTGCGGCGTTCTTCCGCAATAGACCATAGCTACCGTGAGCCTCCAGCAGGTTGTCGAGGGTAGCCAGCCGTCCTCGGGGACCTACCGACATGTGCAGATACCGCTCCAAGGCAACCTGCGGCCTTGGCACCACGTCGTACATAGGCGAAAGCCGCCAACCTTTGCCTTCCGCATCCCAGACGAACGCGTGATTGCGCAAGTGGTCGTCATCGTTGGAGATAAGTATATTGAAGGCAATGCGCCCATAGAGCTCGTCTCGATCCGCCTTTACCCTGCTATCAACACCAACTTCTCCGATTTTAACGGCGATGTCTTCATAGGGAGTCCCGAGCGACTCAGTTTCGTGCTTGCCCAGGATCGTCAATGCACTCACGCAATGCCGGCGAATAAAGGCGTTGCCGACGGCCCGTCGGTCGAAGCGCTCAATCAGCATGACTTGGCGACCATCCGCCAGGGTTGATAGGTCTGTCACCGGTACATTAAGATCGGCTTTTCGTGCAAGTTCCAGGCAGGCACGTTCCACTGCAGGAACATTGAAGCTGTCC
Source organism: Propionivibrio sp. (assembly GCF_049316945.1). Classification (GTDB taxonomy): domain Bacteria; phylum Pseudomonadota; class Gammaproteobacteria; order Burkholderiales; family Rhodocyclaceae; genus Propionivibrio. Next base: position 8,219 of record NZ_JBMOJE010000138.1, on the reverse strand, counting down.
TTCTTGGCCGGAAATTTCGCCAGATACTGTTCCCCTTGATGAATCACCAAGGCCTTCGGCCGTGCACCGCCCATGGTACCCACGAAAAATATGGACTCTAGCTGCGCCGGGATGGGAGCTCCCACCTGAATACGATCGGCGGCTTCCAGCAGGTACTCTAGTTGCATGATTGGCGGCAATAGTCCTGCCGTTTCGGTGCTGTCCAACCCCAGCCGAAAGTCCAGAGCACCGAATCGATGCGGCCCTGCATTGAGCAGATAAATGGATTCGGCCACGGAGTCCGGCGGCACTTTGAGCTTGGCTTCCACTACCCGACGCCCCCAGAAGTCCGGCGCAGCGTCCCGCACAGCGCCGAAGAGTGGGGGTCGCATCGGCTCATAAGTGGTCTCATCACCGGGGCGGCACGTTAGCGGTAGACTGAGAGGGTCAACGGGTACCGCATCAGACCGAGCAAGGTAGCGGCGGCCATAGCCGAAAACACTGGTTGTCGATTCCACGCCCTGTTCCACAAGATCGAGGGTGCCAGCGGGCACGGCAACAGTATCACCTGGAAGGTAGATGAAAGCCCATCCATTCCAGCTCATATGCAAATCCTAGAAGTCGTATTTATCCAACGTGGCTGCGCTTGGCCTGGCGCGAAGCCGAGTGGTAGACACCGATACCAACCCAGCCGGCTCTGCGACCACGCAAAGAGAATCGAGCAGCCCCAGGCACTCCAACGCTGATAGCCATGACCCAAGGCTTACGGAAACATCTCCGCGCTCAATCTTCATCCAGGTGAACACACTCATCTTGGCTCGCTCGGCAGCCGCTTCTTGGATCATATTTCGATTAAGTCGCACTGTACGGATTACAGATGCCATGCGGCTCGCTGACAACTTCACCTGTGTGGAGGCAAATTTCTCTTCTTTACGTCTCATCTTGCTTACTCTTGTTGTAACAAAGTTAATATATAGAATAAGCTACTCTATAGCAATAGTAAGCAATGCTGAATCTACAGCAGTCTAGCGAGCAAGGTTAAATCGTGCGAAACGACGATCTGAACCGCCTGAGCCACGTTCGGCTAGCGTCATGCCAGGCAAACATCAGCGCCATTATCCGCTCACGGGGGCTTAGTTGCCCCGACTAAATTTGCGCAAGCAAAATAGTCGCGAGAGCATTTGCTAGATAGAATTGTCAAATATATCAATAGGCTTGTTGATTTTTACTAATGATGCCCGGGGATTGTAGTAGACTTTAAAAAAGATACTACAAGGACTGATTCATGGAATCCCAAAGCTCTCTCACGCAAATGCTATATGCCCAGTTGCAGGACGAGGCGCTTGCATACTCTGTTGCAATTTTTGAGCAGGGCGTCACTGGAAGTCCGTACATCAACACATCAGGCGGTCACGAGTATGTGTATTGGCAGATTCGACAACTCGACGGCACTCTGAGGTGCGCATCACTTGGTCGAAATAGCCCCGAGACTCAAGCCATAGTCGCGAAGTTGCTGGAGCGAAAAAAAACAGCTACTGAACTCATTGACGCCCTAAAACTTACAACGCGCTCCTTTGTTGGAAGCGGCGGCATGGACATTGAAAACAGCCACTTCAAAATACTGGAAACGCTTGCTCGTGGTGGCTTGTTCTCGAAAGGTGTGGTTCTTGTTGGGTCTCATGCCTTTGCAGCGATAGGAAATATGCTTGGAGTTCGATGGGGCGATAAGCTAAAAACAACCGACATGGATTTTGCTAGACCTTCCGGCATTGCGCTCGCCATCCCTGACGCTGGTGGAAATATCAACATCCCTGATACTGTAAAACAAGACGACCCGAGTTTTTTTGAAATACCACAACTAAGTAGAAAGCAACCATCCACATCGATGATGAGCAGCAAATCGAAAGTGAAAATTGATTTTCTAACAGTTCAAAAGAACGCTATCGATACTTCGCCACACTATTTTTCTGATCTTGGTATTGCGGCTGATCCTCTAAAGTACATGGACTATCTTCTTGGTGGTGAGTCACGACAAGGGTTAATTATTGGCAATTATGCTATACCAGTGAACTTGCCTGATCCAGCCCGACTCGCGATTCATAAGTTGGTGATTGCGCAAGAAAGGACGCTAAGCTTTGAAACAAAATCACAGAAGGACATCAGGCAGGCTTCGGAACTGATTGACGCTCTTTCTGATTTGGGTCACGAGCAGAACATTCGGCTAGCCATCTCGGATTTAATTGCCATCGGGAGTAACAAGCCACTCGAAAATATTAAAAAATCCATGAATCGAATGGAGCAGAACACTAGATCAGTGCTGGAAACTGAGTGGAAAAAGGCACTAATGGGTGGACTTCTGGTGCCAACTTTATAAGCCGCTACTAATTTGTCACGTTCTGTTCCCAGAACATGACAAATTGCGGTTAGCCTCCCGATCAATGAGCACCCAATTGAAAAGGGAAGCCGTTTTGCTGGCTTCCCTTTTTTATCGAGTCACTCAGGCTGCTTTTTCAAGGGCCGTGGCGTCTTCCATCAGGTATACGAGTAGACTTTGGGCATCAACTATCCTTCGTTGTCATGATAGCGGATAGTAGCTTGGTTGCATGGAGCCCAACGTCGAGATAGAGCTGCGGAACAGTATTTCAGCTACCGAAATTGAGCGAAAATTCCTGGTTCAAAAGGCTGAGAACTATGAGTTACTGCGCAAGCGTTTCCCGAACAAAGGTTTAGCGGCGTTAAGTCAGGTTGTCGACCCAAAAGACGCAGGTGCCAAATTTCTTCCCCTCGACACCCAATTGATTGCCATAAACACCGAGATTTATGCGGTGGACGAATCACTGACGCGCCTACGTCATAAATTGAAGCAGCAAGCTAGCGTGAGAGACTTCCTTAAGAAGGCGATCCCATCGCTTGCAGAACACACCGATGGTGTGGATCTTGGGAATTATTTACTTGAGATCATTATCCAGTTGCATAAGGAAATCGACCTGACGGACAGCATTCAGCAACAGTCTCTCAACAGCCTTGAGTCTGATATAAAGTCCATCCTGACAAGATTCAACAAAGGACTCCAGGTATCTGTTGCACCACACGTTGTAAGTTCAACGAGTAGATATAAAATTTTGGGGGCTCTTGGTTTTTTCGGCGGCGGGATGGTCATGCTGATTTTCATATTAGCCAGGCGCTCATTGACCAGAATCAGGAAGATGGCGGAATAACGTAGCGAGGAAAAACCTTTGTTATTTTTCTTCCATCATAAAGGCTATTACCCAGTGATTACCAGGTAGTCTCGTATCTTTCCTAGTCGGCTCTGGCGAGTCGGCTGTCGCGGGGCTTGCGTTGTTTGGTACAAGTATCGTAACTGTGCGATGCATGAGTGAATCAACTGGGAGCAGATCGTCAAAGGATCAGCGATAATCGGTCAGAGTCGGAAGTCAGTACCGACGGGACTGCCTAAGTGATGCGGAAATTCAAAACCGGGTACAAATAGGAGTGTAAAGTCATGGCATCCAACAATATCAGTGCATTCAGCCGACTATTCCTGTTCAACGTCTAAGCGACAAGCGCAATCACCGATACCGCCCCGGCGGGCGCCATGAATCCTGCGTCGCTTGCCGGTTCGCCATCGTTTTATCGCGGACGCTTTGCCCCCTCGCCCACCGGCCCGCTGCATTTCGGTTCGCTCGTTGCGGCGCTTGGCAGCTATCTTGATGCGCGGGCCAGTGGTGGCGAGTGGCTGGTGCGCATCGAGGACGTCGACGAGCCGCGCACGGTGCCCGCTGCGGCCGACGGTATCCTGCGTACGCTGGAAGGTTTCGGCTTCGAGTGGGACGGCGAGGTGCTCGTCCAGAGCCGCCGCCTCGACCACTACCACGCCGCGCTGGTCCGCCTGCAACTTGACGGCGATGTCTATCCCTGCGCCTGTTCGCGCAGCGAGATTGCGGCAGCAACCAGCCGTAAATCGGTCGATGGCGGGTTGCTCTATCCCGGCACCTGCCGCGCCGGCCTGGCCGAGGGGAAAGCGGCTCGGGCCTGGCGCCTGCGCGTTCCCGATCGGGAGTTCAGCTTCGTTGATCGCATTCAGGGTGAATCCCGGCAGAATCTGGAACGTGAGGTCGGTGATTTCGTTCTGTTGCGTGCCGACGGGCAGTATGCCTATCAACTGGCGGTGGTGGTCGACGATGCGGCGCAGGGCGTCAGTGCGGTGGTGCGCGGCGTCGACCTGCTCGATTCGACGGCACGCCAGATATGGCTGCAACAGCGTTTGGGTGTTGCCACGCCGAGTTACGCGCATCTGCCGGTGGTGGTCAATGCCGTCGGCGAGAAGCTTTCCAAGCAGACGAAGGCGGCAGCCGTCGATTCGGCTGGCGGCAGCGCGGTGCTGGCTGCCGCCCTGCAATTCCTCGGTCATCCCGTGCCGGCCGAACTGCACAGAGCGCCCGTTGCCGACTTATGGAACTGGGCGATTTCAGCCTGGTCTATTGGGCGCGTGCCGGCAGTGCGCGGGATTTTTCCGGGCGGCGAAGTGCTTTAATTCCGGGGCTTGCAGCGCAAGCCCAAAGCGCGACCGGAGCACATGGCAATTTCCATAAACCAGCCTGCAAGCCAATAAATACGGGCATCTTCAAGGTGTATGCCGTGAGAGGCAATGTTCATGCAGGTTCCATGGCGGCAGATAATTTCCACGAAAACAATGGGTCTCTGCTCCGAGTCCCACTATCCTGTAACCCGCAGTTAACCACAGCGACAGCGCAAAGAACTAAACTCGCGCCTGGATTCGATCAAGGATGGGAAATTCAGTGTCAGCACAAGACAACTTTCAAGCCGACAGTCGCGTTCGCCTGTTCCATGCCAGCCTGGTATGGCCTCTGCAACTTGAGTCATTGACAGACAGCGATGCCGAGGGACGTCATTGGGAGATTTTCGAGTCACTGGAAGAGGCCCATCCGTGGCAGCGTGTCGACGATGAATTCACCGATGACCCAAGCAATTTCAAGGAACGCCATTACCGGGAGTTCATCGCCTTCCTGCCCTATGTCCAGCAGTTCCTCTACGGTGAAGGCCGCTCGCGTCGTCTTTCTCCGGATGACCCACCCGGAAGATCGCCGCTGCACGTCTTCCGGCGCAAGGATATTGCACGGCTGCGGCTAACCCTGCGCAAAGGTCAGGTGCCGATTGAATTGCACATCATGCATATTGACCTGTATTTTTTTCACGACCTCGATCTTGTTCAACTCAATCTGGAGGTGCGCGGCGAAAACCTGCCGCTGGATACCGTGCGCGATATCCTTTTCCGTTTCGGTCGCGCCTATCCCTCGGGCTGGGAAGAAGGCGGCGAAGGCTTGCACAATTCCTATCTGGCCGAGTGGCTTGATGTCGACGGCAAGGTGGTCGCCCGCTCCGATACCGAGCGTCGCGACAAGTTCCTCGGCTTTGTCTGCCGGCATCGCAGCCCCTGTATTTCGGAGCACTGGGCCTGCCTGCTGCGGCCCCTGGTGCTGGCCCACTCCGACGAACCGGGGAACTTGCGTTATCGGCTGATTGAATTCCACCGCATGCCGGTAATGGCCTACCTGGCCATTGATCGACCGCGCGCGCTGGGTCACAAAGACTGGGTGCGCATCGGTCTGGCAGCCACCTTGCATCCCGACGAACCCTTGCCGGTCAATGAGCCTGCCGTCGCCGAATTCGAAAAGCGTTTTTGCCAGGATCGCTTCTGGACCGATAGCGAGGCCGGGCCCAACACCCGGTTTATCTGCACCGGCAATGCCCTGACCGTTGTCGGAGACGCCGCCGTACCGTTTTTCTCCGATACCGAGCTGGGGGTGCTGGCGCAATTCCGTCACCAGTACTTCCTGGTTTTTTTGATCGCGCATCTGCATCGTGCTTCGCTGCTGGTTTTTTCCGAAGTGCTCGTAGATGCCGTCAACGATCTGAATATTCGCAACGATGTATCGGTTCGCCGTTTCAAGCGCAGGATTCGCGCCAATTTCGAGACTTTCCTGCGCTTCACCCACCGTTACTGGTTTCACGAGTTGTCCGAGCGCCAGCATTTGCAGGCCACTTTCCGGATGTGTTCGAACCACCTGCACAATGACGACCTGTACGACGAGGTACGCGACGAAATTCGTGAGATGAGCCTTTATCTGGACAGCGATTCCCAGCGACGCCAGTCGAATACCGTGGTCCGGCTGACCGTTATCACCATCCTCGGCCTGATTGCCACGGTTTCTACCGGCTACTTCGGAATGAATATCATCCCGTTCGGCGATGGAACACCGCATGAACGCCTGTTGCATGGCGTTCTTGCCACCAGCGTCATTGTCGCCTTCGTGCTGTTTGCCGTCTCCCGATCAAAACGTCTTTCCGACTTCCTTGAGGCCGTCTCCGATGAACGACTTGGTATTACCGGAAAATTCAGAGCCTTCTGGAGCGCAATGGCCGACAGGGAACGCTAAGGCCGACCTTGGGAATTGAATCGCGGCGGCCATCGGCTGCGCGTACCGAATAAGCAACAGGAGCAGCAAACCTTGATACAAAAAGGATCCCCATGAAACAGTCGAACCGACAAATAGCAATCCAGGCCCTGATGGACGCCAGCGGCGTACGCTTCGGCACCAGCGGCGCGCGTGGCCTGGTCGCCGACATGACGAGCGAAGTCTGCTTTGCCTATACGACCGCCTTCCTGCAAGCGATTTCTGCCACCTCCGGGCGCGTGGCGCTGGCGCTGGATTTGCGCCCGAGCAGCCCGCAGATCGCTGCGGCGTGTGCAGCGGCGATCGAGCAGGCCGGGCTGAGCGTCGATTATTGCGGGGCCATCCCGACTCCGGCTCTTGCCTGCTATGCGCAATCGCAAGGCCTGCCAGGCATCATGGTCACCGGCAGTCACATTCCTTTCGACCGCAATGGCATCAAGTTCTACGCTGTCGCTGGCGAGATCACCAAGGCCGATGAGGCCAGCATCAGCGGCGCCGTGGTGGACGTGCCTGCAGAAGGCTTGTCAATTGCCCTGCCGGAAATCAATCGAAGTGCCTATCAGAACTACCTCGACCGGCACCTTCAGTTCTTTCCGCCGCAATGTCTGGCCGGCATGAAGCTCGGGTTCTATGAGCACTCCAGTGTCGCCCGCGATCTGTTGCGCGAGCTTCTCGAACGGCTCGGTGCCAAGGTCATTTCCTTGGGGCGCACCGACCAGTTTGTTCCAATCGACACCGAAGCCGTGGCCGAGGCCGATATTCAGCAGGCGCGTCGCTGGGCTGAGCAGCATGGTTTTGACGCCATTCTTTCCACTGACGGCGATGCCGACCGGCCGCTGCTGGGCGATGAACATGGCGACTGGCTGCGCGGTGACATTGTCGGCGTCCTCTGCGCGCAATACCTGGGTGCCCAGGCGGTGGCCACCACGGTCAGTTGCAACACCGCGGTTGAACTGTGTAACTCGTTCGCGAAAGTGACCCGAACCCGTATCGGGTCGCCGTATGTGATTGAAGGCATCGAACAGTTGATGCAGTCCGGTGCGAGGAATGTCGTCGGCTTTGAACCGAATGGCGGTTTTCTGGTGGGCTCGGCGATCGAGAAAAATGGGCGCGTGCTGGCGCCATTGATGACCCGCGACGCGGTGTTGCCGATCCTCTGTCTGCTGTCGATGGCCAGAGAGAACGGCAGCAAGGTTTCAGCGTTGTCCCGGAGCTTGCCGGCGCGCTTTACGGCGAGCGACCGTCTGCAATCTTTCCCAACGCAAACGAGCCGCAGGATTCTGTCTGATCTCGCCGCATCAAGCGCTGCCATTGCAGCACTGTTAGATGGCGTGTGCGGAAAACCCACGGGCCTCGATCAGACCGACGGGCTGCGCATCTTTCTTGAGAACGACGAAATCATCCATTTCCGCCCCTCGGGCAACGCGCCGGAGTTGCGTTGCTATGCTGAGGCGGCCAGCCAGGAAAGAGCAGGGTTTCTGGTGCAGGAGGGGTTGCGGCGAATGAAGACCAGTCTTGATCATTGAAACTGCAATTCGCTTCCTTCGCATCAACCTAAAAAACTCTGATTAACCACGAAGAGCACGGAGAGCACGAAGAAAAACAAGGTGTTATGAAGATTCAAAAACTCACCCAATAGGTTATCTGTCAAAGCGTACTAACTCATTGCTTCTCTTCGTGTTCTTTGTGAACTTCGTGGTTAATTGGTTATTTCCGGCATTATGTAGCAGCTACCCCAAGCTAAATCAACGACTTATTCGTCCC
>NZ_JBMOJE010000137.1:0-11569 GCF_049316945.1 Propionivibrio sp. | reverse complement strand
GCTGGTGTGAAAAGTGCCAAACCAATTGGGTCCTAACAGAAGAAATCTGAAATTGACAAGTGTCGTCGGAGCGAATATCTGTCAAATTGGAAAAATACGCGAGAAGAGCTTCATCCTGCATCCAGGAAATCTAATCAGGCTTTCAGATCTGCATAATTTGTTAAACCAGGCTGCCCAATTTATCCATCGTAACTTTCCTGCAATACTTTTTCCTCATCATATTTCCCTCAAAGCTCATTTCTGTAGGTCAGGTAAGAAACAACGGAAACGCCTTTCTGCTTCAGTTGAAGGGTCCATCGACTTCCCGGCCCGATCTATCGCTTTCTTCTCGGCATGGCTTTCCTGGCGCCAAAGCAACTTCATTGTTTTCTTTCTGGTATTGGAAAGCGCAAGGCTTGCGGCTGGCATTATCTGGAAAAGAACAGAAGGGGCAAGTAGAACCCAGTGGAGCAGCTTTATGTTCCCCGCCAATCGTGTCATTTCCAGAAAGGAATGAAACCATGAGCAAAATTCACATTGATAAGCTCGATGTTAGCAACCATCTTCTGACTGAATCTTGCGTTGCCCTGCTGGTCAATGCCTTTGCCAGGCAGGAGCGCTACAACGCCGAGCGCCTAAGAGATGAATTATTGGGAGGTTCGTCGCTTTTCTACCGCCAGTTTTTTGTCGCTTATGCCGCTGGTGAAATCATTGGGTTCGGTGGGGTCAAAGCAGCCGACTGGGCATCGCACACCCACATTCTTTATTTGTCGGCAGTCGCTCCGGAACACCGCGGACAAGGCATTGGTCATGAACTGGTCAAGGTGCGTATCGACTGGGTTAAACAGAATTTCAAATCGGGGCGGATACTTGTCTCCAGCGCCAAGGCCAAGCGTTTCCGCGAATTGGGTTTCGCAGATGTCCCTAAAAGCGCGATCGATGGACGCCATCTGATGATGCGGCGCTTCTAACGATCAAAATGGAATGAGATTAACGGTCGCCCGTTAGCCAAGCAACACGCAACCCCAAACCGAAACCACATTGATCAACGCCAGCAGCACGGCCGCACTGCCGATATCCTTGGCGCGTTTGGACAGATGATGCCGATCAAGGGATACCCGATCCACGGTGGCTTCAATCGCCGAATTGAGCAATTCAACAATCAACACCAGCAGGATGCTGGCAATCATCAGAGCGCGGCCGATCCCGGTCACCGGCAGAACAAAAGTTGCCGGAATCAGCAGTGCAGCGAGCAGAGCTTCCTGACGAAAAGCATCTTCACAGGTAATGGCCGCATGCAAACCGGCGAGCGAATAGTGCAAAGCATTCCATACCCGCTGCAAGCCGGTTTTTCCCTTGAAAGGGCTTTCCTCAAGCACAGACTTCTCCTTGTATGGAACCGAGGCTGGCGAGTATACCGGCCTTGCCAAAGATTCCTGAATTTCGGGACTGATCAGAATCAGGGAAGAACGCGGCGGTTTTCAGCACATTCCTAGAGTGTCGAAAAAGTCAAATCGTGCTCGCTCTGCTTGATGTGCCTGGAAACGATCTGCCGGTAAAGCTCCGCCATTCTTCCGGCGAGTTTGTCGTCCGACCACTCGGCGGCGTATTCGCGCCCTTCGGCCGAGAGACGATTCCGCAAATTGGCGTCACGCAGAAGCCCGGTCAGGGCAACTGCGAAGGCACACGGATTATCGTCAGGCACGATCGCGCCGCGACCGGCGCCGAGAATGTCCACCGTTCCCATCTCCGCCAAAGAAACCACGGGCAGACCGGCGGCCATCGCCTCCAGCAGAACCAGCCCCTGCGTCTCCGTGCGTGAGGCAAAGACAAAGGCATCCGCCGCGGCATAACAGGCCGGCAGATCGGTTTTCCTGTCGAGATAGCCGATGAACTGGACGCAGCCCTGCAATCCGCGCTCTGCGACTGTCTTTCGCAGAGCGGGCAGCGCCGGCCCTTCTCCAGCAATCACCAGAAGTACGTTGGGGAGCGATTCACGCGCCAGATCGATCACATCCAGCAGAAAGCCGATGTTCTTTTCGTGCGCCACGCGGCCGACAAAAAGTGCCACCGGCCGCGATTCGTCGATACCGAAGCGGGTGCGGAAATCCTGGCGACCAGCGCGGTGGCCATCGTGGTTTCCACCGCTGTTGCCATCACTCGCCGGAACTTGCAGCGAGATACCCGTCGGCAGCACGTGCATGGGCGCCTTCACGCCGTAGCCGCCCAGCCGTTCATGAATTGCCTTTGACGGCACAATAACGGCATCGAGCGCGTTGCACTGGCGGCGCGAGAAACTGCGTGCCAGCCCGCGTAGCCAGGCCGCCGGAATCAGCGGCGCGTAGTGTTTCAGGTATTCCTCGAACAGCGTGTGATAGGTGGCTATAACGGGAATCCCGTTACGCCGCGCCGCCGCGCTGGCGGCATAGTGCGCGACAAACGGGGTCTGCACGTGAATCAGATCGCAACCCTGTTCGACGGCGTCTTCAACCGCCTGGTGCATGGCTCCCCAGCGCACCAGACGATCTTCCGGATCGCCGGGCACCGGTCGCGCCGGCACTCGGGTAATCCACGATTCAGAACAGGGCTGACCGTAGTCGGGCGCCACCAGACTGACCTCGACACCATGCGCTCGCAGCGCTTGGTGATAGGTCTGAATGGCGGTTGATACGCCATTGATGCGGGGAAAATAGACATCCGAAACCATTACGACACGCATGCGACTTCCTCCTGTTGTGCATTGACCACGGCGAGTTCCTTGCTGCCCCAGGCAATCAGTTCCAGACGGCCGTCGAGGTGTTCGACGATCGCCGTGCAACTGTCGACCCAGTCGCCGCAATTCACATAGGTGATTCCGTCTACATCGCGAATCACCGCGCTGTGGATGTGTCCGCAGATGATTCCATCGAGGCCGCGCTGTCGTGCGGCATGACTGGCGCTGTCCTCGAAGTCGAAAATGAACTGCAGCGCGGTCTTGACCCGCCGTTTGGCGTAGCCGGCCAGCGACCAGTAGCAGGTGAATCCGAAGCGGCGGCGAACGAAGGAAATGATGGAGTTCAGGCGCACGAGCAGGTCGTACATCACGTCACCAAGCACGGCGACCCAGCGATGGTGCCGCGTGATCTGGTCGAACTCGTCGCCGTGCAGGAGCAGGAATCGACGACCGTCGGCCAGTTGATGAATGTATTCGCCGACCACTTCGATGTCACCGAAGGCGATCCCGAGGTAGTCGCGCAGGGCTTCGTCGTGATTGCCGGGAATGAAGACGACCCGCTCGCCACGCCGCGCCCGCTTGAGGATTTTCTGCACAAAGGTGTTCTGCTCGGCGGTCCACACGATGTTCCGGCGCATGGCCCAGAAGTCGACGATGTCACCAACGAGAAAAACGTTCTCGGCCACGTAGCTGCGCAGGAACTCGAGCAGACGATCGGCCTGGCAGGCGCGGGTGCCGAGATGGATGTCGGAGAGAAAGATTGAACGGACTGTAGGCATGCAGCGCATGGTGCCGGGCAATCATTACAGTGCCGTGTCTTGCCGGTTACATTTTGAATTTCGCTACGGCATTCTGAATGATCAGTGTGGCGGCTGCCTGGCCGCGTAAGGCTCAAGTTTCTATAGTCAAATCCAGGGCATGCCGCAGACGTTCGATGAACTCTGCCGGCGAAGTCGAGATGACTTCGCTCGGTACGCCGAAGTCCTTGCTCAGGCGTTTGCTGTCCTCGAAGCCGTAAGCGACGACGAACGGATGGAAGCCGGCGCCAATGGCTGCCAGGTAGTCGCTGTATTCGTCACCGCAGGCGTAGGTTCGCGCAGGGTTGATGGCAAAGCGTTCCCTGGCTCGCTTTAGTTGCGTGGTCTTTTCCTCCCCTATTGGAATGCAGGCAAAAAAGTCGAAATCATCGATGTTGATGCCGTGTCGCCGAAATAAACATTTCAGCGTTTCCTCAGGCTCCACGGTCACGTTACGGGTGACAAGGCCAACGCGAATATCCGGTGCCGCCAAAAGTGAATGCAGAAGTGAATCGATACCTGGATACAGGGACGCCTCGTGGCGGTAGATTTCGGTCAGGGTCGCCAGCAGCTTTTTGCGGCTCTGCTTGCCGAACTGGCGGCGCAAATTGGTCGGGAACTCGCGCAGGCCGCCGAGATACTTCAACAGCTTGCGGCGCTTCTGAAAGCGTTCAAGGTCGCCGATGTCCATGCCGTGGTTCAGGAAAGTCCGCTCGATGGCATGAAAAGCATCGATGATTGTGCCATCGGCGTCGAAGATAACCAGCCTTTCCCGGTTTTCGTACAGGGCCATAATATTCAAGCTTATAAAAGACTCGGTACCGATGACCTGGAAGTCCTATGAATAAACAATCTGCAAGCTAAATGCCTGAAGGATGGCGTATTTATTGGATCTCCAGACTGCTTAGTTGTAGAACGCCTATTGACGCGGCTCCTGGAGTTGGTGTTGCTGAAACTATTGCCGTACAATCGGTCGCCCCTAAGCGGCTGCCGCGCCTGGCAATGCCCAACTCTTGATGCGAAGTCCGCAACCGACGCGCTTCCAGGCCATGCTCTCGTCGGCGAGCACCGCAGCGCTCAAGGGATTGCTGGCCAGCCAGTCGTCCGGCAATTCGAGTTGATAACTGTCAGCCCCGTAGCTGAGTCTAGAAACCGGCAAGGCAATATCAACGCGTGACCGATGCAGGGCGGCAGCCAGTCGCAGGCAGAAAATCAGGTGCCAGGACGAGTCGCTCCGAGGCAATTCCTTCAATTTCTCCAGCTTGCCGCGCTGGCCTAGCACCAGGGAGGCCAGCCGTGACTGATCCTTTTTTGAAAAGCCGGGCATATCGGCAAAGCCCAGAATGTAGGCGCCGTGCTTGTGATAGCCGTTATGAGCGATCGAGATACCGATCTCGTGCAGATTTGCCGCCCACTTCAGGAAGCGCACGTCGTTTTCGTGCTTAGGCGCATCGACATCGATCAACTGCCCGAGGAAGTTCAGCGCCGTATTCTCGACGCGCCTGGCCTGCCGTCCGTCAACCTGATAGCGACGCATGAACTGCAGGACCGTGGAATCCCGCATATCGTGGTGGTGAAAGCGCCCGAGCAGGTCGTACAGCACACCCAGGCGCAGCGCGCCACCGGCGTAGCTCATTTGATCAATGCCCAGTCCAGAAAAAACCGCACACAGGATAGCCAGGCCGCCCGCCAGCACCGGCAGGCGATCGCTGGGCAACCCTGCAAGTTCCATGGCCTCGGCCGAGCCGGCACGGATCATCAATGCGCGCAGCGTATCCAGACCTTGTCGGGTGATGCCGTTATTTCCATTAACACCGCCCGGATTGAGATGGTTCAATTCAAGGAGGTCGGCAATCGCCCGCGCCGAACCCGACGAACCAATCGCTTCGTGCCACCCGGACCGCTGGTAATGGCGGGCAATCGTTTCGATTTCCTGTGCTGCGGCCATCTCCGCTTCGCGAAAGCGCTTCTTGTCCACCTTGCCGTCGGGAAAGAAACGCAGCGAGTAGCTGACGCAACCCATGTACAGCGATTCCATTAGCTGCGGTTCGAGCTTGTTGCCGATGATGAACTCGGTGGAACCGCCGCCGATATCGACCACCAGGCGTTTATGATTAACCGATGGCAGCGAGTGAGCGACACCAACATAGATCAAGCGCGCCTCTTCGCGGCCGCCGATGATTTCGATGGGGAAACCCAACGCTTCTTCGGCAAGGGGCAGGAAATCTGCGGCATTCTTCGCTACACGCAAGGTATTGGTCGCTACCACGCGGACGGCCTCGGGCTGGAAGCCGCGCAAACGTTCCCCGAAGCGGCGCAGGGTGGCAAGCGCCCGTTGTTGCGAGGCTGTATCGAGCAGTTTCCCGGCCGTCAGGCCGGAAGCCAGACGAACCGATTCCTTGAGCGAGTCCAGGGGGTAAATCTGGTCATCAAGAACGCGCCCTATCTGCAGACGAAAACTGTTGGAGCCGAGATCGACTGCGGCAAGCTGTTGATAGCCCATGCTTCGACTCTCGGTGTTGCTGCGAATTAAATGCAGCATTTCATCACGGCCGATCGCGCTGCATCAGGTGTACGGTGTGCGGCCCACAGCCGGGCTGTGGCACTGCCGAAAAGGTCCTCGCAAAGAGGCAAGGCAGAATTTTCGATGGGTTTTCCTTCAGCATGGCAAATAATAAAGTCAGTGTTCCCGTGGGACGAATACTCCCACTGCTATGTTACAAACTGATGAATCCCCGGCGGCCAACGGCCAGCACATCAGTTCATCGCCGTGGGAACGAAGCGGCCACTCCAGCCCTGTGTTTCGATCTGCAACTGGTTTGACATGCGACGGCGCAATGTAAAAACGCCACCGTTGGCCAGCGCGAGACTCAGCATCCAGTTGGTGGCAGGGCCCAGGTTGATCTGCTCTCTGGGCATCCGTAGCTCGAGATCGACGCCGCTTTTGCAGATGACACCGGAGATCTCGGCCCACAGACCCTCGCCGGTTTTCATGAATTCGAGCAACAGTGCGCCATTACGCTCGACGATCGACACCTTCAGCGGCTTGCCGTCGTCCATCGAGATTTCAGACCACCGGAGAGCAAAGGACGGGTCTTCTGCCAGAATACGCAGATCCTTGATCGTCGCCGCGCAACCCTGCGCATCATGGGCATGGGCGCTGAGCGAGAGCAAAAGTAACAAAATCGCGATGCATACGTCGCGCATGGTCGAAGCCATTGAAAAATCACAGCATGCCGACTTGATGTTACCGCTTGATTACGCAAAATCCTCGGAACGGCAGACAGGATCGCGAGCCCAGTTAGTTTTTTTCTGCTGGCTGGTAGACAAAAGGATCCAGCGGGATCGGCGGCGATTGCCACAGCACTTGATAGTAGACCTTCGCTGCTTTCCCTGTACTGATCAGGTTCGATAGATGGTTACTGGCGACAAACGCCGCGTCGACCTGTCCGCTGGCGACAGCGGCAGCAGATTTGTCGTGCCCAGCGGTATATACAGCGCGGACGAAATATTTCTCTAAAGGCGCCTTGATTTCTGGCGAATACAGTAGCCGCGGTAAAACTGCTCCAGAAGTGCTTAACCTTCCCCGACTATCTTAAGAACGTACCCGAGATCGCGGGGAATCACCACGAGCACCTCGATGGCAGCGGTTACCCGCGGGGTCTGCGGGCAGCAGCGATGACTCCGCAGGCGCGGATCGTGGCGATCGCCGATATTTTCGAGGCTTTGACTGCGTCGGATCGCCCCTACAAGCCGGGCAAGCCGCTATCGGAGTCGGTTGCTCTGCTCGCTGACTACGTGAAAATGGGACACCTGGATCGTGACCTGTTTGAGCTTTTTCTGCGCGCAGGTGTGCATTTGCGCTTTGCCCAGCGCTTTCTTGATGCGCAACAGATCGATGCAGTCGATATTGACGCAGCACTCAAGCGCGCTCGCTTTTGATCGGCCCCAAGAAATTCCAACTGGCTGCCTGGTTGACTCTCGGGTCCTGGAAGACTCGCCCATCGCCTCAATCATCGACCCAGAAAATGCCTTGGATACAAAACTCACGAGGTCTTCATCAAACAGTAAAACTCATGTCATACACTTGGTGCACTTCAGACTTGAATCCGCACTAACAAACAGGAAGCACCCAAATGCTAAAGATACTTGGAATTTTTTTCGTCGGAATCCTATGCGCAGGCGTCGGCCTGACCGTGGCCTGGAAGATTCTTGAACTCTTGGCTCGTTTTTCCAACAAGCGACTGGCCAGGCAGGCACGTCGTCATCTGCACCTCAAGAGAGTCCTGACTACCAAATCTCATCAATGATGCTGGCGTCGGCCTTCGCCTCCGTCGTCCAGCCTTGGCGGCTCCGGCTGGCCGGTCCTGGATTGGACATCCTGCTCATGTTCTACCTGAAATGATGTCTGGTGCTAATCCTCAAAATCGATTATTTTGCTTGAAAACGGATTATGCGAGGGTCGCCTGGCCAAACTGGCTTGCCTGGAAAAAAATATCAGGGAGAAAATGCTCAATGAGCACAGAAGTCGAACTCAAATTGCGCCTGCCACCCTCACAGGTGCGCCGCTTGCAGACCCACCCGGTTTTATCCGAAATATCACCGCAGAAGTATCGGCTGCTCAACACGTACTACGACACGCCGGAACTCGATCTGCGCCGACGGGGCATTGCCCTGCGTCTTCGTCGCAAGGATCAGGCTGTCTGGCTGATGACGGTCAAAGGCGGTGATTCCGGCGCGGGGGGCCTGGCGCAGCGTAGCGAGTGGGAAGCACCAACGCAACCTGGCGTATTCGATTTCACTATCGTTACCGACCAGGACTTGCGCGAATTCCTGGAGTTGCACCATTCGCGGTTACAAGCCGTCTTCTCAACCGATTTTACACGCACCGCCTGGACGTTGAACCGAGCGGGTGCGCTGATCGAGTTGGCGCTTGACCGTGGAAAAATCAACACGCTTGCCGTTGGTGACGGAAGGGCATCAGTCAGCGAACCGCTGTGCGAAGTCGAACTGGAACTGGTGAAAGGCGAATCGCTCGGTGTTCTCTTTGATCTGGCCATGGAACTGGCTGCCGATATTCATCTCCACCCGGAGATCCTCAGCAAGGCGGAGCGTGGCTATGTGCTGGCCGACGGTGCGTGCGCCGAACCGGTCAAGGCCATCGCCTCTCAGGTCATCAAGAGCATGTCACCTGTCGAAGCATTCAGATCGATTGCACTATCTTGCCTCGTGCAACTTCAACGAAATGAAGCGGGAGCCATTTTTGAAAACAATCCGGAGTATGTTCACCAGGCCAGAATGGCCATTCGCCGCCTGCGTTCAGCCTTCAATCTGTTCTCCCCGGTACTTGCCCCCGCCTTTGTCGAGGATTTTTCGCCCCGTTGGCGCGAATTGGCCGAGGGGTTGGGGATCGCGAGTGATTGGGATGTCTTCTTGACCCAAACATTGGCACCGCTTGAAGAGGCTTTCCCAGAGGATGCCGATCTGGTGGTATTGCGGGCCAAAGGCGAGATGCGCATGGCCCAAGCCCAGGCATCGGCAGGTACTGTGCTGACGCATAAGGCGTACAGCCAACTCTTGCTGGCCTTCTCGGCCGCATTGTTCCGCGTTGAGCCGCCAACGAACGAGGCCCGGAATAAATTGTCAGGCTTGAGTCTGCGCAAGTTCGCCCGGCGTCGGCTGCAAAAACGGGCAGAGATGATCGAAGGGCTGGTCCGCGAACACGGCAAGATGAATACCGAACGTCGCCATGAGTTGCGTATCGCCTTCAAGAAGCTGCATTACGCCCTTGAGTTTTTCACACCGGTCTTGCCACGCAAGCGCCTGACGGCCTATTTGACTTCGGTGACGGTGATTCAGGATTTGCTCGGCAAACTCAACGATCAGGTCGCGGCCTCACGTCTGATCAAGGAATTGCATCCAAAAGGTGAGCGGGACTCCCTGACCCAAGGCTGGATTGCCGGTCGAACCCAACTTCTGGTTAAGTCGCTAGGTTCCGAATTGCGCAGATTCGTGGCCGGCATAAAACCGTGGCGCTGAAAGGCTCGGTCTATCGGATCAAGCTCACAGGAATTTTCCTGGTTCTCTAGGTGACGGCCCACAGACCTTGCGATCCCAGTGTGTACAAGCCAACAGGGATGGAGGTCTGCTCTGTCCATGCCAAGCCGCGACGATGGCGTCATGGAATTCGCTGGCAACCTTGAAGGGGAGCAGGTAACCGCGTTCCGAGACATTGATCGTGGCGGTCAGCCAATCGACCAGAGCCAGCGTAAAGTACATGCCCCCCTTGAGCGTCAGCAGGATTGCGCTTGCAAGTTTATTGACCATGGCACTCTCCTCGGCAGGGACAACGCGGTTACGGAACGGTATAAACCATATAAATCCTTTTCGCTATGAAAACACGATTCAAGAATAGTTCCCGGCATACGTCCATCTATCTTTCGCCAAGTCAATTTGTCCTGGCATTAATTCAACTCAAGCGTTGTCGCATCCTCTGAGCGCGGTAGTGCTGATTGCCCGCTTGCCAGAGAAACAAAACACTGATCGGATTGCTCCATAGGAGTGATGATTGTTGGTTCCATTTATGATTCAAATTCCGTATAAATGGTATAAACTATATAAACATTATCGAAAAAGGAGATCGCGAGATGAATAATTCCCCGTCCCAAACCCCAGAGTCGAACGAGGCAGCACCTGTCACCACGATGCCTCTTGCGGATGCCAAGCCGGGAGCATCAGCAAACACAGCGGCCAAGGCTGAAGTTGCCGTAAAAGCGCTCAAGACGCCGACTCCAGCCAAATCAAGGCCCACAAAGCCTGTGGCTAAGGTGCTTACACCTACACCCCGCAAACCCCCGGCCAAAGCCAAGGTTAAAGCAACCCCGGTGGCGGCTACTGCCAAACCGGAGGCCGTAGGAACCAAAGTCGACAAAGCGCGCTCGCCTGCGGAGGATCCAGCGAAAGCAGATATCGCTGCGGCAGAAGTACCTGAGCCCGCCGCAAGCCAAGCCAGGCCACTCAGCGGAGAGAAAAAAGCCAAAGCAACAAAACATGCAGGGAAGAAGGCAAAGCTTGTTCGGGATAGTTTCACCTTCCCCGCCGCAGATTACGCCCTGATTGGCGTCCTTAAACAGCGCGCGCTTAAGGTGGGTTTTGAGATCAAGAAAAGTGAATTGATGCGTGCGGGTTTGCTGGTTCTCTCGGCGCTTTCCGATGCGACGCTCATCAAGGCGCTGGGTGGCATTGACAAGTTGAAACCTTGACGACACTCAAAATCGCCGGTAGTCGCCCCTTGATGGCCTTGGCTGGACAAGAAGTGCCCAAAAACAAAAAGCTGTTGTAAGCAAAAAATTTTTCAGACAACACACAGATCGTTGGCATTCTGGTGCGGGCAGGCGCTTTAAATCAAAACGCACTCGCCGATCGGCAGGAGTGCTGGCATGATGCAGTTTTCCGTTTGCTGATTAGAAACCCCGAATGGATGCGCTCTGGATTCTGGTACTGTTAATAGCCGTTTCGGGCTATTTCTCGCTTGCTGAAATGGGGCTCGCGTCGGCACGTAGATCTCGACTGCATCCGCTGGCCGAAGCCGGGGATCGCCGTGCCGTACTGGCCCTGGTCATCAAGGATCAGCCGAGTCGATTGCTGGCGGCGACCCAAACTGGCGTTACCGCCGCCGCACTACTATCAGGCGTTTTCGGTGAATCCGCGTTAAAGGATGGTTTTGCAACTATCGTCGTACGTTGGCTGCCCTTTGCATCTCCCATCAAAGAAGAAGTTGCGCTGACCGCAACGATCGTTCTGGTAACCGCTTTCACCATCGTGTTCGGCGAAATTGTTCCGAAACGCATTGCCATCGCCCATCCAGAAAAGGTGGCGATGGCGTGTGCCCCGGCCATGACCTTCTTCATCCGACTCATCGCGCCGGCGATCCATCTTCTTTCCTGGTCGTCGGATCTAGTGCTGCGAACCTTGCCGGTTCGTTCCGCACCTGCGGTGATCAGCGTCGAGGACATCCTCGCCTACGTTCAGATTTCTTCTGTTAGGACCCAATTGGTTTGGCACTTTTCACACCAGCGTG
>NZ_JBMOJE010000136.1:0-11606 GCF_049316945.1 Propionivibrio sp. | reverse complement strand
GGGCACGGCGCGCCGTGCCCCTACGAACAGCGGACTGCGGGGCGCATGGATAGGGAATCTACAGCATGCGTGCCTGAAGAGTGGCGTATTCATTGACTCTTCTGGCGTCATTGTTGTAGAACGCCTATCGACGCGGCTTTCAGCGATGATTCCTTATTCAGCTTGTTGCCGAAGCGAATCGATGGCAGTGTCGTGCTTCTGCTTTGGTGATCATCTGGATTGCGCGATCAATGCAGGTGAGAAGATAAAATCGGGAAGTTATTTCGTAGCCGTTCCCAAGAACGAGCAGCGAGCCGATCAGCTACGGGTCCGAACGGCAGGTTTCTGATGAGTTACCTGCCGTTCACAATCATCGATTTTTTGGGGCCGCTACGACCGCTGATGGCCGATTGCGGCCAACCAAGCATTGTAGCCCACGGTCGATTTTGGCTAGTGTTTCTGCCCTTGTCATTCCATTTTCCAACCACGCAATGCACAGAACGGGCTACAAGTATTCTGCGTTGGCCAACCCTGTTTTGCACAAGACGGAGGTCTATCAGCTTGGTGCCCGATGGGTCGAGCCAACCCTAGATTGCACATGGCTGATATTCCTGGGGCAAAGCCAAGGGCAATGGAGCTGTCACCGCTCCGTGCTGGCGACGCAATTGCGACCATTGCGCTTGGCCACGTAGACGCCAAGATCCGCCGCCTTCATCAGGTCTTCCAGCCCCTTCATGTTTCCTGTCCGGGTCGCAACGCCAACGCTGATGCTCCCTGGCCACTCGCTAACGCCGGCCGGTACGCGAAGCGCTGCGACTTCACTGCGGATGGTCTCGGCCAGCTTCATCGCGCCGTCCAGAGGCGTGCGTGCGCAGATGATCAGGAATTCGTCCCCACCCAGCCGGCAGACGATATCGTCGTTGCGCACCGCATGCAGCAACTGCTTCGATAACGCGCGCAGCACGGCATCGCCGGCGTCGTGGCCATGGGTATCGTTGATGACCTTGAAAGCATCGGCGTCGATCATCATGCATGAAAGCGGTGTTCCGTCGCGCACGGCGGCATCCCATTCCAGGGCAAAGCTGTGCAGGGCGAAGCGGCGGTTCGGCAGTCCGGTCAGGATGTCGGTGTTGGCCAGGTCCTCGAGTTGCTGATTGGCGTCGGTCAAGGCATGGGTACGTTCCTCCACGCGCGCTTCCAGCGTCTTGTTCAGTAGCACCAGTTCGCGATTGCGCTCGGAAACCTGGTGAAACAGGCCGTTCAGCGCCGTCAGCAAGGTGTCGGTGGCGGGATCCTCGGTGGTCGTATCGGACAAATAAGCATCCTCGGGCCGGCATCCGGATTTGATCGAGGCAATCTGCCTGGCCATGAACTGGTCGGAGCCGAGAATGTGGTAGGCCAGCCAGTGTGTCAGGAACTGCAACAGGTACCTTGCCGCGTCCCGGTTGCTGGCGGAAACGCTGCTTTGCATTTGTGTCACTTCGTCGAGGAAGCTGTTGTGGCTCTGCCGGTGCTGCTCGACGTAACGCGGGTCGAGCTGCATGACCGTCATCAGGGTTTCTTCTTCGGCAAAATGGTACTGGGCATAGTCGGCAAGTTCGGCAAACACCGCTTCCAGTTCAGCGATGGAAGCGCCCTCTTGGCGAATGATCAGTTTGCCGAATCGGTTAATGGCATCGACCAGGCGAAGGTGTTGCTCATCGACATCGGCTAGCCCGGTAACAAAGCAAGGGTTCCAGTGGAACGTTTCCATAATTCAAGCCTGAAAAATTGATCTAAGCAATTCTAGCAATACTGGATGGACAATGCCGAAGATTTCTGGAAAGGCTGATGAGAGCTTTCCCTCCGGGCGGTCAATCCTTTCGAAATTCAATGTTGAATGAAGTACCACAAAAAGAGTTGATGAGCTAATGGCAAAAACCTACCGCTTTCAGTGCACCGGCTTACGCGCGATCAAGCTGGTATAGGTGATGTGCCCGAAAAATCGATGCTGTTCAACTCGACGTCGTGCTTCGTCCTTGAGGGCCTGCGCCAGGGCCTCGCCGATTTGTCTGGCAGTGGCTAAGGCTTCGGCACCGCGATCGACGATGGTGAGCAGGTAGTTGGGGCTGGACGATTCGGTGTAGCCATGGCTGCGGAAGCTGTTCACGGCAAATCCGCTCTGTTTGGCCAAGTTTGGCGTCAGGCGGCCGATCCAGCTATCGGCGATGAAATGCTCGCGGAACGATTCAGCACAGATCTGCAACGGGTCGAGGTCGCCCGTGCCGAAGGTAGTCGAGGCGTAATCGCCGTCGAAGACCGCCAGCCAGCCGCCCGGACGCAGCAGATGCCAAGTTTGATGCAGCGCATTCTGCGGATCGCTCAGATGGCACAGCGTGGTATGGAAAATGATGACATCGAAGCTGTCGTCGGCGAAGGGCGGCTGGTGCGCGCAACCCTGCCGGAAGCTGAGATTTTCGTGCGCTACGCTGAGTTTTTCCGCCTGCTCAATGAATACCGGCGAGGGGTCGAGACCGACAGTTTTGCCCACGTTCGGCCAAGCCGCCAATCGGCGCGCAACGGCGCCGGTACCGCAGCCGATTTCGAGGACGCGGGCGTTCTCCGGGAAATCGATTTCGGCCAGATAGGCATCGAGCATCCGGCGCTGCTGCGGGTCGGTCGCACGTACTTCGAGCACTTCGGCAATACGTTCGGCAACCGCCGGTTCGGCACTGGCAATGGTGTTGTAGATATCAGCCATCGCCTATCCCCGCGCCATCGCGTCCAGCGCCCGAGCCAGATCGCCCTGGAGATCAGCGACCTCCTCGATCCCCACCGACAGCCTCACCAGCGAATCGCCAATCCCGAGCCGGGCGCGCTGTTCGGGCGGGATCGTCGCATGGGTCATGATCGCCGGGTGCTCGATCAGGCTTTCAACGCCCCCCAGGCTTTCGGCCAGGGTGAACAGCTCACAAGCTTCGAGGAAGCGCCGGCTGCCGGCCAGGTCGGTCTCCAGCTCCAGCGCGATCATGCCGCCGAAGCCGCGCATCTGGTGTTTCGCCAACGCATGTTGCGGGTGCGAAGCCAATCCCGGGTAGCGCACGCGGCGTACGCCCGGCTGCGCTTCCAGCCAGCCGGCGAGTTCCAGCGCATTCTCGCAGGCGGTAAGTGCCGCCGTACAGATCGTCGCCGGCGATGATATGGGCACCGGCATCGAGCAGCTCAAGCACGGTGGCGATGGCCGCCAGCCCGGAGGCGAAGGCGCAGGTGCGGCTGCCACTTTCGAGGTCGGCGATGCAGCGTTCGAAGGCAAAGCGTGTCGGATTGTGCGAGCGGCCATAGTCAAAGCCTTTGTGCACGCCGGGGCTGTCCTGCACGTAAGTCGAGTTGGCGTAGATCGGCGGCATGATGGCGCCGGTCGACGGGTCGGGCGTCTGCCCGGCGTGAATGACGCGCGTGCCGAAGGCGTGACGGGGTGCGGTGCTGTCGGAATGGCTCAAGATAAGGTTCTGCGCAAATGGTTGAGGAGGTCGAAGCGGGTCACCAGGCCGTAGAAGCGGTCAGCGTCGGCGATGATCGCCACCAGGCCGCGATCAAGCACGGCGCGCAAGGCCGGCAGTCCGGCGTCCGGGCGCAGCGTTTCGATCGCATGCGTCATCGCCGTGGTGACGGTGGCGTTGAAGTTCGCCGGGTCGGCCTGCACGCGCAGCAGTACGTCGGATTCGTCGATCAGGCCGACGATCCGGCCATCCTCGATCACCGGCAACTGCGAGATGTCGGCGTAGCGCATGCGCTGGAACACCATTTTCAAGGTATCGTCCGGCGCCGCCTTGATCACCGAGCCTTCCTCGAAGCGGCGTCCGACGATGTCGCGCAGATCGCCGAACTGCGGGCGCTGCAGCAAGCCCTGGTCGATCATCCAGTTGTCGTTATAAACCTTCGACAGATAACGCGTGCCCGTATCGCAGACGAAGGAAACGACGCGTTTCGGTGTTGTCTGCTCGCGGCAGTAGCGCAGGGCGGCGGCGAGCAGGGTGCCGGTCGACGAACCGCCGAGCACGCCCTCGGCACGCAGTAACTCGCGTGCCGTGGCAAAGCTCTCGGTGTCGGAAATCGAATAGGCGTGCTTGACCGCCGAGAGGTCGGCGATGGCCGGCACGAAATCCTCGCCGATGCCCTCGACGGCCCACGAACCGGCCTCGCCGATGGTGCCGCTGCGCACATACTCGGTAAGAATCGAGCCGACCGGGTCGGCGAGTATGAATTCGAGCGCCGGATGCGCTTCGCGGAAGAAGCGCGTCAAGCCGGTCAGGGTGCCGGCCGAGCCGACGCCGCAGACGATGGCGTCGAGCGCGTGCCCGGTCTGCGCCCAGATTTCGGGGCCAGTCGACTGCTGGTGCGCCGCCGGATTGTTCGGGTTGTTGAACTGGTCGGCGAAGAAAGCGCCGGGGATCGCGCGCGCCAGACGGGCGGCGTAGTCCTGGTAATACTCCGGGTGACCCTGGGCGACGTCCGAGCGGGTGATATGCACTTCGGCACCGAGCGCCTTCAGGTGCAGGATTTTCTCGCTTGACATCTTGTCGGGAACGACGAGGACGATGCGGTAGCCCTTGGCCTGCGCCACCAGCGCCAGGCCCAGACCGGTGTTGCCGGCGGTGGCTTCGACGATGGTGCTGCCGGGTTTGAGCTGGCCGCTGCGTTCGGCGGCCTCGATCATCCACAGTCCGACGCGGTCCTTGATCGAGCCGCCGGGGTTCTGCGATTCAAGCTTGAGGAAAAGCTGGCAGGGGCCGGTATCGAAACGGGTAACTTCGATCAGCGGCGTGTTGCCGATCAGGTCGAGTACTGCTGGACGATGGGAGTGAGCCATGGGTTGCTGTTTTCCTGTGGGTGTGACGCGACCGGCGCGTTGCTGCGGCGGGGGGCCACACTTGCATTATTGTGTTTGAAGGCGAGGAGTGCCGGATGGAAGGCTTCGGCGTCGATCAGGAAACCGTCGTGGCCGTGCTCCGAGTCGATCTCGACCAGACGGGCGCCGGGGATCAGGCGCGCCAGTTCGTGCTGTTCAGCGGGAACATAAAGGCCGTCCGAACTGATCGAGCCGACCAGAACCGGCTGCCGGATGCCGCGCAGGACACTTTCGTAGTCGCCGCGTCCGCGCGAGAGATCGTGCGTATCCATGGCGTCGAGCAGGCGGCGGTAGCTGTTGGCGTCGAAGCGGTCGACCAGCTTCTTGCCATGGTGGCGCAGCCAGCCGTGCACCGCCAGTTCGTTCGGCGAGTGCGCCTGCGTGCCGAACACCTCGGCGCCCGAGGCGCGCCCGAAACGGCGGGCCAGCGATTGCGGACTGCGGTAGGTGCCCATGGCCACGGCCCGCGCGGCAGCCAGGCCGGTACGCGGCGGATCATCCGGCGGGTAATGGCCGTTGCGGAATTTCGGGTCGCTCGCCAAGGCCAGACGTTGCGCTTCGCTCCACACCGCGCACCACGCCGAATGACGGCCGCTGGCGGCAATACTGGCCACGGCTTGCACGCGCTCGGGGTCGAGCAGCGCCCATTCGAGCGCCTGCAGGCCGCCCATCGAGCCGCCGAGCACCAGGCGAATGCGCCGGATGCCGAGTTCGTCGGCCAGCGCCATCTGCGCGCGCACCTGGTCGCGGATGGTCAGCGCCGGAAAGTGCCCACCCCACGGACGACCGCCGGGTGCCTTGCTGATCGGCCCGGTGCTGCCATAGCAGCCGCCGAGCACGTTGCTGCAGACGATGAAGTCGTGTTCCGGGTCGAGTACGCGGCCGGGCCCGAAGAAGGGCGCCCACCACTGATCGGCGTCGGCTGATCCGGTCAGCGCGTGACAGACGATGATCGCGTTGTCGCCGTTGGGCGCCAGCGTGCCCCAACTGCGGTAGGCGAGGCCCAGACGCGGCAATACATGTCCAGTTTCGGCATACGAGTCGAGGAAAAACGGCTGGTCAATGACCAGCCGTTTGGTTTCCCGCGAGAGGGAAAATCCCCTCATGCAACCGCCTCCAGGGCGGAACGGCGCAGGGCGTGGTCGAAGTCGGCCTTGATGTCCTCGATGTGCTCGATGCCGACCGAAACCCGGACCAGATCCGCGCGCACGCCGGCACTCTTCTGTTCGGCTTCGGAGAGTTGTTGGTGTGTGGTCGAGGCCGGGTGGATGACCAGCGTCTTGGCATCGCCGACGTTGGCCAGATGGCTGGCGAGCTGGACGTTGTCGATGAACTTCTGGGCGGCTTGCGAGCTGCCCTTGATGCCGAAGTTGAGCACGGCGCCGAAGCCGTTACGCAGGTACTTTTTGGCCTTGGCGTGATACGGGCTGTCGGTCAGGCCGTCGTACTCGACCCAGGCAACTTGCGGATGCGCATTCAGCCAGGTGGCCAGTTCCAGCGCGTTGTCGACGTGACGTTGCACGCGCAGCGACAGCGTTTCAACACCCTGGATAAGCTGGAAAGCGTTGAACGGCGACAAGGCCGGACCAATATCGCGCAGGCCTTCGACACGGACGCGGATGGCAAAGGCGATGTTGCCGAAGGGGCCGCCGGTTCCGAACACTTCCCAGAACTTGAGACCGTGGTAGCCGGGTGCCGGTTCGGTGAACAATGGGAACTTGCCATTGCCCCAGTTGAACGTTCCGGCGTCAACAACAACGCCGCCGATCGAGGTGCCGTGACCACCGATCCATTTGGTCGCCGATTCGACAACGATGTCGGCACCATGGTCGATCGGGCGGGCGATGAAGCCGGCGGCGCCGAAGGTGTTGTCGACGATCAGCGGGATGTTGTTGTCGTGAGCGATCTTGGCAATGGCTTCGAAATCGGGAATCGAGAAGCTCGGGTTGCCGATGGTTTCGAGGTAGATACCTTTCGTGTTTTCGTCGATCGCGGCGCGGAAACTTTCCGGATTGTCGCCATCGACGAACTTCACCTTGATGCCAAGGCGGGGCAGGGTGACCTTGAACTGGTTGTAGGTGCCACCGTAGAGAAAACTGCTGGATACGATGTTGTCGCCAGCCTGGGCGATGGTGGTAATGGCCAGGAACTGGGCCGCCTGGCCGGAGGCGGTGGCGACCGCGGCAACGCCGCCTTCAAGTGCGGCAATGCGCTGTTCGAAGACGTCGGTGGTGGGGTTGTTGATGCGTGTGTAGATGTTGCCGAACTCCTTCAACCCGAACAGGTTGGCGCCGTGCTCGGCGCTGTTGAAGGTGTAGGAGGTGGTCTGGTAGATCGGCACGGCGCGGGCGTTGGTGCCCGGTGCCGGCGACTGGCCAGCGTGCACTTGCAGCGTTTCGTAACGGTAGTTGGCTTTCGGATCACTCACGGTGGTACTCCCTGATGTTGAGGTGGTTTCTTTGGTTGAAATGCTTGCGGCGGATTCCTGGACCGGGCTCTTGCTGAAGGCGCCCTTGACGTTATCGATCAGTTGGCTGACCAGTTTGATGCGGCTCATGAGCTACTCCTGGGTGGGGTCTGTTGGGTTTGGTTTCCGGGTGCGGCATGAGGTTTCCTCACCGGGCTGCAGCGGGTAGATCAGGGCGGCCACGAGTACGACGAGGCCGAGCAGCGCGATCAGCGTTGAAGTCAATTCCATAGTCAACTCTCCGCTCAATGTGTTTGGTGACAATTCCTGATCCGAAAGATAGCAACAGGCACGCGCTTTACAAACGATTAAAAATGCATTTGCTTATACGGAAAGGGGGAATTTGCTTAGACGGAAAACAACCTTTTTCACGCGAGTTTGCTCGCGCTTGAAATCAGGTGGTGTTTAGATAGCTCCCTGAGAGCCAATGAATACGGGCGTCTCTGGATGGCATGCCTTGAAAGGCAGGATTTATGAGCCTGTCACGGCATATAGTCTGCAGATCGCCTATTGACGGGGATCACAGAGCATTGCGCAGGTCGGGTTAGCCCGCAATTCGTTAACGAGAACGATCAATCAACCTAAAAACCGCAGTTGACAGCGACTAATTGACCGCAACTCCAGGTTTGACGGGTGTTTAGCCCTCACCCCAACCCTCTCCCGCGGGGAGAGGGAGTTTGCACCCTTCTCCCCGCGGGAGAAGGGCCGGGGATGAGGGCTTGCGACATTGGCATCACATCCAACTGAGGTTTTTAGGATCAACCAGATCGGCGAACAGCGCCGTACTCAGATGGCGTGCGCCGAACGACGGAATGATCACCACGATCAGCTTGCCCGCATTTTCCGGCCGTTTCGCCACCTCCACCGCTGCCCACAAGGCAGCGCCAGACGAGATGCCCTGGATTGGATGCGGCCCCTTGGCGCCGAGCATCACTGCCTGATAGAGGCGGAGGCGTTCGCCGATGATCGTGGATTCGCCGGTCACCACGCCGGTGCCGTGGTCGATGAAGAAACAGCCGCCGATAGAGGCGCCGGGATGGATGTCGATGCCGCTCGTCGAATGCGCGATAGCCGAAGAATTACGTACACTCACGGCCGTTGTCTTTGGACGATATTGCACACTACAAGATACAAAGACGATAAAAAACCCGCACTTAGGCGGGTTAGTTGGGTGTCGCTGGATGGTAAAAAACGACTACTTGGTCTCCTCGACGGGAATCGAACCCATATCTCACGCTTAGGAGGCGCGTATATTATTTTCATAACTAACTGTATTTAAATGGTAATTTAATTATCTATTGATTTTCTATCACAATTTCATCACACTCGCGTTTGAAAGGGGTGTGAATATGGCAACGGTCAGATTACAAAAAAACGGTGGGTGGCAAGCGATTGTTCGGAGAAAAGGACATCCGCAACAAAGCAAAACGTTTTCGCTTCAGTACGATGCTGAAGTCTGGGCGCGAGATGTTGAGACGCGAATTGATAAGGGCCTTTTCGTTTCGACAAGCGAAGCGGAGAGAATGACTTTCGACGATCTGCTTAAACGATTTCGTGAAGAATTCGCGCCACATCACTACCGGCACGACGATAAAACCGCGACCTGGCGATACCAATGCGCTCGCCTATCGAAGTTTTTTGGTCGGTATTCGTTAATAGCCCTCGATCAAAATCTACTTGTGCGCTTTCGTGACGAACGATTGAAGCCGCCAAAGAGCGGAGAAAAGGCGGTGGGTGAAAGCACCGTGCGCAAAGAGTTGTACATGCTCTCGAAAATTCTTGGATTTGCGGAGAAAGAGTGCGGTATTACTCTGCCGCGAGGCAACGTTGTCGACAAGATTCGTAAGCCAAGCGAAAGCAAGCCGCGAGAGCGGCGGTTATCGCCGGATGAGTGGGCTGCGTTTTCCAGCGAATGCCAAAAATCTCGAAATATCTGGTTGTGGCCAGCTGTGCGCATAGCCGTAGCCACGGCCATGCGACAGGGCGAACTCCTGAAATTAATGTGGTCGGATGTGGATATTAAAAATCGTTTTGCTCTGCTCCGCGAAACGAAGAATGGAGAAGTTCGCGCCACACCGCTCAGCAGTGACGCTATAGCCGTGCTAGCGGCGCTGCCGCGAAGCGTTAAGGGCAGAGTATTCCCGTGTGCCCGTTTAACGCTCTATCGAGCGTTTGAACGCGCTTGCGCTCGTGCCGAAATTACTGATTTTACTTGGCACGATCTGCGCCATGAAGCGCTGAGCCGATTGGCTGAGCGTGGAGATTTCACGGTGCTGGAACTGGCGGCGGTTAGCGGTCACAAAACGCTGCAAATGCTCAAGCGATATACTCACCTTCAGGCTACGAAGCTGGCGGAAAAGATGGGGTGAAAATAAGATAACGCTGATAAGACTTGAAAACAATTCGTTTTTAGACGAAAATATAGTATGTATGAAATTAAGCACTACCTGACGCCGGACAACGAGCGGGATTTGTACGTCGATTGGCTTGGAAAGTTGAGAGACACGACCGCTAAAATTTCTGTGGTACGGCGTGTAACGCGCGTCGAACAAGGAAACTTTGGCGATCATGAGTTTTGTCGCGATGGTGTGTGGGAACTGCGCATCGATGTAGGTGCTGGGTATCGCGTGTATTACGCGGTAGCGGGCAAACAAGTTGTTTTACTGCTATGTGGCGGCGATAAACGAACGCAAACAGCGGATATCAACCGCGCCTGTGAGTATTGGCAGGACTGGCAAAGGAGGCCTGACGATGAAAAGTAGAGAGCACGACGAAGCAATGGCAGAGTTTTATAGAAAAGACCCTGAGTTTGCCCTGCAAGTCATTAACAACATCCTTGAGGATGGCGACCAAGGGGAGTTGTTGATCGTGTTGCGCCAAATGGCAAAAGCCTTTGGCGGGGTCCAGGCGGTGGCCGATAAGGCACACCTTAATCCAACGCAGATTTACCGCACCTTGTCGCCGACAGGAAACCCGGCCCTAAGCAGTTTTTCTGCAATATTAAAAGCCATGGGATTGCGCATGGCGGTGCAGCCTATACAGTTTCCGCCAGCGCACGCTTAGTTGTAACGATCGGCCGTTGCCTGCGAAGTTCGGCGGCGTCCAGCGGTTTTTGATAAAAAAGCAAGGTCAAAACCCTAAAGTCAAAAACATGAGAAAGGCAGTTGGTTAGGCCAAAAGCAAAGCGCCAGGTCAAAACAAGGAATTGCGTCCGCTGTGCGGAGGACTTGTATTTTTCAGGCCAGGTCAAAAACGGGAAACGCCCGCTTTGCGGCGGGCTTGCCAAAAGCACTCATAAACCGTTTTACGTCAATGCAATAGGTGACAGTCACAAATACACCTTTATATTTCGTGACAATCACCTATAATCAGTTCTGTGATTGTCACGGAAAGAGGTTTCAACATGCGGGATCAAACCGACCGATTTACGGCGGAATTGCCGATTGAGATACCGACAAAGCGCCGGGGTCGCCCGGCGGTGGGCCGTGAAACGATGAGCGCTGCGCAGCGAAAACGAGAGCAACGCATTCGGCAAGCGGAGGCGATACAGGAAAAAGAGAGCGACCAGTGGTCAGAAGCGGAATGCCTGTCGGTGCTGAGTGGCCGGCAGTGGCGCGGGGGGGGGCATCGATCAAGCGGCCTGGCGGCAACTGGGGAAGCTTCGCGGCTTTGCGTGACCGCCACAAAAATTACGAGTGTCCTTTTAACGGGGTTGTCCGCCCAAATCCACGGAAGGTGACATAACGTCTGGTATGCGATTCTCCCAGGCGAAGGCTCTTTCAACTGGGCCGACGGGGTTCGACGCGGGTGGTTCCGGGCCGGTTTTCGGCCCAAAATGATCAGCCAGGGGTTGGCCGCCAGAACCGGCGGAATTGGTCCAACAGGCGAAAAAATCGACCCCTGTGGTGGCGGCTTGCGAAATGGAACAAATCGTAAACTAGGCTGTTGTCATTTCACTCCACCGTCGCTTCGCGACCCGTTGCAGACGGTCAGGGTTTTGAAAAGCTGCCGTTCGATGGGAACGCTGAAAACGCGAAAGCAGCCAATGAGTTTAAATTGATCCCGGTCGGCTGAAGACCCTCAGCGGTCAGCCAACTTGTCAGAATACCTCAGCCAAACCAGCTGTTCAGTCCTGACTTTGAAGGTCGGCAATGTGGCGATGATTTCGATGGTTACGGCACCCGCAGTCGACCAGAAGCTGGTGCCGCCGAATGGCAGCTTAGGCGGCGTAAATAAATAAACGTATCATATGACGTGTTGAGGTGGTATTCT
>NZ_JBMOJE010000135.1:0-11708 GCF_049316945.1 Propionivibrio sp. | reverse complement strand
GGTTTGCCAAACCGTTGACGCCAGATTTCTACGGCGAGACGACACCGTTAACAGGTATTGCAGGTTCGCGACTACTGGTTTCAGGGCGGCTATCCAGAGCCCTGGTTGAGCGAGAATGAAGAATTTCGCAGTCTTTGGTACCGCCACTATATCGACGCCTATTTACTGAGAGACATCGGTGTCTTGTTTCCCAATCTTAATCGGGATCGCTACCGGCAATTTATCGCTCTGCTCAGTCAGCATTCCGGGAACATTCTCAATAATGCGGACATCGCCAGAACCCTCGGGGTAAGCGAACCCACCGTCCGTGACTGGTTGAGCATCGCTCACGATACCTTCCTGTGGCGACACATTCCGGCGTGGGATCGCTCGCCGGCAAAGCAATTGGTCAAGCATCCCAAGGGGTTCTTGCGGGATAGTGGCCTGTTGCATCGGCTCTTGCGAATCCAGGATCACACCATGCTCGCCACCCATCCTGTGGTTGGTAAATCCTGGGAAGGTATGGTCGTTGAGACCTTATTGAGAGGCTTCGAAAATGCCGGCATTGATGTGGAGCCCTTTCATTACCGGACAAGGGGCGGAGCGGAGATCGATCTGGTTCTAGAAGGCCAGTTTGGCAGTTCGCACCTCCTGCCGGTGGAAATCAAACTGACGCAGCAGTCGGATAAACGTTCATTACGTTCGATCTCTGAGTTTGTGACAACCCACAACTGCCCTCTGGGGTTGGTCATCAATAACGATGAACGCCCGCGCTGGTTAGATGAACGCATCCTCGCCATTCCGGCAGGCAGTCTTTGAGTATATCCATGGCCGAAACGCTAACTGATGAGCCGCTACGGATTGCGACTACGGGGGGCATCTTAATCTTGCGTGCATCCCGCCTCACGGAAGTATTGGAAAATCTCAGCCGCAGGAACACCCAAAGCCTCCGACCATTCCTTTGAAAGCTCGACCGGGTTGGTGGTGGCCAGATGGCTGCGCCTGGTCATCGTACTCATCACTGCATCAACCAGTGATTCAGGCAAACCGAGCCGCGCGCAAAAAGCCTTCCGGGCCGGCTGCCAACGCTCGGTTGAAGGGAATGACGCTTTCCAGCCGAGTTCACTGACCGGGCGCAATACGGGTTCGTGGCTGACGCTGTATGGCCTGAAAGGGCTCGGGAGCATGTTGTCGCGTGCCGCCAGAGCTTCCCGCTTCTTCTCCCATTCTGCTTCCTGGGCTTTTCGCAAGGCCTCGGTTTTCTCCCAAGCGGCCCTGGATTCCTCTAACCGCGTTTCAAGGCGAGCGCGCAGGGTCGCCTCGACTTCAGCCATCCTGGGATGGTAAATCCATCGCCGATTTCCTGGCGGCCTGAAAATGGCATCTTCCACCAACTCACGAGAGGCCTGCTGGGTCTTGAAGATGCTGAGGTCAATTTCGAAGGAGGCCAGCCCCGTGTCAATGAGGCGCTGCCGCTGTTCAGGCATCAATCGGTGGAAGACCGTGACTTCAACAAGAATTTGTCTGCCCTTCCGGCTACCGGATAGATCCGGGGTGATTTCATCGCGCCGTCGGCCGGCTTTGCAATCATCGAGATGGACATATTTGCTTTCGAAGACCACCTCTTGTTCGACGAAGTTTTCGCCGCCAGTTCCTCGGGCGGAAACAACCACCTTCAATGCTGGAAGCAGGAGCTCCTTACGTTCTCGGATGAGCTGCTTGGCCAGTTCATGCACGGAGATTCCGTAGGCGCCATCACACGCTTCTGCCTTTGCATGCGCGAAATGCCAGACTTTCTCGGTCCCTTGTCGGGCCTGCACCGGATGCTCACATCCTGGACAGATACAATGGCACGCAAGTCCCCGCGGAACCTCCTTTGGAGTAACGAGCATCCCATTGGAAAGCTGTTTGGCGAATGGAAGCAGAAGTGCGGTAGCCATGGCAAGCTGCGGAGATATTCAGTTAGTCCAAATGGGCTGAATTCTTGATTTCCTCTGACAATCGGCCAAAAAGGTCGTCATCAAGCACCACAAAGCGGATTTCCTTAACATACTGCAACTGCTTGACCATTTCGTGAGCCGTCCGCACCAGAATCGGTATTGCCTCCATCGGCGGGTAAGCGAAAATACCCATTGATATGGCAGGAACAGCCACCCGGGTGACTTTGTTTTCATCGGCCAGCAGCAGCGTATTCCTCATGGCCGATGCCAGATTGCCTGAAGGGTCTGGGTCGATAAGGTACTTTGGTCCCAGCGTGTGGATGATGAGCCTGTTCGGAAGATTGAAACCGGGTGTCACCACGGCTGAACCGAGGGCCAGAGGGGCCAGCTGGACGCTGCATGGTTCCAGTTTTGGACCGGCCGCACGATAAATCGCTCCGCATACGCCGGCACCGGCGAGGAGGCGATGATTCGCTGAATTAACCACGGCTTCGCAGTCAGGCTGTTCGGTGATATCGCCGCGCACGACGGTGATTTTGGCATTATTTCCCTTGCTCATTTTGTTTGGCCGGCCACTCGATACAACTGCGTGAGAACTTCACGCATTTCCTGCGGAAGGTAACCCCATCCGCGTTCGGCAATATCGTCGGGAATTCCGAACAGTGCCTCCGCGACACCTCCGGCAATTGCACCAATCGTGTCGCTGTCCCCACCGATGGAAATGGCGTTACGAATTGCATCCTCGAAGCCGTCTGCTTCCAGTACACAGGTCAGGGCTTGCGGCACTGTCTGCTGGCAGGTTTCGTTAAATTTGTACGTTGGACGGATAGCATCGACAGAGCGGCTCAGGTCATAGGCGAATGTCTCCGATATGTGTGCCCGTATTTCATCCTGCTTTGAACCGCTGCGGGCAAGATAGATGGCTGTCGCTGTAGCAGCGGCTCCTTTCATGCCCTCCGGGTGGTTGTGCGTAACTTCGGTTACCTGCCCAGATAGACGCACAGCTTCCTCCAGCGAACTCGCCATCAAACCTGCCGGGGCAACGCGCATCGCGGCACCATTGCCGTAGCTATTGTATGGTTCGAGGCTCTCGGAGCCTAGCCAGAGCGCAAAACTGCGACCCCACCCGCCGTTTTCCCAATATCGCTCTCCCCAGTCCTTTAGTGCCTCGGCAGGGTGGCGGGAATTCACCAGGGCATCTGCCACCGCCACGGTACAAACCGTGTCGTCGGTGAAAAAGGAACG
This sequence comes from Propionivibrio sp., assembly GCF_049316945.1. GTDB lineage: Bacteria > Pseudomonadota > Gammaproteobacteria > Burkholderiales > Rhodocyclaceae > Propionivibrio. Next base: position 8,544 of record NZ_JBMOJE010000135.1, on the reverse strand, counting down.
CCGGTTGAAAAAAGGGGTGAAATCCTTCGCGCGATGGTTATTGAATTCATAAATGGAGCCCACGATGTCTCCGATGACTGCTCCCAGCATGTTTTACCGCTCCCTCAGGGTCTATGCCACATAGTATGTCTTGGTATTGGCTCGCCAGATGAGCCAGTTAATTCGCTATTTCCGCCGGCTTGGGCTTACAACCCCGTATTCCCAGGAATACTTGCTTGCGACCGTACTTATCTGATCTCGCTGGCTTCGTAGGCGTCATCAGGGCCGAAATCTGCCAGTTCCAAGGTCTCGCCGTTCGAAGCGCTTGAATCAACGACGCGATGAAGCAGGGTGTAAGCGACGCGCCATTGCTGATGACCACAGTGCAAGGTCACCGTCTTGTCGTTAAGCCGGACGATCCGGCCGCTACGCTGTTGCTGGCTGCGATCAACGAACCCGACCACCTCACCAATCGATACCTCGTTCCGTCCAAGGCCCTGTGCCGGTTGTTCTCGGATCTCCACGTCGGCGCCATCGAGATTGATGGCTGCGTAAGAGATCAGCCAGCGTTTTTTGGTAGCAAGATCCAGGACGACCGCCTGCTTGCGCCGCAACTCGACGATCTGGCCTTGGTGGGAACGATTCGCCTGGGGGTCAAAGTAATCGACGGTCTGGCCGACGACGATGCGGGACCGAACGGCATCCATCCATCCCGGCTGGTCCAGGACGCGATCAATGGCGGCCCGCAAGCGGTAAAGCTCGAAGGCGGAGGCATTGTTGAGGGTGGCGATGGTGTCGGAGAAATTCACGGTCAAGATCAAAACGAGGTTTTACTGAGGCCGAGCAGGCGTGCGAGGAAACCGCATTCTATTTGACGATTTCCAGTAACTCCACCTCAAAAACAAGCGTCGAGTCGGGCGGAATCGTGCCCGGAATGCCGCGGCTGCCATACGCCAAATTGGAAGGGCAAACCAGTTTTGCCTTGCCACCGACTTTCATCGTCTGCAACCCTTCGGTCCAGCAGGGAATCACCCGGTTCAACGGGAAAGTAGCCGGCTGCCCGCGGCCATAGGAGCTATCGAATTCCTTGCCATTGTTGAGTACGCCGCGGTAATGGACCTTGACGGTTTCGCTGCTCTTGGGGGTGGCGCCCGTTCCCTCCTTGACCGTGGTGATCACGATTCCAGAGGTGGTTTTCTCTTCCCTGGGCTCAGCCCCAACGGCTTGAAAGGAGAGCGCGATGAGGGTGGCAGCGGTTGTAATGAGCAGCTTTTGCATGGATGCCTTTGCTTTGATTGATTCAAATGTTGAGAAGATCCATCGAGAGGGTGCCGTAAATCTGAATAGTCTGGGGACCCGAGTAATGGATATCGAGCCCGAAAAAGACTTGAAGCTAATTCTCCCTAAACAGTGTCGGCCACAAAAATTGTCATGCCCACGGCGTGAATACTTGGATATTTCGATTCGTTTCTTGCCACCCAGGCATCAACGCCGTCAAGCGTCAGGTTTTTCGCGAGGACTTGCCCCGTCTGTTTGCACACTACGGAGTACATTGTTGGATCCTTTCATCGAATTGAAGAATGCCGCTTTCGTGTGACTTGGCCTTTGCATGACGACTGCCCGCAGGAGACTGCCACTCAGCGCCTCAGTCGTAATTGACCACCTCGATCGGCCCCGGCCGATTGGAGAAACGGTTCATCACAGTTATTTTCTCAAGTTCCAACCGGAAGCCTTTGCCGCCATAGACAAAGGTTTTTAGCCACGCCGCCTCTTCGTCAAGGCGTTGTTTAGGAATGCTCTTGGCCCACACCTTTTTGTCACCATTCCAGCGGTAGTCACGCTCTTTGAGGACATCCTTCGATTCGAAGGGCGAACCAAGGGCCGAAACCTTGATGTCCGATTCCCAGGCATTCTGCAGCAGAACCTGCATGGCTCTCGCATCAGAAGAGGGGAGGGTCTGCTGGAGCACTTCGAGAAGTGCCTGGCAGTCCGTAACGGCCCGGTGACCGGTGAAATGAAAGCCATAGAAGTAGGCCAGAAACTCCAGTTTCGAGCTGCCAACGCCTTCCTCTGACCATGGAATTTGTGCCCACGAACAAGCCCACGCCTTCGTGGCAAAAATGGGGAACCGCTGTTCCACGAAAACCCGATCGAAACCCGCGTTGTGCGCGATCACCAAGGAAACGTTTGCGACCAGTGCGGCGACCTGTTCATCGTCGATGCGCTTGCCGGATACCATCGCATCGGTGATGTGGTGGATTCGGGTCGACGCTTCCGGAATCGGCATGCCCGGATCCTCGAGTTCGTCGAATACCTCGAGAATACGATACGCCTGTCCGGTCTGAGGGCACACTTCAACGAACACCATGCCCAACTCGATGATCTTGTCCTGGCCCGGCCGGGTGCCGGTCGTTTCGGTATCGAGGATGGCCACCGTGATGAGTTTTTCAGGGGTCGGAGCATCGCTGAAGGTGGTGCGCATCGGCAGAGGCCGGATGACGCGATAGTTTCCGCGCGCCAGCCAGTCGGTGGCCAGTGCCACTTGTTCCGCGTTCGGTTCGCGGCTGAAGTCGATGGGTTCCATGATTTTTATTGTGTCCTGTCGTTGAGTCTTGGGTTGATCAGCTTTGCTCGGCGGGAAGTGATTCCGGAATATCCCGGTGGCCATGCAGGATGCGCCAGACTTCGATTCGTGTTGAAAGCTCGACATAGAAGACCAGATACGGGAATCCATTGCACAGCCAGAATTCTAATCCCGGCAGATTGAGGTCGTGAGCGTAGCGTGGCGATCCGGAATTCGGGCACTTCTGGAGGTGCTGATACGCCTGTTGAAGTGACTCCGTAAATGGCAAAGCACTTTCAGGTGCGTTGAGCAGTAGATGCTCAACCGCTGCTTGCACATCCGCATCGGCCTTAGCTCGCCGAACGATCGGCTTCATGCGCTGGTTGCTGGCAGGCGGCTACGAATGCCCTCACGCAAGGATTCAAAATAGTTTTCATCGGCTTCACCCGTCACCGGCGATTGCGCCCCCTCCAACAAGAGACCGCGCAACTGGAGCCGATCCTTGTCACTACGAATGAGTTCGCGAACATACTCGCTCGACGTGCCATAACCGCCCGAGGAGACACGCTGGTCGACAAACTCCTTCAGGGAGTCTGGGAGGGAAATATTCATCGTCGTCATCGTCAAAGTTTAGGATGCTTGGCAAAATTTGGCAAGACCAACCAATCAAGTCACTTGCCCCAATGAAACCGCCCTGCCTGTTCGACTGTCACGCTCAAAATGCAGGGGCACGGACCGCAGGTTCTCGTTCGCCACTGCTGGTTGGCTGCTCAGGTCTCGGCTTCGCACAGACTCAATGCTTCATCAAACTGGGCATCGGCTTGTAGAACGCCGTCTGGCCGCCAAATTCTTCTTGCAGCAGGGGTCCCATGGCGTCGGCGATGGTACTGAAATGAACGAACGCTTGGGTAATATGGGCACCCACGAAGGGCGCGGAGGAAATGTCGGCGAGGCCGAAGATTGCTCCATTACGGAAAACGAAACGCATCAGGGTTTCATTGGCGTTGATGTCGTTCAATCGAGCATAAATACCAGGGTGTTCTTCCACGTCTCTGAGGATCGCTGAGAATATGCGGACGTAGGGCTGATCCTCCAGGAGTCGCACGTAAATGAGCGCACTATTAAAACTAATCCCGATATCACCGTCGCCGTCAAATTCCAGATCGTTGATCCCCGTCGTCTCCTCGAGCGTCGCCAGTAGTTGTTGTGACACCGCCGCCGGACTCATGTCTTGGGAGGCACCACTTGCCCGCTTCAGCCCCAAGTTCGGGAGCACGATCGCTTCCCCATTGGCATCCCTGGCTTCGTATTGCAGGAATCCTGGATAGGGAACACAGAGGATTTCGGCGAAGGTCTTAACGGTCAAGTTCGCCATGGCTTCGAAGGATGTCGATTCGGAAAAATCCACGAAAAAGTTAGGCGACCCGTCCGGGTCGTTCTCGGGAGTCGCTTCGGCCGGATCCCCGGTCGGAACATCCCAGCCGGCATCAATCAAAGAAGCGATCTGCTGCGCATTGAGTTGTTCCGGCTTTTCCAGATAACTATTGCTCGTTGTTTCAACTCGCATCCCGAAGGATCCCTGGGCGGCGAACTGGATATATCGGTTCGAACGTTTTACCGACACAATCAGGTACTGGTCTTCCTCAAGTTCTTCAAGGACGGTCGCCAGTTTCTGTGCAAACCGGGGCCATGCGGCCGACAGGCGGCGCGCTGAAGCAGGTTTGGTTTTCATGGTTGGTTTTGTCATTCTGTTTCCTTCCGTCGTTGTGATGAGTGTGCTCGTCAGGGTGCCGCCTTATCCCGCCAGGAAGGCCGAGAGAAATGCTGCCTTCGCTTCTTGCGGCGACATCGGCGCAATCCGCATGGGGCTGGCGACAATGCCCCGGAGCGATTCCCACGGTTCGGAGGAATTGGGCATCAGATCCCGCTTCTCCATGGCCAGGGCGATCAAATCGGCGCGCTTGATGGCCGGATCGTCGAAGCTTCCAATGGCATAGCGAAGTCCAATCGCGCTCATAACCTTGCCTTCAATTTCGGAGAACAGCGGAAACAGTTGTTTCAGTGGTTTCACCATATCTCCCATATAGGCTTCGGCCGCATCGTGAAGCAACGCCGCCAGTCGCAGGGGCGGCGGAACGAGGTCGGCAACGATCAGGCTGTGCTGGGCGACCGAGTAAAAATGCCGCGTCTGCCCGTTGAAGCGGCACTGGTACGCCAAACCATGGGCAATGTCCTCGATGTCGATCTGATCGGGCGTCGGAGCCAGCGGATAGAATTGCTTGCCGGTAAAGGTCGAGACATAAAGGCTATGGGTGCTGAGTGTCATGGGCTTTCCTTGTTTTTTATAATCATATCCCTGCGTCGGCTCAGCAGATGAGCCTTGCCGATCCGGTGTCGCCAGCAGCCGCGCAATACGCTGGTATGATCCTTCAATCTCTTTGATCCCGGAATGCTGCCGATGGCCAAGGTTGTTCCCGAAGGCTGGCGCGAGATGTCTGCAGTGGGCGCGGCCCAGCGTGAGTTGGAAACCCTGGCCGTTCTCGCCGCCGGCCTGCCCGACGACTACACCGTCTATCATGGCGTGCACTGGACGCGGATCCAGCACGGCTTTGCCCTGGTTGGCGAGATCGATTTCGCGGTGGTCAGTCCGGCCGGGAAATTGCTCCTGATCGAGCAGAAATCGGGATTCCTTGCCGAAACCCCGGAGGGCCTGGTCAAGGTCTATGCCGCCAAGGAAAAATCGGTCGCTTTCCAGATGGGCCGAACGACCGAAGCGCTGCACACCCGCCTGCGGAATTTCTGTCCGGAAGCCGGGTTTTTTGTCGATGCCTTGCTCTATTGTCCGGACTACACGGTCAAGCAACCCGGTTCCGCCGGCATCGATCCGGAACGGATTATCGATGCCAAACGGCGCGACTACCTTGTGCAAATCATCAAGACCATCTTGCCGGCCAATGAGCCTGTCAATCCGCAGATCGCCAAGTTGCACCGATTTCTTGGCGATCAACTTAATCTGGTGCCCGAGGTCAATGCCGTCGTCGGCCAGGCGAAAACCCTCTACACCCGCCTGTCCGGGGGACTCACGCAGTGGGCACGGCAGATCGAGTGCGAACCCTTCCGCCTGCGGGTGATCGGCACGGCCGGTTCCGGCAAGACGCAATTGGCGCTGGCGGTTTTCCGGGATGCTTTGGCGGCGGGGCGCCGTCCATTGTATGTCTGCTACAACCGTCCTTTGGCGGATCATGTGGCCTTGATCGCTCCGGTCGGTGGCGAGGTGGCAACTTACCATCAACTGGCAGACCGGATTTACCGCGAGGCAGGACACGTTCCTGACTTTACCCAGCCCGGTGCCTTTGCCCGCCTGGAAAGCTTTCTGAACGACTATGTCCCCGCCGAGCGCTGGCGTTTTTATGAAATCATCATCGATGAGGGGCAGGATTTCCAGGCACCGTGGAAAGAAAACGTGTTGAAGCTTTTGCGCCCGACCGGTCGCGCCTGGTGGCTGGAAGACCCGATGCAGAATCTCTATGGGCGTCCTCCGGTCGAACTGCCTGGCTGGGTAGTCATCCGTTCGGAAACCAACTTCCGCAGCCCGCAAGACATTCTCGGGCACCTCAATCGCCTGTTGCCGACAGGGCAGGGCGTGGAAGCGGGAAGTCCGCTGACCGGGTCCGAGGTTGAGATCGTCTCGTATGCCGATGCCGCCGATTTGATTGCCCAGACCAAACGCGCGATTACCCAGAACATTGCAGCGGGATTCAAGCGCGACATGATCGCGCTTGTCACTTATCGGGGCCGGGAGCATTCATTGCTGACGCCCTTTGATCAACTGGGTCCGTATCCCCTTCGGAAGTTTACCGGTAACTATGACCTGCTCGGCAACCCGGTCTTCACCGAAGGCGAGGTGCTTGTGGATTCTGTCTACCGCTTCAAGGGCCAGGCGGCACCCTGCGTGATCTTCACGGAAATCGACTTCGAGGAACTCGATGAACTCGTGCTGCGCAAACTCTTTGTCGGCTTCACCCGGGCGACGATCAAATTGACGATGATCGTCTCCGAGCGTGCCGCAGGGAGGCTGATTGAGCGCTTGGGTGACGAAATCCCAGCGTACAAGCCTTGATGCATGGGTGAGAATTCACGGGATCGATGATGAGAATATTCCTGACCGGCGTTGCTGACGTTGGCAAAACCTCCACAGGGAGAAAACTGGCGGAGCATCTGCACGTCAGATTCTTCGATCTTGATGACGAAATCGAAGCTTTTTTTGGCGAGAGTATCGAGAGGCTGCAGAACAGGTTCCGGACAATCCGATCATTCCGCGAAGAAGCCGCCAAGGCTTTGACTGCGCTCCTCGCCCGCCCGGAAAGCCTGGACAGTGTGATTGCCTTACCACCCAGCGGATTGATGGGTGGCTATCTGCGAGTAATAAAAAAAGTCCCGGGAATCGTTATAGCGCTCAGCGACAGACCAGAGAATCTCCTGAAACGGATCACCTTTTATGATATCGACTCGAAGCCAATCGAGATGGTCCTCACCCCTGAAGATAAGCGCTGGTATCTGAAAGAGATCAAGAAAGACATTACGTATTTCGGCAAGACCTATGGACGCGCACACATTCGACTCGATATCGAGGATCTGGATGAGAAGGGCGCGGCTGACAAACTCAAGGAAGCCATTGTGGATTTCTTGCAGGCCACCGCAAGATAAGAAGGGTGAAAGATGGCGTTGTTGAATAAATCGAAAATATCACCCACCAGTCGGTAACTGGCACGATGCGGATCGATTTCTTCGCCAAAGACAACCCGTACCCTACAAACATAACGAGAATCGCCGCCACAAATTCACCAAGCACAATTACAAGGTGACCAACTGGCCCGAATACAACGAGGCATTGCGTCGACGCGGTGACATCACGATCTGGTTTTCGGCAGAGGCCGTCAATGAATGGCGTCCAGCCAAGACAGGCGCACGGGGTCGGCCACAGGAGTATTCGGATGTCGCGATTGAAACGGCGGTGTTTATCCGCCAGGTCTTTCATCTGCCCTTTTGACAGACTGAAGGCTTCATGACTTCAGTGGCGCTGATGTTGAAGGCGGACATCGCCATTCCTGACTTCAGCAGTATTTCCAAGCGCAGCATCGAATTGCCCCGGCATGTGCTGAGCAAAGCGATGGAACCGGGCAGCCTTGTGATCGTTTATTCGACCGGACTCAAGGCCTACGGAAAAGACGAGTGGCACCAAGAGAAGCATGACGTTCCGGCACGACGAACCTGGCGCAAGCTGCACCTTGCGATCGACGAAAACCATCAGGTTCTGGCCTGCGAACTTACCACGCCAGAAGTAAGCGACCCCACGGCCGTTCCCGATCTTCTTGACCAGATCAATACGCCATTCGTGACCTTCATGGGCGACGGGGCCTATGATGGCGAACCGGTTTCTGAAACGGTTCCGAACAAGCAGCCCGATGCCCAAGTTATCATTCCACCGCACAAGACTACGGTCTGTTCTTGGGCCGACAACTCACAGCGAGACGGGCATATTCAAACCATCGAGCAAAAGGGCCGCATAGCTTGGCAGAGGGAAACGGGCTACAGCCTGCGTAGCCATGTGGAACTGGCCATGCAACGCTTCAAGCGAATTTTCGGCAGCGTCATGAAAGCGCGCGCCTTGCCTCAGCAAAAAACCGAGGCATGGATCAGTGCGTCTGCTCTCAACCGAATGACCCATCTGTGCATGCCAGTGTCCGTGAAAATCTAGAAATACCCCAGAAATAGGGATTCTTTCGCCTCTTTCTAATTTATTCAACAACGCCGCTCCCTTTCCACAGCAATGCCCGTGCGCGTCGTCGAGTACCTCAGAAAGCCTGCTGGCCTGGGATCGGCAAGAACTTAAGGATTGACTGCCAAGGGTTCTTGCGGATGCTGAGACCAGCCTTGGATGTCCCTTCCGATGGATTTTTGCGCCCACCTGGTGGGGCAGGGTGTAGTCCTCAGGATGGACT
>NZ_JBMOJE010000134.1:0-11761 GCF_049316945.1 Propionivibrio sp. | reverse complement strand
CCCCTCTCCCAAAGGGCGAGGGGAGGTTCGAGAGTCGCTAGCGCGACTTTCACGGTAATAAAAAAACGGCCCGGAAGCTTTCGCTGCCGAGCCGTTTTGCCAATAAACCGGCTTGATGTGTTGCTTTTAGTGACCTGAGGAACTGCTGGAACCCAGACCGGTTTCCGAGCGTACCTTCTGCGCCGGGTAGAGCGAGCGTTCAAGCTGAGCCTGCGCACTGTTGTCCATCTTCGAAACCAGATAGATGGTCAGGAAAGCAGCGCTCATCGAGAACAGGCCGGGCGAAGAGTAGGGGAACAATGCGCTACCCTTAGGATTCTTCAGCACAGCTTCCCACACCGAAGCGGAAGCGATGGTCAGGCCAACCGAACTGACCAGACCAACAATACCTCCGGTAACCGCACCCTTGGTGGTGCAATCCTTCCACAGCACGGACATGAAGAGGATCGGGAAATTGGCCGAACAGGCGATGGCGAAGGCCAGCATCACCATGTAGGCGACGTTTTCCTTCTCGAAGGCGATACCGAGAATCACCGCAACAATGCCGAGGCAAATGGTGGTGATCTTCGAAACACGCAGTTCGTGAGCCGAATCAGCCTGACCCTTCATGATTACCGTGGCGTACAAGTCATGTGAGACGGCTGAAGCACCGGACAGCGTCAGACCGGCCACCACCGCCAGAATCGTGGCGAAAGCCACCGCGGAGATGAAGCCGAGGAAGACGTTGCCGCCGACCGCATTGGACAGGTGGATAGCGGCCATGTTGCCGCCGCCCTTCAGGCCCTTGGCCAGGTCACCATCGACGTAGTAAGCGGTCGGATCCTGCGTCAGCAGGACGATAGCGCCAAAACCGATGATGAAGGTCAGGATGTAGAAGTAACCGATCCAGGTCGTTGCCCAGCCCACCGACTTGCGAGCTTCCTTGGCGCTAGGTACGGTGAAGAAACGCATCAGGATGTGCGGCAGACCGGCGGTACCGAACATCAGCGTCATGCCGACCGAGATGGCGGAGATCGGATCCTTGATCAGCGCGCCCGGTCCCATGATGGCATCGTGCTTGGTATGGATTTCAACGGCCTTGGCAAACAGTGCCTCGGGGTTGAAGCTGAATTGCCAGAGCACGGCCAGGGCCATGAAGGTCGCACCGGTGAGCAGCATGCAGGCCTTGATGATCTGCACCCAGGTGGTTGCCGTCATGCCGCCGAACAACACGTAGCACATCATCAGCACGCCGACGATCATCACCGCGTATTGATACTCGAGGCCGAACAGCACCTTGATCAGCTGACCGGCGCCGACCATCTGCGCGATCATGTAGAAGGCCACGACGACCAGCGTGCCACAGGCTGCGAAGATGCGGGTGGGCTTCTGCGCGAAACGATAGGACGCGACGTCGGCAAAGGTGAACTTGCCTAGATTGCGCAAACGCTCGGCCATCAGGAAGGTGAGCACCGGCCAGCCGACCAGCCAGCCGATCGAGAAGATCAGGCCGTCAAAGCCGTTGGCAAAGACCAGGCCGGAAATACCGAGGAAGGAAGCCGCCGACATGTAGTCGCCAGCGATCGCCAGTCCGTTCTGGAAACCGGTAATGCCGCCACCGGCAGTGTAGAAGTCAGCCGCCGTTTTGGTTCTGCTGGCCGCCCACTTGGTAATGAACAGGGTGATCGCCACGAAAGCACCGAACATGCCGATGGCCACCCAGTTGGTGGCCTGCTTGGATGTTTGCCCGAGATCAGCGCCTGCGGCCATGGCCGCGCCGGCGACCAGCAAGCCGAGCAAAAGCACCGAACTGTTGCGTACAAGTTTATTCATCATTTCTGGTTCGCCTCCTTGATGATCTCGGCGTTAAGCGAATCAAACACCGTATTGGCATGACGAACGTAGATGTTGGTGAGAATGATGGTGATCAGGATCACCCCAACGCCCATCGGGATACCAATCGAGGTCACCATGCCGGCGCCAATCTTGGTGGATAACCACTCCTTGTTGAAGGCGATCAACAGGATATAGCCGTAATAAAAAAACATGGCCAGAATCGTCATCTTGATGCTGTATGAACTGCGCATGCTGACCAGCTTGTGATACTTGGGGTTCGCTTCGACCCGCGCGACTATGTCGTCAACCATTTTTGTCTCCTCCAGAAAGAGTTATTTCGAGCCAATATTACCAACTACGAAAAACACAATAAGCTGGAATGCTTACTCCGCACTTACAACAACATGGGTGATAAATTGATTTTGCCTCGTCTTCAGTTCAGCAATGACTCATCAATAATTGGCGGCAGCCATGTTTTTCTCCACCGTAGAGTCAAGAAAAAAGGCTGTTGCGGGTTAACGCGACAGCCTTTTGAAAATGCTGATTCAGCGGGAAATATTTTCCCCTGTCCGCCAGACTAGCCTCCCGCCATCAAGGCACGCACACAGGGCGACGGCCGAACGATCCCGACCTTGTGCTGGTCCATTGCAACCCGGCATAGCTCAAGGCCCGCGCGGTCGATCTCGGTCACCTCCGACAGATCTATCTCGTCGACGCCCATATTGGTCAGGCTGTGCATGAAATCGGTACGCAAGCCATCGTTCAGGCCACCGGCAATACGCATCACCTTGCGCCCCTGCAGTTCATTTATACTCAATACCGAGGCCTTGCCCGAAGCCAGTGCATTTTCGATCGCATCCTGAATCAGCCATTCACTGATCGGCCCGGCCTGAAAACGAGCGCCATACCGGTCACCGATCTTGCTCACCACAACGCCAGGCATGTCAATGAGAGGCGAATCGAAGACGACAAACTCGCAACCGAACGCTTCGCCCACTTTGAGCGGAAGCTTGGTGCGCAGCATCAATCCGGCGAGGGAAAGGTTTTCCAGTTCGCCCGCTCCGGCGAACCCGAATTGCCCGATACGAACGCGTGGCAGGCCATTGAAGCGAATCCGCTGATGACGACGTTGCTCTTTCATGATTCCCCTGACTGGTTCTTGATCATTTTTTATCCTGAACATATTACATCCAACGCAAATCCATGGCGCATCTATCCAGACTCTTTCTGCAACATCGCGACAAGTTCCTGCTGACAACCCTTCTGTTTTTTCTGGCGTCACCGCTCGCGGTTTTGAGCGCCGAATTGCCGCCTGCAGTCGCCAATGCGCTGAAAGAAGGAGGAATTCCGCTGAGCAGCGTCGCGGTCGTAGTGCACGGCGTTGATGCCGACCAGGCCCTCATCTGGCACAACGCCCAGCAGGCGATGAACCCGGCGTCGGCGATGAAGCTGGTCACCACCTACGCCGCGCTCGAACTGCTCGGCCCGGCCTACACCTGGAAGACCGAGGCGCTGACCGACCTGGCACCCCTCAATGGCCAGACAATCGGCAACCTCTACCTGCGCGGCAGCGGCGACCCGCGGTTGGCGCTTGAACAGTTCTGGCTGTTGCTGCGTCAGTTGCGCGCACGCGGCGTAAAGGATATCGGCGGCGACCTGATACTTGATCGCAGTGCGTTTGCCCTGCCGAACCACGACGCTGCGGAGTTTGACAATGAGCCGCTGCGCCCTTACAACGCCGGTCCTGATGCCCTGCTGGTCAACCTCAAGAGCTTGCGCCTGACCCTGACCGCGGGCGCCGAGAAGAAGGTTGTCAAGGTGATCGCCGAAACGCCGAGCGATGATTTGCGCCTCGACAACCGCCTGAAACTTACCGATGACGCCTGCGGCGATTGGCGCGAGCGGATCAAGGTCAAGGTCAATGGCGAAAGCATCGATAGCATTGAACTCACCGGCAGCTTCTCGGCCAACTGCGGCGACAAGGCGCTGAACCTCTCGCCCTGGCCAGCCAACGTGCAGGTCGAACGGCTGTTCCGCGCGCTCTGGCGCGAACTTGGCGGCACCCTGCGCGGCAAGGTGCGCGATGGTCTGACACCAACAACCGCGCGCCCGCTGGCCGTCCAGGAATCGCCGGCACTCGGCGAGGTGGTGCGCGATATCAACAAATACAGCAACAACGTAATGGCCCGCCAGGTGTTCTTGACCCTCGCTGCCGAACGCCCGGCCACCCCGGAAGGCGCGCGCCGACGCATCAAAGCCTGGCTGGCCGACAAGGAATTGAAGCTGCCAGGGCTGGTGCTCGACAATGGGTCGGGGCTATCGCGCGGCGAACATATCTCGGCCGACGGCCTGAGCCAGTTGCTGCTCGCCGCGTGGAAGAGCCCGGTGATGCCGGAGTTGATGTCTTCGCTGCCGCTCGCCGGCGTCGATGGCACCTTGAAGAAGCGTCTCGGCGACAGCGCCGCGAGCGGTCGCGCGCATTTGAAAACCGGCTATCTTGAAGGCGTGCGGGCCATCGCCGGCTATGTGCTGGATAGCAGCGGCAAGCGCTGGGTGGTTGTTTTCCTGATTAATGACCAGAAGTCCAGGCAAGGCAAGCCGGCGATGGACGCGCTGCTGCGCTGGGTGGCGGAGCGCTGATCTCAGAGGCTGTGAAGAAATGCCTGAACCCCTATGGCCCGAGGCCAGGCTACGCGCCCGCAGAGGCGCAGAGCCGCAGAGGTTTCGCAGAGAAACCCTTTAATGACATGAGGTTTCCTTTGCGTTTTCTCTGCGGCTCTGCGCCTCTGCGGTGGATTCTTGATATTTTCACAGGCTCGCAGTCACCGCCCTGCAACACCCGTCAATAGGCGATCTCGGAATGGCATGGCTGGAGAGCCGCGTAAACATTGGCTTCCCCGGATATAAAGCTGAAGACGCCCGTTCTACGTACCCTGCAGGCCAACGCCACGCATCACAGCCCCAGATCCTGCCACATCGCTTCGACGCGCTGCTTGACCGCCGCGTCCATGACAATCGGCGTTCCCCACTCGCGGCTGGTTTCGCCGGGCCACTTGTTGGTCGCGTCCAGCCCCATCTTGCTGCCGAGGCCGGCTACCGGGCTGGCAAAATCGAGGTAGTCGATCGGCGTGTTCTCGGCGATCAGCGTATCGCGTGCGGCATCGACGCGCGTCGTCATGGCCCAGATGACTTCCTTCCAGTCGCGGACATTCACGTCGTCATCGACGACGATGATGAACTTGGTGTACATGAACTGGCGCAGGAATGACCAGATGCCGAACATCACGCGTTTGGCGTGGCCGGGATACTGCTTCCTGATGCTGACTGTTGCCAGACGATACGAGCAGCCTTCCGGCGGCAGGTAGAAGTCGACGATCTCTGGAAACTGTTTCTGCAGCAGCGGCACGAAAACCTCGTTCAGCGCCACGCCGAGCATCGCCGGTTCGTCGGGCGGCTTGCCGGTATAGGTGCTGTGGTAGATCGGATTCTTGCGAATGGTGATGCGCTCGATGGTGAATACCGGGAAATTCGACTGCTCGTTGTAGTAGCCGGTGTGGTCGCCATAGGGGCCTTCGAGCGCCGTTTCCGTCGGATCGATATAACCCTCCAGCACGATCTCGGCCGAGGCCGGAACCTGCAAATCGGCTTTGCGCTGCAACTCGCCGAGGCATTTGACGACCTCGGTCTTGCCGCCGCGCAGCAGGCCGGCGAACTGGTATTCTGAGAGATTGTCCGGCACCGGCGTCACTGCCGCGAGAATGGTCGCCGGATCGCAGCCGATCACCGTCGCCACCGGAAACGGCTGGCCGGGATTCTTCAGGCAGTGATCGCGGAAATCGAGCGCCCCGCCGCGATGCGCCAGCCAGCGCATGATCACCTTGTTCTGAGCAATTACCTGTTGCCGATAGATGCCGAGATTCTGCCGCGTCTTGTTCGGCCCGCGCGACACCGTCAGCCCCCAGGTAATCAGCGGCGCTACGTCGCCCGGCCAGCAATGCTGGATCGGCAGACGCGAAAGATCGACGTCTTGTCCTTCCCAAACCACCTCCTGACACGGCGCCGACGACACCACTTTGGGTGCCATGTTGAGCACCTGTTTGAGGATCGGCAGCTTGTCCCAGGCATCCTTCAAACCCTTTGGCGGCTCCGGCTCCTTGAGGTAGGCGAGCAGCTTGCCGACCTCGCGCAGCGCCTCGACCGACTCCTGCCCCATGCCCAAGGCCACGCGACGCGGCGTGCCAAAAAGGTTGGCCAGCACCGGGATGGAAGTCCTGCCCAAGGCGCCCTTCGGCTTTTCAAAGAGAATCGCCGGACCGCCCGCACGCAGCACGCGATCACAGATTTCGGTCATCTCGAAGCGCGTATCGACCTCGACGCCAATGCGCTTGAGTTCGCCGATGCTTTCCAGTTGTGCGATGAAATCGCGCAGATCGTGATATTTCATCGCAAAACTCCTTGAGAAATCATGAAATCCAGCACAATGCCGGCAAAGATGCTGGCGCCGATCCAGTTGTTGTGCAGAAATGCCTTGAAGCAGCGTGCCGGCTCGCGCTGCCGGATCAGCGTGAAGTGATAACCGGCGATCCCGGCGGCAACCACCAGCCCGGCGTAAAACACCGAGCCCATATGCAGTTGATAGCCAACCCAGGCGATCAGCCCGAGCGTTATCGCATAGCACAGCATCACGGCGACCAGATCGAAGCGACCGAAGGTGATAGCCGAGGTCTTGATGCCGATCTTCAGGTCGTCCTCCCGGTCAACCATCGCGTATTCGGTATCGTAGGCCATCGCCCAGAAGACGTTGGCCAGCAGCAGCCACCACGCCACCAGCGGGATGCTGTCGAGATGGGCGACGTAAGCCATCGGAATGCCAAAGCCGAATGCCACGCCCAGATAGGCCTGCGGAATGGCGAAAAAACGCTTGGTAAACGGATAGCTGGCAGCCAGAAACAGCGCCACCACCGACAGGCCGACCATGTACCAGCTGCGGAACGGCAGAATCAGGCAGAAAGCGCAGAGCACCAGCCCCAGGAACAGGATCAGCGCTTCCTTTGGCGAGACCTTGCCGGAAGCCAGCGGGCGCTCCCTGGTGCGCGCCACATGCGGATCAAAGTTGCGGTCGGCCAGATCGTTGATCACGCAACCGGCCGAGCGCATCAGTACCGTGCCCAGCACGAAAATCCAGACCACTATCCAGTCCGGCCGCCCAAGCGAGGAAAACCACAGCGCCCAGAGTGTTGGCCAAAGCAGGAGCAGAATGCCGATCGGCTTGTCGAGCCGCATCAAGCGCTCGTACAGATCGAGCTTTTCGCGTATTTGTTGAAAGGTTGCCAATATGCGCCACAGTAATCGGATTCGAGAAGGCGACAGTATGGCAACACTAGTGGAAAGAGGCGAGCACCCATGGGAAGTTGGAACATGGCAAGCCTTGCTGAAGAAACCACGCAATGGGTTGGTTGGCTGCCATTTCGACAAGAGCGTTCCGGCATAACGCCCTGCAGAGCTCATGAACAGGCACTCTACAGACCACACATCTGAAGAATGGCGTATTCATTTGAGGTCAGCCATGCATAATTGCAGAACGTCTATTGGCGAGCCTTACAGAGCATTAACCGGTGCTTCGATTCGCCATCCCGGGCTTGACCAGGAATCCGTACGAATTCAACACCACGACCGCCAGCCATGATGTTCAACAACCAAAAGCAACGAAAAGCGGGCGACGGGGCATGGTTGCAAAGATAGCAAATGCAATTAATGCGGCCCTGGCCCCTTCGAATCCCAACAAGGAGCCCAAATATATTACTGAGTTCGAGACTCTTCTCCCGCTCCAAAAATAAAAAAGGAAGTGCAATTTGCACTTCCCTTTTTCCTTTTCTAATCCTGTGTCGCGATGGTCTGTATAATCGCCAGCGACAGCCCGGATGGTGAAATAGGTAGACACAAGAGACTTAAAATTTCTCGACCGGAAGGTCGTACCGGTTCGATTCCGGTTCCGGGCATCAACAGATAGTATTCAAACGCACGTTTAACCTTCGATTGCTTGCGAAATAAGGGGTTTCGCAGGTTGTCAAAAAGTAGAAACAGGTTCAATCTGCGTAATCTTTACTCCGTTTCACTCAGAAATTACTCACAAATTACTCATGGCGTCGATTACCAAGACCGCGAAGGGCTACCGTGCACAAATATCCGTCAAAGGGCGGCGCGATTCTGCCAGTTTCAGGACCAAGCGCGAGGCTGCGTCCTGGGCGTCAGAACTTGAAATCAAATTGCACAGCGGCGAGCATGATCCACAGAAGCCAGTTACTCACACACTTGGGGAGGCGCTGAGTAAATATGGGGAGGAAGTCTCGCCTACTAAAAAAGGAGAAGCATTTGAATTAAAGCGAATGACCGCATGGGAAAAGGATGAGAATTTCCCTTCTAATATGAACATCGCTGAAATTGAGCCTGAGCATATATCGAAATGGCGAGACATTCGATTAAAAACAGTTTCATCCGGGGCTGTTCTGCGTGACTTTACTTTACTTGGGCCAATATTTGAAACGGCTCGCCGGGAATGGCGCTGGATTAAAACAAATCCAATCCGTGATGTGCGCAAGCCTCGCCAGCCAGATCACCGGAATACAACAATCACACGCTCGCAAATACGAAAGATGCTTGAATCGCTTGGCTACCATCCGGGGAAAGAATGCAGGACAGTATCGCAGTCGGTGGCTGGAGCATTCTTGCTGGCCTTGCGCACCGGCATGCGGGCGAAAGAGATATGCAATCTAACGCATGACAGGATAAGAGCGGACTACTGCATTCTGCTTGATACGAAGACAACGCCGCGTGATGTTCCGCTAACGTCGAAGGCGGTACGAATAATAAAAAACATGGGGGATTGGGATGACTTGCATGTGTTCGGCCTGAAGGCGCAAACGCTTGATGCGATGTTTCGCAAGTACCGAGACAGGGCAGGCATGCACGGAATGTTCACATTCCACGATAGCCGGCACACGGCGGCTACGTGGTTGGCGAGGAAGGTAGATAACCTGACCCTGTGCAAGATATTCGGCTGGAAATCAACCAGTATGGCCCTGATTTATTACAATCCAACGGCATCAGATATTACGAAGATGATCGAGCCGACAAAGCCCGATCAATCTCGATAACGGGTATCTGTCCGCAAGCGTTAAGCCTGAGCGTTCCTGATCGTATCAATGAGCGCACCTTTGCCAGTCCGCACCCAAGCATTTCAGTGGCTTGTTGCTGGGTAACGTGAGGAGGCCGTGGGTGACTCTCTGCGTAGTGCCTGACTGCGGCTACTGCTACCGCGTGTAGTTCAGCGTTCATTCCCCATCTCCATTTATCGCGCTACCCACAAGCGATAGCGTTGCTTTCAACTCGATCATTTCAATCAGCATGTCGCCGTAGATGCGAAGGTGCTGCCCGTTACGCTCCCGTAGCATGTCGTTCTCGGCTTCGAGGCGAGCCATGCGCTGCTGTTCTTTGGCGGTCATTCCGTCACACTCCCGAGCAAATACGGCCTCAACACCATCAAGATTGCAGGCGGCGGCATGTTGTATCCCTGTTCTCTTCCAGATACACCTTCGTACCAGTCCTCAAACTCTGTTCCTTCGATCATGGCTTGTGCGTAGCACCGTCTGGCTTCGCCGTCGGCGTTCGATTCGCCGCCCATCGCCCATTCCAGCAGCGACCTCCAAGCGTCGGCTTGCGCCTGATACGACACAGACTCACAGTTAGCTGTATCCATTTCTTCTGCCAGGAAAACAGGGACAGGCTTTACAGGATCGTTTTTGATCCCCCAAGCTTCGGGAGTTGGGTGGCACGCGGTTCCCCAATTAACAAGTTTACTTTTTCGCGCCTGTTTCAGACCGGAAACCCCGTATGGGTGCAAATATCCTATGGGTTTCATTCCGTCACCTCGATATATTCCCTGCCACTCGCTGCGAATTCCTCGTCCGCCTCGACACCGAAGAAGGCAAAGTTTGACGGTGCAATCGCTGCGGATATAACGGAACCGTCTCGGTGCTGTGCTGGCGCGTAAAGTTGCAGTCGGCGAACTTCATGCGCCAATACCGATACCGCAGCGCGTGACTTCATCCGGGCGATCGCCTCGGGCTGTGAATTGCTATCTGCCCATTGCAGGGCTTCGTTGACATTCATTTCGTGCATCCTTTGCATCCGGTATCAGTATCTCGCCGATCATATTTGCAGTCTTTGCTCATGGTGTCCGTGATGAACTTGCACACCATTACAAAGCTACCGTGAAGCAAGTAGCGACGATCAGGCGCTGCGTAACTGTCTTTGCGCTTGGTGTTGTGGCATCCGTTGAGCTTCATTTATCTTTCCTATATTTACTGCAATACCAGCACCACACGCCCTTGCTCGGGCTGCACAGTGCAATGTTTCCGCACCATTGGCACGTTACTGGTACTGAGACTGCTACTGGCTTGTAGCTCATGGAATCGCCGTCACGTTCAATGACTTCTGCGATTCGATCATCGATGGTCATGGCGCTATCTCCGCTTGCATGGCCGCGTCAATAGATGCATCAAACTCAGTCCCCGCGTAGTTCGCTATCGAAGCGATTTCTTCCGTCGACATGCTTGTGCAGAGGCGCAGCCACCGATACCTGGCTGCGTCCATCCTGTCCTTCTCGCGGCCTTTACAGCATTCGCCGTCATGGCCGATGCTGCCAATGACTTTCACCAGTTCTGTGCTTGTCGGAAATACTTCGTCGCCAAGCAAGTGCGCATCGCTTCCGTCGAACAGTTCGTCGGTGGTCATGGCGTCACTTTCAATGCTTCAACCAGTCGCTTGTAAGCAATCTGCGTGTTGTGCCTGCCCTTCTGTGCGATCAGGTTCTCAGCCGCAATTACGACAACCCGTAGCGCGTCGATTTCTTCCTGCATCCTCTGCCGAATCATGTCGCTGGTTATTACTCCAACGTGATTCGGGTGTGTCTTGCACCGTTCATTCCATGTGGGGATCATGGCGTCATCCGCCGTATATCATCGGCACAGTAGAATTCGTCTCGGTCGCCGTTTGGTTTTCCTGAGGAAACCCGGTTACGCTCCCCGCGTTCTTCGCACATCTTTGCGGCTCGTTCGATGGTCACCGCCTCGATATGTCTGGCGAAATCAATCCGCGCCCGTTTCACATAGCCCGGCTTCATGTCTATGCTGTGAGTCCGATACACCGATCCGGCAATCTCAAGTATTTCGTCGCAGGTCATGGCGTCACCTTTGCTGCTTCGAGCACCATTGCGTACAACTCCTGTGCGGTCCCGTAAATATCATGCTCATTGCGGATGACTGCACACATCTCAGGAGTCGGATCAATCGGAACCAACACGAAACCTCCCGGAATCTCTGGTTTTGTAATCTCATCACATTCAAAACCACAAGCAGCAAGAACTTCGATTGCTCGTTTAATATCAATTTTCATGGCTTCTCCTTCGCGGCTTCGATAAACATTGCATACAAGTCTTCTGGAGAACAATACATCTGCTGCATTTTCACCATTGCCTCACATTTTTTTAAGGCGTCCTTTGCCGGATTAATCGGCACAAGAACGTAGCCTTCTGGAGCGCGATCCTGCTTTACAATCATCGTTGTAGGGATAACATCAAGTCCAGAAATCATCTTCTCTGCTTCGCCGCCTTCAGCAAAAAACTCCTTCATCGCGGCTTCGCCACGATCATGAATCCTAGTCCCGCCAATCAATATTGACGCCTCTCTGTCTAGTTCAAAGAATGCGTCTAATGAAGCTGAGTAGTGAGCAAGAAACTCCCTGTCCTCCCTAATCACGTTGTCAGTTTCAGGGAATCCCTCACCACACATCTGCACGTAGAGTCGTTTGATCTGGCTCTTGCATACGGGTGGCGCGGGGTGTGGGTAGAGTTCCTGCACAGGGTCGTTGTCCTTCGGCTTGCTGAAGC
>NZ_JBMOJE010000133.1:0-11929 GCF_049316945.1 Propionivibrio sp. | reverse complement strand
AGGCCAGAACGGATTGGAAACGATCCGCAAACGCAAGTTTGATAAAACGGGGATATGGCTACTTCAAGCATGCTTGTCGCTGGACGTTTCCAGGGCTGGATGGATTCATCCGCCGACGACTGCGGGCGATCCTGCGCAAGCAGGGCAAGCGCCCGGGTCTGGGACAATGTCACGCCGATCATAAACGATGGCCAAATGCCTACTTCGCTGGACTGGGTCTTTTCACGATGGCCGAAGCCCGAATGTCAGCGAGCCAATCCCGATGAGGAAACCACCGACTGGAGAGCCGTGTGCGGGAGAACCGCACGCACGGTTCGGAGGGAGGGGAGGGCGAGCGACCTTCTCTACCCCTATCGGGTTTCTTGAAGGGTGCTTGAGTAGCCGTGATTCATTTTAGTAGATCCCAGAATCTGTGAAAAAACACCTAGCCCCCACCGCAAAGGCGCAAAGGAGCAAAGGTTTCGCAAAGAAAACTTTGCAAACAAGAGGGTTCCTCTGCGTTTTCTTTGCCTCTTTGCGCCTTTGCGGTGGATTTTTGATTTTTTTCACAGGCTCTCAGACTTTGCCGACTTCCTTGAGCATGGCCTCACGCAGGATCACGTTCAAGCGCGTCTGATAGCCTTTGCCTTTGGACTTGAGCCAGAGCAAAACATCGGAATCCACGCGCACCGTGGTGACTTTTTTGGTGGGTTTATAAAACGGGTTGCGCACCGCGTTTTGCCAGAATTCCGGGGGCAGTTCGGGAATGTCGCTGGTGTCCACTTGGCTGTCAGACATTGCCTGCAACGCAGCGACTTCTGCACGCTGTTTCTCGGTCAGTGGCGGTGGATTGACCAAATCGAATGTCGTCTTAACTGTTTTTTTGCTCATAGTCGTGTCGCTCCTTTCGCGTTGCCATTCGGGCAGAAATAATGCGGATCACTTCGCCGTCGTCCTGGTCCTCTACCGTGTGCGCTACCAGCAGCAGCAACACACCATCAGCCATGCCCAAGGTTTGCCAGCGCTGCTCGCCGCCTTCATTACGATCCTGGTGGCTAAAACCCAGTGGGTCCGCAAAAACACGCAGCGCCAACTCAAAGCTCACCCCGTGTTTGCGCAGGTTGGCGCTGGCCTTGGCGGCATCCCATGCAAAGCCAGGATTCATACGCAAATGTACATACAAAATTGTGAATATGCAAAGGTTGGCTGAGTTTTCATACCGCCAATTCTCCACTCAATGGAAAACCTCAAAAAATGCTTGCCTTCGAACAGTGTATTTACAGGCTTGATCAGCGCCGCGCGCAAGTCGCGCACCAGCACCGCGTCGCGCTCGCTGGTGCGGCCCAGGGTGCCGGTGGGGCCAAAGGTTTCCTGATTCCAGGCATAGAGACTGTCCCAGCCCAGCACCGACTCCAGATGGGAGGCGAAGGTTTTCTGAACCAGTCGGTCTTCGCTATTGATGTCGGTGTAGGCCATGAGATCTATCGGACAAGGTCATGCTTTATAAAGGACAAATTCAAAGCATGTCCTTTATAAAAGCAATTTGAAATCAATTGGTTGGAAAGGAGATGCAGACCAAAGCCAATAGATTTCATGAAAACTTCCCGCCCATTTGTCCTTTAGAACCATCACCACTCAAGCGGTAACGCCGCCAGCGTCGGTCTCCGGAATAGGCAACTTCACCTCTGCCCACCGATTCGTCTAACGCCCGCTTGACGGTTTTGGCAGAGATTTCGCCCCCTATGCGCCGGTTGATGTCAGCGCTCGACGATTCCGGGTAACGCGCCAGGTCTTCCAAAATCAGCGCATGCAAACGGTGCGGCGTGATTCGGCTCAAAGTTGTCTTGTGGTCGATCTGTGCGCCACGCAAGCAATCCGGTGCGACAAAGTAACGCATGCCGGACGTTTTGCCGGAGGTAAGCACCAAACCGGTCGAAACCAGGCGCCCCAGCCACACCGACAAGGCATCTCCACCTTCTGCTTCCAACACAGCCCCCAATTCGCGAGCCGTCATGCCTTCTGTCTGAGCCAATACCCCCAAGGTGATGCGCTCGCGTTGGGGCAACTGGAAACGGGCATCGGCCTCGGTCAGTAGTCGCATCACGTCGGGCTTGGCAATGCGCCGCTGAATCGTCACTTTGACCCAGTCCGTGCCTTCCTCGGGCACCGGTGGCGGGCGGCCCTGGGACAACAGCCGGTCGTAGATCAGATCAAAACCGCTGCCCTCGCGCTCCATCAGGCCCAGATCGTGGAACACCCGTGCCAGCCCCTCGTTGCGGCGGCGGCTGGCGTGCAGCATATTGTGCGGTGTCACCCCCAGCGGCAATCGGCCCGGATTGACCACCTCCAGCCGCTCCGGGTGCAGGTTCAGGTAAATGTCGCCCTGCTGCGTATAGGGCCGGTGTACCAGCGCATTGACCAGCAACTCGCGCACCACTTTTTCATCATAGGCCGGTACGCTGCGGCGGTACAGACCCTCGGCGACCTCGTAGCTTTCGCGGAAATCAGGCACCTCGCGCCACACGGCATCGACCAGTTCCACCGGTGACAGGGCGCAGTCATCCCACACCCATTTGTTGATTTTTTCGCCACGCTCGTCGAACTTGATGGCCTGCACCAGTGGCGCGGTGCCCAAAGCGCGGCGGTCGGCGGTGCTGCCCAGCAGCAGCACGCCCAGGCGGGTGAGGGTGCCGCCTTTGTTGGCGTCGTTGGCCAGGCCGTAATGGGTCAGCAAGGCATCAGCGCCTTTTTCCTTGACCGAATCCTTGACCCGGCCCGATGCCACGATGCCTTGAATGAAGCCGGCCAACTTGTCGGCATCCGTGGCGCCACGTGGCACGCCACTGTCCATGGCTTCCCACGGCCGACCGGGCCGCTCATTGGCCAGACGCAGCACATCGTCGCCCAGTACTGGCTGGCAGGTATCGCCCACCCGCAGGAAATAACGGCCATCCCGGGTGGACGCCACGCCGGGGGAGCGGTCGATGGCCAGTTCGATGAATTCGCCGCCGTTGGCTGCTCTTTGCAGACTCGGCAGCACCTGCACATTCACGGTCAATTCACCCATGCGCTTACGCAAGCGGTCCAGCACCTCCGGTGGCACCACCTGACCGGCCGGCGGCAAAGACTGGTCATCTTCGATACCAATCAACAAGCGGCCGCCCGCGCCGTTGGCAAAGCACACGCAGTCTTTGGCCAACGCTTCCCAGTCTGCGGATTTGCCGGTGACGGTGCGCAGGGATTTGAGGTCGGTATGCTGATCTTCGATGCTCATACCGCCAATTCTCCACTCATCAGGCGCGGTAGCAGCAGGTCGCGTGCGGCGAGGAGTTTTTGGTTTTGTTGCGCGAGCACTTCACGTTGTTTGAATGATGAAGCGGCTATCTCGCCAAACTGGCGCATCAGTAATGCTGTCGGCACGGTGATTTCAAAACGAGCCATGCCTTCTTTCGTTAGCGCTTCTCGGGTTGAGCCTTTCTGAGCGTAACTCAGTAGCTACCGCTTTTGTTCATCACTGTTGATGGCCTTGTGTACGAAGAATGGATCGGCTTTTCCCGGATCGACCCGAATGATCATTACGTGCTGATTCACGCGGGCAGGAAGATAGCGCTCTGGTGCCATGCAACACCGCGCAACTGAAGCGCCAGTGATGTTGATAAGTATGTCCTTGGCTTCAATGGCTACGCCAGCCAGCGTATACATTACGCGCATCGAGCATCAGCACCTGGTCTTTGCGCTCGGCCGGTTTGGCGCGGTCAAAGTGCCACAGCTCGCAGGGCACGGTGCGGGTGTAGAAGAAGTTGGAGCGGATGGCGATCATTACGTCCACATCGCCGGTTTCTACCAGCTTGCGGCGAACCTCTTTCTCGCCATGGCCGGCGCTGCTGGCCTGCGACGACATGACGAAGCCGGCCCGGCCGGTGGGCGACAGGTAGCTGTGAAAGTACGAAATCCACTGGTAGTTGCCGTTGGAAACCTGCTTGTCTGTGTTGACGCCGGGCAAGCCAAAAGGCAGGCGGCGGTCGGTCTTGATCGATTCGGCATCGACCTTGTCCACATTGAACGGCGGATTGGCCATCATGAAGTCGACATTGCCCCACAGTGGGCGGCCGTCTTGCAGGCGGTGCTTGTCTTCGTAGAAGGTGTTGGCCTCCTGAATGTCGCCCTCCAGGCCATGCACGGCCAGGTTCATCCTGGCCAGGCGGATGGTGCTGGGGGTTTTCTCCTGACCATAGAAGGTGACGCGCTTCATGGTCTCGAAGCCTTCTTGCTCGATGAAGTGGCTGCTTTGCACAAACATGCCGTCCGAACCACAGGCCAGATCGCTCACCACGCCGTGATCGGGTTCGATCACGTTGACCAGGGTTTGCACCAAGGAGGGCGGGGTAAAGAACTCGCCGTTGTCTTGCGCTCCCTGCATGGCGAATTTCATCAGGAAGTATTCGTAAATGCGGCCAAACACGTCGCCCGTCGCAGTGCGCAGGGCTTGGGAGTCGAAGCAGCGCAGCAGGTTTTCGAGCAGCTTGTTGTCAAAGCGGTCGTAGTCTTTGGGCAGGCTGCCGCTCAACGGGAGAAAATCGGCCTCGATGGCGTTCATCGCGGCGACCAGTGCGCCGCCCAGGCTGGTGCCTGAGGGCAGCTTGAGCAGGCTTTCATAACGCGCTATCTCGGGCAACATCAGCGCCCGGCGCTTGATGAAGTCGGCCTTGCCCAAGGGGCGCTTGGGCATGATGCCTGCGGCCTGGTCCGCTTCAATCGCCTGCAGCGCCAACTGGTAGCGGTTGGTGGCGTGGCGCAGAAAGATGACGCCGAGCACCGGCATGGAGTATTCGGTGGCGGTGAGGTTGGAGTTGGCGCGGAGCTGGTCGGCGGCTTCCCACAGGCTGGTTTCTACCTGGACGATGTTGTGGAATGCGTTGGCAGCGTTGGCGGTCATCTCGTCAATTCTTGTTCGTTATGTGAGCGAATGTCAGTGAATGGCGCGGGGCAGTCTCCCCGGACATTTCTGCCGGTCAGTTCCTGGCGTGATCCGCCCAACTAGCGGCAGATGGAATAGATGGTCGCTTGCGGCCTGCCACTGCCGGGCGTCATGTTACACCCACAGGCCTGCGCCTGGACTTTCCGACCGCCAGGCTAAAAAGTCTCGGCAACCTTGGGGGCAATGGCCAGATGTCGGCTTCATCTCCAGTTCAGCCGGCAGGCACGGTAATTACCGGAGCTTGTGGCGTCACGCAGGTTTCAGCGAGCGAAGTCAGCAAGAGTATGAAGCTGAAAATGCTCTTGGATCGGTAGTCGCGGTTGTCGATCCAGAACCAGTGCTGGCTGTAATGCGCTGCGACAAAGGCATTCGCCGGTGTTCGGGAGGCTCACCTGGCTCTGCAACTGATCCGATGCTGGCACAGGCCGACAGCAGCGCCAGCATCGGCAGCGCCACGGCGAGTCGCAGTCGCTGGCTCGGGTTACCTGGTCTTGACATGATTTCCTCCCCGCTCCAGGATTTGGCCCCGGTCAGCGTGCATTGCCACCAAAAATTTCTCTAGAACAACACGCCGAACAGCGTTTTCAGCAGTTCTTCCAGCGACATCATGGTCAATGCCAGCGGCACAATCGGCGCCAGGGTGGCGGCCGCGAGTTGAAATATGGTCTCCTTCGTCACCGGCACGGAGCGCATGCTCCGCACCACCTCGTAACTGTTGCCCAGATCGGCCAGGGACTGGATGTCGGCGCTACCGACCAACGCTTCGTCGGCTGGCGCGCCGCCGCGCAGCCATTTGGTATCGAACTCGCGCACGTAACGTTCGGCCAGCGTGCCGTATTCGCGAAGGCCCTTGCGCTTCGCCTGCGCAAGCTGAAAGGCAAACACCAGGAGCGGGCCGATGACCAGGCAGAGCAGAAAAACGACCAGAATGGCGATCACGGCCTTGAAGTCGGTCAGGGCGGCGCCGAGAAAGAAGATACGGTTGGCGAGTTGCCCGGCAAGCAGCGCACCGTGCGCTGTTGCCAGCACGGCGAAGGCGTAGGCCGAGTTGGCGAGGAAGCCAAGGCCGCCGACGCGATCCGGATGCGTAGGAATCAGGCTCAAGTCGATGCGCGAAACCTGCCAGAGAAAGCGCGCCCAGATGAACAATCGAAAATACCATCTGCACAGCATGAACTGGAAGATCGGCAGGCTCACGTAGCCGTACCACATTCCAGCGAGCGAGAGCTTTGAGGCACCGTCCGACGGTGTCGCGTACCACGTCGCCGTGTCGAGCACGATGTAGTAGCGCCAGACGATCAGGATGCCGATCCCGTAGACGATGATAATCAGCAGCACTTCGGCGAGTACCGAGTTGCGCAGCCGGAAGGCCGATGCGATGGCCGCTTCGAAGCGCCCCATGGCGTTCTCTGGAATCAGATTTCGTTCAATGAATTGCTGCAACAAAGGACGCATGCGTCGATGCACCACAAGTTCGGCAATGATCAACAGGGGCAAGGCGACGAGGAAGCGGATGTGAACTTCGATATCCTTCAGAAACGGCACGGCTCCACTGCTGCCCCACAGATGTCCTTCCAAGGTGGAAAGCAGCAACAGGGGCAGCCAGGCAAATAGCGCGATAACCATGATGCGTTGGCGCACCATCATCAGCGCATCGTCGGACAGGTGCGCCCGGCGCAGAAGCTGGAAGAGTGGCCCGCCCAGGACGAGCGAGAAGTCAGGCGGATTCTGGAGCAGATGCAAATCGTCGCTGGGTTCGGGCGGGCGGTTCTTCATTTTCTGCCTCTTTGCGCTGGGTATTGCCTTTAGCGGGCGGTGGCTCCGGTTACAGTGTTTCGGGGGTGACAAGCGCAAAATTTCTACTGGATTGCCTTGCTATGGCAAATACTCAGGAACGTACTTGAACGGATAGTCGACGGCCTGGTAGCGACCAATCTTGCGCTTGGGCAGGGTGACCTTTTCGGCCGGAACTTCCTCGTAAGGCACGTGCTTCAGCAGATGACTGATCACGTTCAGTCGCACCCGCTTCTTGTCCTCGGAAAGCGCGACATACCAGGGCGCCCAGGATGAATCGGTGGCGGCAAACATATCGTCACGCGCCTCCGTGTAGTCGTCCCAGCGAGTGAACGATTTCACGTCCATCGGCGACAATTTCCACACCTTGCGGCCATCGCTGATGCGGTCGCTCAAGCGGCGTTCCTGTTCCTCCGGGCTGACTTCAAGCCAGTATTTCAGCAGGATGATTCCTGATTCGATCATCGCGCGCTCGACCATCGGTACCGCGCCGA
Organism: Propionivibrio sp.; assembly: GCF_049316945.1. GTDB lineage: Bacteria > Pseudomonadota > Gammaproteobacteria > Burkholderiales > Rhodocyclaceae > Propionivibrio. The sequence goes on along the minus strand of NZ_JBMOJE010000133.1, from coordinate 4,684 downwards.
GGAATTTTTTTACATGCTCTGGCGTTGAGAAACCCATCACACGCTCGACCCCGGCCCGGTTGTACCAACTGCGATCGAAAATCACGACCTCGCCCGCCGCCGGAAAGTGGCCGATGTAGCGCTGGACATACATCTGGCTTTTCTCCCGCTCGGTCGGTGCCGGCAGTGCGACGACACGGAACACGCGCGGACTTACCCGCTCGGTGATGGCCTTGATGGTACCGCCCTTGCCGGCGCCGTCCCGCCCCTCGAAGACGATGCACACCTTGAGCCCCTTGGCTACCACCCACTGCTGCAGTTTGACCAGTTCCACATGCAGCTTTTTGAGTTCCTTTTCGTAGGTCTTGTTATCAAGTGCTTCTTTTGGGGATTCTTCACTTGCCGGTAGATCCTTGTTCTTTTTTTTGTCAGTCATGATTGGCTCCTTGAAGTTGGAAAGAAAGGCTTTTGTCATCGACCGTCGTATCCAGGCCACACAATAAAAAATACGTCATCTTCGCTCCCGTCGCTTGCTTCTGGCTCTTCAAGGAACTTGTTTCTGCAACATTGCTTGCCGTGATGACGGTTTGACACTACTCATCGCCAAGTGTAGATTATGCTCGATCCGGAGGGTTGTGACCTCGGGATATTACGTGGGTGATGATGGGAAAATACGGGGTCCCGGGCCACCGGCCTGGGTTCGACAGCCGATCGGTTGAGTGGTGGTGGGTCCTTCTTTGTCGCAAGCCGCTGCGCATCTTGTCTCTTCGGCCGAGAGCGTGGCCATCTGCGCGCGAACGATTGTGCCGCCGATACTGTTTTCGGGGGCTTGCTCTTCTGTGTTGCGAAACCTTCGGGCATAGGGCTTGTCCATTGCTACCAGTCCGATGATGCGCTACAGGAGTTTCTTATCAATTCAGCAATCGATGCAAAATTGAACCCGCAGGTTTTCGGTGGGGGTTGGCCCGTTGCCGAGCGCCGGGAGGAGCGTTTCGAATTCGAGACGCTGATCTCTGACCTCTCTTCCAGGTTCATCAACCGGACTCCTGACGAGGTGGACAGCGAGATCGAAGACGCATTGCGCCTTATCTGCGAGCTTGTCGGCATCGATTACGCAGTGCTTTGGCAATGGTCGGGAACGCCCCTGGCGGTCATAACGCCCACCCACTTCTACTACGCCCAGGAGGGTTTTCAACCTCACGAGCCGCTACGTCAGGAGCTTTTCCCCTGGTGCCGCCAGCAAATGCTGGCAGGACGCATGGTTGTCATTTCTTCGCTGGAGGAATTACCGGCGGAAGCCGCCGTCGACCGGGAAAACGGTCGCCTTTTGGGTATCAAGTCGAATCTGACTATCCCCCTCGCGGTGGGAGGCGAGCCGCCCGTAGGCGCCCTCAGCCTGAATACTTTGCTGGCTGAGCGTGGCTGGACGGACGCGCTGGTGATGCGCTTGCAACTGGTCGCGCAAGTATTCACCAACGCGCTTGCCCGTCGGCGCCACGATCAGAACCTGCAGGAAAGCGAGGCTCGCCTGGCGGCGGGAGCCGAACTCGCTGGACTCGCGTTCTACGAGGTGGACTTTGCCGAAAAGGCCACCTACGTCGACGATCGACTACGCCAACTGTGCGGTATCCCCCCGGAACGGGAACGGGGTCTTGACGCCCTGGAGTTCTGGATGGAGCATCTGCATCCCGACGACCGCGAACGCATGCTGGACGAGCGTCGGGAATTGCACGACGGGAGGATGGAACGGCTCTCGATCGAGTACCGCTACCTGCATCCGGCACAGGGAGAGAAGTGGATACAGCACCTGGCTGGTGTCACCCGGCGCGATGCCAGCGGACGCGCGGTTTACACCTATGGCGTCCTGCGCGACGTGACGGAGCGCAAGCAAGTCGAGAACGAGATGCGCGATCTGAGCCGGCGCCTGATCCGCGCCCAGGAGGATGAGCGCGCACTGCTCGCGCGCGAGTTGCACGACGACGTGACGCAGCGGCTTGCCGTTCTGGCGATCGAAGTCGGACGCATTGAACTCTCCACGCTGGGCGCTACGCAGGCAGAAGCGATGCAGGCAGTTCGCGAGGGGCTCACGCGCCTAAGCGAAGACGTCCACTCCCTGGCCTACCAGTTGCACCCGTCTGTCCTGGAGGAACTGGGACTGGCCGAGGCACTGCGGGCGGAGTGCGAGCGGCGGCTTCGCCAGGGCTGGCTCGATTTGTCGGCGAACATCGAGCCGCTGACCACCGTCGTCGGCAAGGACGCGGCACTCTGCTTGTTCCGCTTGGCGCAGGAGGCGCTGAACAACGTGGCACGCCACGCCGGTACCTGCGCTGCGAGTGTCACGCTGCGCGAGATGGACGGCGGCTTGCTTCTCGCTGTCCGTGACGACGGCATCGGCTTCGATCCGGAGCATCCGCGAGCGCGGATGCAACTCGGCCTGGTGGGTATGCGCGAACGGGTGCTGCTGGCGCACGGCACACTTGACATTGAAAGCGCACCAAGCCGGGGCACGACCATCGTCGCCTGGGTTCCCGCAGCAGGCGAGGCTCGATGAGTGCTCCGCGTCTTCCGCGGGTGCTCATCGCCGACGACCATCTCCTGGTGGCCGAGGCGCTGAAGAGTCTGCTTGATCCTGAGTTCGATCTCGTCGGTGTGGTGGCCGATGGGCGCGCATTGGTCAAGGCGGCCAGGACGTTGCGTCCGGACGTGATTGTCGCCGATGTCACCATGCCGCACCTCAATGGCATCGACGCCCTGGTTCAGTTGAGGCAAGGCGGAGATCGAGTCCCTGTCGTGTTTCTCACCATGCACCGGGATGCAAGCTTTGCCCGGCGTGCGCTTGATGCCGGGGCGTCGGGCTTCGTACTCAAGCACTCGGCTCCAATTGAGTTGATCGTTGCCATCCGCGCCGCACTTGAGGGCAGGACCTACCTCACGCCGCAACTGGCGGGGGAGGTTCTGGACGGGATGAAGAACGGGCCGGAGAGTTCCGGCGACCCGCTCGGTTCCATCACCCTGCGGCAGCGTGAGGTTCTCCAACTCCTGGCGGAGGGGTCTTCGGCGAAGGTGATCGCCGCCAAACTCTCAATCTCGGCCCGGACGGTCGAGTTCCACAAGTATCAGATGATGGAGACCTTGGGCCTGCACACCAACACCGAACTGATTCACTTCGCCATCAAGCACGGACTGGTTGAGCTCTGAGAGGTTGTGAAAATATAAAACCAGACCGCTCATCCTGAAAACCTCACCTTTGAGGTGAACAACTGAAGTTCTTTGGATAATCAAGGTGCCAGCCTGAAAGCCGCGCCAATTGGCTGTCTGCAATGATATGCGCTGCCGAGCCAATGAATACGGCACTCTTCAGGCCTATTGGTTGGAGATCGCCTATTCATGCGGCCTGCTGGGCATCTCTCCTGATAAGTATCTAAAAAACCTCAGTCTATCCACGAAAATCACGAAAGACAGCGCGCAGCCTCCCTGAAGAGGGACGAACAAAATCAATAGCTTGATGTTGTTGTGGCCAGCTCCGATTTGGTCAAAGGTTGATTGTTTTTCCCTTGCTGACAAATAAATGTTGTTTTCAACTAATCATCGTCAAGCGCACGACACTGCCATCGCCGGCCACCACCCGCAGGCCATGCCAACGTGGAATGGTCAGATGCGCTTCAACGATTTCCATCAGTTTCTGGTTGATGTCGGTGAAGACGAGCGCACTGATCTTGTAACGCGCCTTTTCGTTCTGTCACCGTTCCGCCTATAACCTTCCCGCAGTCGTTCATCTTACGCAAGATGAAGTCTTGCCGCCTAAGGGCACTAATTCGGTGCGTCGTTACCCTCCGCTTGCGTGCGGCTTGTTCGGCGTAACTGCATTGCACATTTCGTCATCAAACAGATCCGCCACATCTCCCCAACACGAATCGGGATCGGCGCTAATTCGCTTTATGATTTCCTCGAACTCACGCCACATCGAGTCCGTGATCATCTCGTAGGAATGTCCCCAGAAATAGAATACTCCACTCGCCTTCGCCCTCTCATAACGCGACCACAGGTCAGGCGCAAGAAAATGGCAGCATGGATGGAATAACATCGCATTCTCTGGAGGGAACGGGAAATCAACATTAGCAGTGGTCCTCGCGTACACATGACCGGTCTCGCGTACGAGTTGCATGATTTCTTCACTGTAAGTTCCAAATGGATAGGCAAACCCCAACACCCGTTGCCCGAAAAACTGCTGCAGCTTCTCGCGCCCTTCAGCAATCTCGCGCCTCGCCACTTCCCTCTCCAGTTGCTCGAGGTGCGGGTGCGTCAGGCTGTGGTTGGCGATCACAAAGCCTTGATAGACTTCTTTCATCTCATCCCATCCCAGCCTGCCAACTTCCCTGCCTTCGTAAATCCAGCCCAACTGGCGATGTTTTTCATGCAGGCCCGCATTGAGGTTGAATGTGGCTTTGGCTCCATGCCGTCGAAAGATGTCAATGAGCCGCACGTCCGTCACGACTCCATCATCCCAACACTGCACCACCACCATGGGGCGATTATTCATCCTTGCGCTACCCTTCCATTTCCGTACGAATGGCAACCACTGCCTCCTCTTTTTAGTTTCCTGAAATTGAGGGGGAATGGGTGGCGTTACATCGCCGCTCAGGATGACGACTAAGTAATCACGCAAAACTGATATGGAACTTTGTGCCAAAGCTTGCCAGAAGGG
>NZ_JBMOJE010000132.1:0-12078 GCF_049316945.1 Propionivibrio sp. | reverse complement strand
CAGTGGTGCACCACTGGATTCCGGGTCAAGCCCGGAATGACGGGGTTTTTTATACACCAGTTCCAAGTTGACTGACTACTACTCACAACCAGGCTCCAACCTGGGTGCGGAATACGCCGTTTATCGAGTGGGTCATTTTGCTGTTTGACCACGATTTTCAGACGGGCGATACTCTCGTGCAGTTAAGTCAAGTGAAAAAGCGGGAGACGCACATGGATCAGCCCCAACTTGCAGTGTTCAATTACAAGCACGCTGGCCGGACCAGGCTGTCCGGACGACGCAAGACATTCTTTCTGGTCAGTCTGGCCGTGGCGCTGATTGTTGCTGTGGTGGCCTTCCCGGCGGGGCTGGGCGCCTTTCTCGTGCCGCTGATCGTTTTTCTTGCCCGGACGGGAACGCTGTGCATCGGCCCGCGCTACTTCATCTGCGGCGAGAATATCGTCTATTACGCCAACGTGACGCACCTGCGTCTGTCCGAAGCCGAAGGGCGCCTGAGCCTGCAAACGGCAGGCGGCAAGGCTTTCGTGATCGAGCGCGAGAAGTTCCCGACCAACGCGCGCAAGGCGCACAAGGTCGAGGCCAACAAGGCGGCCAAATTCAACAAGGTGACGGCCAGGATCATCGAGAAGGTGCGCCGGGCCTCGCCGGCCGTGGCCGATGCCTGATTTGCCGGCCTTGGGTGCTGCCGCTGCGGCTGCGACGCCGGTTTTTACGCGGAATATCCATCTTCTCTATGTGCCGACGCTGTGCTGCAATCTCGATTGCGCCTATTGCTATCTCGGCAAGCAGACGACCCAGGCGGCGCTGAAAGTCGATGCGGCACGCGCCGTGTCCACCCTGCGCCATGCGCTCAATGCCTTGCGTGAAGCCGGGGTGCTGGCCTTCAACGTGTCCTTGCACGGCGGCGAGGTGACTACCCTGCCGGAAGCGGTGCTCGACGAATTGCTGACGCTGATTCGCAGCCACTACCTTGAGCACTTCGACGCCATCAATGCGCTCGGGCAGCGCAAGTCGTCGCCGCATATCAAGACCAATCTCTACAGGTTCGCGCCGTTATACGATCTGTTCGACCGCCACAAGGTCTCGATCAGCGCCAGCATCGACCTGCCGCTGACCATGCATGCGCGCTACCGCACCACCCGCGGCGGCCGCGACTGGCTGGAACTGGCGCAAAAGAACATCCGCCTGCTGGCCGGCTACCCGCATGCGAAAAAGATTTCGGCGACGCTGTGCAGCGAACACCTCGCCGACATCCCGGCGATCATCGACGACATCTGGTTCATCCACCGCGAACTGGGTTTTGACATGAACCAGTTCAACATCATGTTCGCCTTCGCGTCGGGGCTCAATCGCGCCAGCAAGGGCGAGGCCGTGCTGTCGCCGGCCAGTGCCGCCGAGCAGATGCGACTGTATGAAGCGCTGCAAGCGGCGTTCACCGGCACAGAACTGGAGGACGGGCTGCGTCGCAACTGGTTTGACGAATTCAAGCCGGGCTATTGCACCAACGCCTTCAACTGCGGCGAACGCTTCTACCTCCTGCAAAGCGACGGCTCGGTGTATTCCTGCGTGCGCGGCCAGGGCCTCGAGGAATTTCATTACGGCAATGTTTTCGCGGATCGCATCGACGACATTCTGGCCAACGGAGCGCGCAAGATCGAACGCATCCATCAGGCGCACGGTTTCGACGACAACTGCCAGCGCTGCGATCACCTCGCGCTGTGTCACAGCGGTTGCCCGGTGGTCAAACAGCAGAGCGGCAGCGGGCGCTCCTACACCTGCGAGTTGCAAAAGGCCATTTACGCCGATAACCCGCTCTCCTTTCCGGCGGCAGCGCCCGATGCGCAGCGCGAGCAGGCGCGGCAGTACGTGAGCGACATGCATCCGGCGCTGGCTTTTGCGCAGCCTGCGGAACCGGGGAAATCAATGGCTGCGACGGCCATCCTGCTGCCCAGCGATCTGGCCGAGGAAAAAAACGCCTTGCGCGCCATGATCGCCGCCGACCCGCTGTTGCAGGAGTTGTACAGCGACCAGGCCTTCATCCTCGAAGTGCGCGACGAACTGGTGCCGCTGGCTTCGCCGTTGTTGAAGGCGCGGCCGACCTGGCACACCCTGCTGCCGGGTGACCGCATCGTCGTTCATGTCCAGCGCCGCCTGTTCGCCGCCAACTGCACGGAGCCTGTCCGCAACACGCTTTATCTGCAGATGCTGCGCGATACGCTGGTGGTTTATGGCGACGAGCAACGCAGCAAACAGGAGCACCTATTCACCTATCAGCTTTTTGCCAACTGCCTGCAAGCCAGCGACCTTCTCGGCGCCGACTACCTGATGGCCGACCTTTCCGGCCTCATCGCGCTGCACCGCGAACACTACCGCAAGGGCGTCCTCAACAACTTTTTCTTCACCACGCTACAGTTGCGCGAGTACCATTACCAGAAGCAGAAGAGCAACGCCTTCTACCATATTCAGGCGATCAACCTGCCCTTCCCGAATTTCGAATTTCACTATCTTCCCTGAGCAGCGAGGCCTGTCGTGAGCGCACCGGAACTTGAACGAACCGCCTACAGCGTCGAATGTTTTCTCAATGCGCTACGCCTCGATGACGGCCCGGCGCGAACCGCCATCGAGGAGCAACTGGTGCTTTGGCTGGTCGGTGCGGCGCAGCGCAAGGGCGATTGCCTGATCTACCGCAAGTCGATGATCGACTGCTACAGCGGCGGCAAGGTGGTGAACAGTTTTGCCGTGCCCGGAGTGACGCAAGCGAGGACGATCTGGTGCGATGGCGACAAGATTTCGGTGATCGACGGCGAAGAATTCTTCAGTAACGGCAAACTGCTCATGCTCGGGGCCGCCGGACTCGTGCTGACCCTGCCCGGCGCGGTCGCCGCTGCGGGGCCGAAGAAAAAAGAGGATGGCGGCAGCAATTCAAATAACAACAACAACAACAATAACAACAATAATAATAATAACAACGGCTAGCGTGAAACGAGTAATCCAGTTCTGTATAAATATGACTTTTGGCGTATTCTGTCAAATTGGCATCTACTTATCGGTTTTCACGGCTTGACGCCGGAACGATGACGATGCTTGACAAGGCAGGAGCCTGAAATCATGAGTATTCAAACAGAGCACTATGGTGCGGTAATCGATGCACTGACCGCCCATGTGGCCTTGCTCGACGAGTTCGGTGGCATCGTTGCCGTCAACGAAGCCTGGAGGCAGTTTGCCGACGCCAACGGCAGCAGGTTGCCAAACTACGGGGTTGGCAGCAATTATCTCGAAATGCTGAGGAATCCGGCGGGATGCACGGGTGACAATAGCGCCACCGAAAGTGAAGAGCGGCGGTCCGCCACAACCGTAGTGGCCGGCATATCCAGCATCCTTGACGGCAGCTGCCCAAAATTCCAGTTGGAGTATCCCTGCCACGCGCCGTGGGAAGAACGCTGGTTCCTGCTGACCGTGACCCGGTTTCCTCCGGGAGCGCTGGTGCACGTGGTGGTTTCCCACGAAAACATCACGGCGCTGAAAGTGGCTGAAAAACAGGCTGTCTCCCAGGCAAAAAGGCTGGCCGAGACCTTCAGCAGCATGGTCGGAGCCATTGCCCTGGCCATCGAAAAGCGCGATCCGTACACCGCTGGCCACCAGCGCCAGGTCGCCAGCATCGCGGTTGAGATTGGCCGTGTCATGCAGCTTGGCAAGGACCAGCTGTTCGGTCTTCACCTGGGCGCCACCATTCACGACATCGGCAAGATTTCCATTCCCGCCGAGATTCTCAATCGTCCGGGCGCCCTGTCCGCTCCCGAATTCATGATCATCCGTTGCCATTCGGGGGTAGGGCAGGAGATTCTGCGCGGCATCAATTTTCTCTGGCCGATCGCCGACATGGTCTGGCAGCATCACGAACGCATGGACGGTACCGGTTACCCGCAGGGCCTCAAGGGCGACCAGATCTGCCTCGAAGCGCGCATCATCGCCGTCGCCGATGTTTTCGACGCCATCATTTCGCACCGGCCTTATCGTCCAGGGCTGGCTATTGAGGTTGCGCTGGCCGAGCTACGCAAAGGGCGCGGTACTTTGTATGACCCCGAGGTGGTCGACGCGGCGTTGTCCTTCCTGGAAAAAGTTGGCAGCGAGTGGCATCGCACGCACTTGACTTACGCCGAAGCCTTGAGCGCTTGACGGCAAGTTGAGGGCCGCGCCAGCAGGCATGCGCCTGCGCGTACGCCGTGATCGATGAACCTGGAAAAAGCAGTTGACCACAGCGAACACGGCGGGCACAGCGAAAATCCTCAGCATTTCAGGATTTCATGGCCCACCCAAAGGGTGATTCATGAAAACATTGCAAGTCATTGTTTTTCCGCTGTGTTCGCCGTGTTCGCTGTGGTCAACTGCTTTTTTCAGGTTAAACAGAGTTTTTCATCATGATTCTGCGCGTCGTTCGAAACGGACTATTCCTGCTTGTAAGTTGGGCCGCCTGCTGCCTGCCGGCGTCGGCGGTGCCGTCGTTCGCCGAACTGCGTGCGGCCTACAGCGAATCCGACGCCGTGTTGCTGGCGCGCGATGGGCGGCCGTTGCACAGCAAGCGCATCGACATGACGCAGCGCCGTTTGCCGTGGACGCGCATCGAAGACGTTTCGCCCACGCTGCTGCGTGCGCTGCTGGCTTCGGAAGACCGGAAATTCTACGAACACGCAGGTGTTGACTGGAGCGCGGCGGCGGCCGGGGCCTGGCGCAATCTGTGGAACACGCGGACGCGCGGGGCCAGCACGCTGAGCATGCAACTGGTCGGCCTGCTCGACGAGTTTGCCAGCGAAGAGGCACAGCGGCGTGGCCGGCGCAGCGTTGCGCAAAAGCTTTCGCAGGCCGCCGGCGCGCTGTGGCTCGAGCAGCGCTGGAAGAAGGACGAGATTCTTGAAGCCTATCTGAATCTCGCCGGTTTCCGCGGCGAGATGGTCGGCGTGGCGGCGATGAGCCGCGGGCTGTTCGGCAAGTGGCCGGACGGTCTCGACGAGCGCGAGTCGGCACTGGCCGCCGCATTGCTGCGTTCGCCGGGCGCCTCGCCCAAAATCGTGGCGACGCGCGCCTGCGGTGTCTTGCAGGCCATGGCGCAAATGAAGCGGGGGGCGGTCGCCGACTGCGCGGGGCTGGACGGACTGGCCCGCCTGGCGCTTTCCGGCGGGCTGCGCGATCAGGCCGGCTGGCTCGGCGCGGAACAGTCGCCGGGGCTGGCGCCGCATCTGGCGCAGAAACTGCTGACGCAACCGGGCGAACGGCTGCGCAGCACGCTCGACGCCGATCTCCAGCGTTTCGCCGGCGCTTCCCTGCAGCGCCAGTTGCACGACATCGTGCGCCAGAACGCCGAGGACGGCGCGCTGCTGGTGATCGATAACGGCTCGGGCGAGGTGCTGGCCTGGGTCGGTTCGAGCGGCGCCTTGTCGGATGCGCCCGAGGTCGATGGCGTGACGGCGTTGCGTCAGGCCGGATCGACACTCAAGCCTTTCCTCTATGCGCTGGCTTTCGAGCGGCGTGACCTGACCGCCGCCTCGCTGCTCGACGATTCGCCGCTCGCCGTGACCACCAGCAACGGCTTGTACGTGCCGCAGAACTATGCGCCGCAGTATCGCGGCTGGGTCAGTGCGCGCATGGCGCTGGGCGGCTCGCTCAATGTCCCGGCGGTACGCACGCTGGTGCGCGTCGGGCCGGATGTCTTGCGTGACCGCTTGCACGCCTTCGGCTTCAAGAGCCTGACCGAGAACGGCGACTACTACGGCTTCAGCCTGGCGCTGGGTTCGGCCGATGTCTCGCTGCTCATGCTGGCCAACGCCTATCGCACGCTGGCCAACGGTGGCCAGTGGTCGCCGTTGCGCGTGACGAAGGGCGAAGGAGCGCCTTGCACCGAGGGCGGCTGCAGCGGCGTATTCGGCGGGCCGGCGCAGCGCGCCGCGGCCGCGGCGCCGGTTTTCATCGTTGCCGACATCCTGGCCGACCGCGCCGCGCGGGTCGGCACCTTCGGGCTTGAATCGTGGCTCGCCACGCCCTACTGGAGCGCGGTGAAAACCGGCACCAGCAAGGACATGCGCGACAACTGGTGCATCGGCTTCTCGCCGCGCTATACGGTGGCGGTGTGGGTCGGCAACGCGGCTGGCGAGGCGATGCACGATGTATCCGGCGTTTCCGGCGCCGCGCCGGTCTGGCGCGAGGTGATGGACTGGCTGCAGCGTGGCGGCACCACGCCAGCGCTGGCGAAGCCGCCGCCGGTCGGCGTCAAGCGGCAGCCGATTCGTTTCGAGCCGCCCGGCAAGATCAGCGAAGCGGCACGGCAGGAGTGGTTCATCGCCGGCACCGGCATGAGCGTGGTGCGCCTGGCCGAGCCGACGTCGCTGGCGCACATCGCCTATCCGGGGCAAGGCACGATCATCGCGCTGGACCCGGATATTCCGCCCGAGCGCCAGCGCGTCGCCCTGCAGCTTTCCGGCCAGCCCGGCCCCGGCTGGCAGTGGCGCATCGACGCTCAACCATCCGGCAGTGCCGCCAGCGAAGTGCTGTGGCGGCCATCTCCGGGAAAGCATCGCCTGGCCCTGGTCGAAGCCAATGGACACGAACTGGAGGCGATCCACTTCGAGGTGCGGGCACTCAAAGGGAAGCGGGCTAAATAAGGCGGCTGCCCTGCAACGCCCGTCAAATGGCGTTCTACAAAACGCTGCCCGGAGAGCCATTATTCATGAGCTTCTTCAGGGCATGGGCTGTAGATCGCCTATCCATGAGCTTTCCAAGGCAGACCGCAGAAGCCCGTAGGGTGGATAAGCGCAGCGCATCCACCAAGCCTCGGAGGTACAAACGGTGGATGCGCTGCGCTTATCTGACCGAAGGAAATGCAGAGCCACCCTACAAATTAATTGACCCCAAGCGGCCGAACTGCACAGGGCAATCGCATCAAACTTCAAAGTCCACCGCAGAGCCGCAAAGGAGCAAAGGAAACGCAAAGAGAAGCGAAGAAAGCGAGTGTCTATTTGGTCGCTTTTGACTTTCTTCGCGAAAACTTTGCTTCCTTCGCGCCTTTGCGGTGGGTGTTTCGGTTTGATGCAATCGCCCGGCCGAACTGCAGAAGTTGTTGCTGACTGCCATGCCTAAAGTGATGGATTGTCTTTTCTGATTTCGGCGAACAATCCCCGCCGATTGCATACGGTCACAAAATTTCCTATCTTTCAAAGGTACGCATCAGCCGACCTGGCCAGGAGCACCCCATGTGGAAAACCGCCCTCACACTAATCTTCATCGTCGCCCTCACTGGTTGCGACAAGCCAGCGCCGGGGAATGCCGGGCAAAGCGACGGCGGATACGCGCAGAAAATCACCGTCGCCTATACCTGGCAGCCGGAAAACACACTCGTTCACGTGGCGGTGGCCAAAGGCTATTTTGCTAAAGAAGGGCTCATTGCGCAGTTTTCGATGCACACCTACGGCAAGGCCGCGCTGCAGGCGGTGCTCGATAAGCAGGCGGACTTCGCGACGGTCGCCGAAACCCCGTTCATGTTCAGCGTGCTCAGGGGCGAGAAGATTTTCGTGATTGCCAACATTGAATCGAGCAGCACCAACCATGCCGTGGTGGCCAGAAAAGATGCCGGCATCGCCGTACCCGGCGACCTGAAAGGCAAGCGCATCGGTTTTACGCCCGGCACCACCTCCGACTTCTTTCTCGATTCGCTGCTCACGGCCAACGGTCTCACGCGCCAGGAAATCCAGCCCGTTCCCTTGAAACCCGAGGACATGCAGGAGGCCATCATGGCCGCGAAAGTCGATGCGCTTTCCGCCTGGAACTATCCGCTGACGCAGATCAGGAACCAACTCGGGGCCGGCGGGATCGTCTTTTACGACCGGCATATCTATACCGAAACGTTCAATATCGCCGCCCAGCAGGAATTCGTCCACAACCATCCCGAGGCCGTCAAACGCTTCCTGCGCGCCCTGCTCAAGGCCGAAGATTTCGTTGCGAAAAATCCGGACGAAGCGCAAACCATCGTTTCCGCTGCAACAAAAATAGACAAGAGCCTGGTCAGCGAGGTATGGAATAACTTCAATTACCAGGTGAAGCTCGACCAGACACTGCTGATCACGCTGGATGATGAAGCGCGCTGGGCGATCAGGAACAAGCTGACCGAGCAGACGGTGATGCCCGACTTCGCCAGCTACATTCATGCTGACAGCCTCAAGGCGATCAAACCCGAAGCGGTCAGGTCGCTCCGCTAGCCGATCATGCGCATCACCACCCGACTCAGGATCATTTCAGGCCTTACGCTGGCGGCACTCGTCGTCCAGTTACCGATTCTCGGCTGGTCCTTCATCGAATTCAACAGTGCAAGAAATGACTCCGTTATTGCCGGCGAGATCAAGGAAGCATTCTTCAAAAACGATTCATTGCGGAACCAGTATTTACTCTATCGCGAAGACCATATACGGGCGCAGTGGGAAGCCGTCAAAGAGTCGACCGACAGCCTGCTGCTTCAGGCTACCGATCAATTCCAAGGCGAACAGAACCAGCAACTGTTGCAACGATTGCAGCAGAATACGAAAGACCGCGCGGAACTATTTCAGCGTATTGTCAGCCACACCGAGCCATTGGAAACAGCCGTTGGCAACCGCCAGGTCTATGAAGAACTGAACAAGCGGCTGGTCAGCCAGCTGATGCTGAAGGCCGTTGCCTTTCGCGATATGTCGACGACTTTGCAGGAGGCCAGCGACAGGCGCGTCGAGCAGACTTACCAAAACCTGGCCATCATTATCGGCGTGTTTGCATTGCTGCTGGCATTGACCACCATTCAGTCCGCGTGGCAAATAAGCCGCTTGATCGGCAAGGGTCTGGCGCCGCTGCACGCGGGCGCAAAAATCATTGCCGGGGGCAATCTGGGTTACCGGATCAAGGGGGTCGGTGCCGATGAATTCGCCGAACTGGCGCAATCCTTCAACGACATGACCGGCAAGCTGCAGGCATTTACCAGTCAGATCGAAGCTGAACTCATTGCGCGCACGCTGTCGGAAGAAACGCTCGGCGAGCTGAATCGCAACTTCGTGGCTTTTCTCGAAAACGCCAGCGACTTCATTTACTTCAAGGACGAAAACTCGCGCTTTCGCTTTTGCAGCCAGACCCTGGCCGACATCACCGGGCATGCCAGCTGGCGCGACATGGTCGGCAAGGACGATCTGGAGGTGTTCCCGAAAGAGACGGCGCAGATTTACCATGAAGAGGAATTGCCGATCTTCCGCGATGGCAAGCCGCTGCTGAACAAGACCGATCCTTACTTTGACACCGCCGGAAACAAAGGCTGGGTCAGCACCAACAAGTGGCCGTTGCTCGACCAGGAAGGGAAAGTCATCGGCCTGTTCGGGATCAGCCGCGACATCACCGAACGTAAGAAGATGGAGGAAGCTGCCCTGGCCGCCGCGCTATACGCCCGCAGCCTGATTGAAGTCAGTCTCGACCCGCTGGTGACGATCAGCGCGGCCGGCAAGATCACCGACGTCAATACGGCCACCGAAAAGGTGACCGGAGAAAGCCGGGAGACGCTGATCGGCAGCGACTTCGCCGACTATTTCACCAACCCCGAAAAAGCCCGCGAGGGATACCAGCAGGTATTTTCGCAAGGCTTCGTGACCGATTACCCGCTGGCCATTCGCCATGTTTCGGGCACGGTCACCGACGTGCTTTACAACGCCAGCGTGTACCGTGACGACAACGGCCAGGTGCTTGGCGTGTTCGCCGCTGCGCGCGACATCACCGAGCGCAAGAAGGCAGAGGAATCGATCCAGGCCGCCAGCGTCTTCACCCACGCCCGCGAAGGCATCATGATCACCGACGCCGACGGTACCATCATCAACGTCAATGAGGCCTTCACCCACATTACCAGCTACACGCGCGACGAAGTCCTCGGTCGCAACCCGCGCCTGCTCAGTTCCGGTCGTCAGGGAAAAGAGTACTACGCCGCGATGTGGCACGATCTGCTCGAAAAAGGCCACTGGTACGGAGAAATCTGGAACCGGCGCAAGAGCGGCGAGGTGTACGCGGTGATGGAAAACATCAGCGCGGTGCGCGATGAACAGGGCAAGATTCAACATTTCGTAGCGCTATTCTTGGACATCACCGCGATCAAGGCGCACGAAAGCCAGCTTGAACATCTGGCCCACTACGACGCGCTGACTGCGCTGCCGAACCGCGTCCTGCTCGCCGACCGCCTGCGCCAGGGAATGGTTCAGTCGCAGCGGCACCATCAGATGATGGCCGTGGCCTACCTCGATCTCGATGGCTTCAAAGCCATCAACGACAGCCACGGGCACGAAGTCGGCGACCAGTTGCTGATGACCGTGGCCAGCCGCATGAAGCAGGCGCTGCGCGAAGGCGACACGCTGGCCCGCCTGGGCGGCGACGAGTTTGTCGCCGTATTTCTCGACCTGAACAATGTGGCCGCTAGCGTAACGTTGCTTGACCGCCTGCTCGCGGCGGCGGCGCAGCCGGTGCTTCTTGGCAACCTCGTGCTCCAGGTTTCGGCGAGTATCGGCGTCACCTTCTACCCGCAGGCCGAAAACCTGGAGGCCGATCAACTGCTGCGTCAGGCCGACCAGGCCATGTATCAGGCCAAGCAGGCCGGCAGGAAGCGCTACCACATCTTCGATGCCGAACTGGATCGCAGCGTGCGCGGCCATCACGAAAGCCAGGAGCGCATCCGCCGCGCCCTCTCCGCACGCGAATTCGTGCTGCATTACCAGCCCAAGGTGAATGTACGCAGCGGGGCGGTGATCGGTGCCGAGGCGCTGATCCGCTGGCAACACCCGGAAAATGGCCTGCTCGCCCCTGCCGAGTTCCTGCCGGTGATCGAGGACCACCCGCTGGCCGTTGACATCGGTGAGTGGGTGATCGCTACCGCCCTCAGCCAGATGGCGATCTGGCAGGCGGCCGGACTGAATATCCCGGTCAGCGTCAATGTCGGTGCCCGCCAGTTGCAGCAGGCCGACTTTGTCGAGCGTCTGCGTGCGCTGCTGGCGGCGCATCCGGAGGTCAGTCCGGGCGATCTTGCGCTGGAGGTGCTGGAAACCAGCGCGCTGCAAGACCTGGCGCGGGTCTCCCAGGTCATCGAATCCTGCCGCGAGATCGGCGTGATGTTTGCCCTCGATGATTTCGGCACCGGCTATTCGTCGCTGACCTACCTGAAACGCCTGGCCGTCACCGAGCTCAAGATCGACCAGAGTTTTGTCTGTGGCATGCTCGACGACCCGGATGACCTCGCCATTCTCGAAGGCGTACTCAGCCTGGCCACCGCCTTCCGTCGCCAGGTCATTGCCGAAGGCGTGGAGACCGTGGAACAAGGCGAGATGCTGCTGCAACTCGGCTGCGATCTGGCCCAGGGCTACGGCATCGCGCGGCCGATGCCGGCGGACGAGTTGCCCGCCTGGGCAGCGGCCTGGCACCCCGATCCGCTGTGGGCCGATCTGCCGGCAATCAGCCACGACGATTTGCCCTTGCTCTTTGCCGGCGCCGAGCACCGCGCCTGGATTGCCATGCTATCCAGCCATCTCAGGGGTAAGCGTGAAGCCCTGCCGCTCGATCACCAACTCTGCCGTTTCGGCAAGTGGCTGGAGACCGAGGGTGTAGCCCGCTATGGTCAGCAGCCAGCCTTCCAGTCCATCGAACCGTTGCACCGTCAGGTGCATGCGCTGGCGGCAAAGTTGCTGGAACTGCATGCCGTGCGTCCGAATGCGGAGGCGCTGCTGCGCCTCCCCGAACTCCATGCCCTGAGCGATTCATTGCTTGAAAAGTTGAAAGCGCTGGTGCAGGAAAAACAACCGCAGGCATGAAAGCGGCCCGGCAACGATGGTTGCCACAAATCGCCCTGCACCGCCCGTCAAATGGCGGCCTACAAAACGATGCCCGGAGAGCCCCTGTTCACGGGCTTCTTCAGGGCATGGCCCAAGGTAAATTTGTTCAACCCATCCGTCGTCATACCGGCGAAGGCCGGTATCCAGTTCGTTTATCAAACTGGTCTTTTAACATCTTGATCAGATGGACGAATCTGGATACCGGCCTTCGCCGGTA
>NZ_JBMOJE010000131.1:0-12515 GCF_049316945.1 Propionivibrio sp. | reverse complement strand
CAGCGGCAGTTCGGAGAGGTAAAAATGGACATGGCGCGGCACCAGCGCAATCCAGGGGTTCCACGCCCAACGCCGCGAAATCTTTCACTTGTGTTTTCCATGCTCAAAAACGGTCGTTTTTGAGCATGGAAACTGAGAATTTATGCTGCACCAGCCGCAGCATCGTGTGCGAAGGTCTCGAAAACCATTCTTGAAACGCCTCGGCGGCATCGATGAGTTATGAGAATGCCATCGAACGGTACCTGAAAGATTTCGCGGCGTTGGGCTTACAACCCCAGAACGCCTTTGACACCATCATTTGACCTCTTCATTTGCTCATATCAGCAAGTTCATATTGTTTTTTAACGATTTTTTCGTGGCCGAAAAGAGCCGCACCAAATTGCGATTGGCCATGGCGGCCATGGGTCAAAAGGAAACGGTCGTGAGCGAACTATGCAAGGAGTTGGGGGTCACCCGCCAGACCCTTTACCGCATATCGTTACACACAAGTTTCACAGAAAATTCGTAACTCATTGATTTCTATAGCTATAGTCTTATGAATTCTATAGCAGAGTGATGCTTATAAGTTATTGATTTATAAAGACTTTTTGACTTATGTGTAACGATATGCCTTTACCGGCATCTTGGCCCCGACGGCGCGCTGCGCCAAGACGGTCAAAAGATGCTGGGACGCAGAGAAAACCAGGGACTCTGAAATTTTCGTGGATTTGGGCGTACAACCCCTACTATAACTGTTAAAGTCGTTGATTCAGCGGGGTATGGATTGAGTGGATATAAAGTTAAATGCTATGGGGGTGATGTAATTAAAACTGATAAAAATGGTAGGGCTGATATTGAAGTTGACGGATCGACTGTCACAATCTATGTGAACGGTTCAAAGGAATATGACTCATCTACCAGCAGATGCCAAAATCCACTTATTATTGAGCGCTGAATATCAATTAAAAAAATATTGATTTTTTGATGCTCATGTTTTTTTAGGGATACGGAAATCACAAATATCCCGTTTCTGGCGGCACTGATGGGTGCATTGCGTCGTTGCAATCCGCTTGTTTATCTGGCTAAACATCGCGCCTAGCACTGCATCCCATCAGCACTCATCATAAACGGTACATTTGTAATTTCCGTATCCCTTAGTATATTTCTTTCGCTAATTGTTTTATGCAGTTTTCTAAATTTGAGACAATTTATTATTAAGGTACCAACATGAAATTTTGGTTTGATACAGAATTTCAAGACGATGGACGAACGATTGATTTAATCAGTATCGCTGTAGTTGCAGAAGATGGGCGAGAATACTACGCAGTATCAGAAGAATACCGTCATCAACGTGCTTCTTTGTGGCTTCAAGAGAATGTTCTCAAGAATTTAGCAGATGCACCTTCCTATTCACGGCTTCAAATACGCAATGATCTTCAAAAATTTTTTTCATTCAAAACTCACTCATGCGACGACATTTCAACACCAGAATTTTGGGCTTATTGTGGTGAATATGATTGGATTGTGTTGCGACAATTGTTTGGAGATCTGATGGCTTGGCCAGTCGGATGGCCTCTTTTTGCGATGGATATCGAACAGTGGCGAGTTCAGCTGAGGGCGCCGGCCTTTAGGCCACAAGGACTAGGCCAGCACAATGCGCTGGCTGATGCGCGCTACACGCGAGAGTGCTGGCAAGAACTCGTCAAATACTCGATAAGTCGAAAGTGACCGTCACCGCAGCAATGTAAATCATGATACTGCTCAGTTTCAACATCAAAATAGAGCCTAGTAGAGATGCATTTCCTCTCCATTTGGGCGGGGCATTGCACGGATTTGTTGAGCGAGCTGTGCTCAATCACGCACCCCATCTGTTGCCAGTTTTGCGACCCGCTGGTGATGACGAATATGCAAGTCTGGCCATCGAACCGCCCCCCTATGGTCAACCGGTTACCAATCACTTGCGGTTTGGAGTCGTTCTTTTTCGTGATGCTACCCAAAGCTGGAGCGTAATCACCCGTGCACTCATTGAACAAGCTCCAAATGGCTTGAATAATTGCGCTATCAAAATTGATAGTTCGTCGATGATTCAACCGGGTAGCCACGTGCAGCCGGTTGTAATGAATGGTCGCTTGATTGACCCGGTGCCCTGGCCCGAATCACCAGCGGCTTGGCTCCGACGTGCTGAAGTCACTCAACCTCGACCTGAAGCGCTCACTACCCATCTTCAGACGCTTGAATTTCGCAGCCCATTACTGATAGGTTCTCGCGGAAGCATACGGCGCGACCATCAGGTGCCTTGGCCCACACTAAAAACACTTCTCGACTCTCTGGCCAAGCGCATGCTGGCGCTGGAGCCAGAGTTAGCCAACTTTGTAGGCATTGCACATGGCTGGCGTGCCAGTGAACTATTTGAAGCGGTCAAACCCTTGACACCGGCAGACGCACCAGCATCGCAAATACAGTGGCCCTACGCTGCTCACCGGGGCATCTTCAAGCCCGGCATCGTTGGCCGTCTGAACTTCCACGCAGAACTTGGGCCTGTTGAACTGGCGCTGCTGCACTGGGGCCAGTGGCTGGGCGTTGGGCAACAAACCACCATGGGTTGCGGGCGCTATGTATATCAACCAGACAGGCGCTTATCCAACTGATTCATAAACTTCAAACAAGCTTTTTTTCAGAGGCTTCATATGGACAATCAAACTGACTTAACTTCCGCAACGCCTTCAAATCCAACAGTCGAGCACCTGATCCATGTGATTTGCCTGCCTTTGCAACTCAAGCGCAAAAGCCAGGCTATTTCACAGATTGACGATGTTGTGCCCCAACTCACAGCCGACGGCAGTCCTTGGCATCTTGCAAGTGGCCCGTTCCTGGAAGAGTTAACCGAAACACAACGCTGGCAGGCGCGCGTTTATTTCCATCCTTTTGTGTGCCGTTTCCTGTTCGATCCGCAGCGCAGCCGCTGGCTGCAGCGCGACGACATCAAAGCCATAGAAGTGACACTGCCCAAGACTTGGAATCTGGAACCAGTCAAACTGAAACTAAAAGTATTACGCTGCCAACTGGTAATTTTCCAGCCCGACATCGCCTGCTTGCTGTTGGAACTTGACTACACCGCCACTGATACCCAACCGGCTCTGCAGATGCACGAATTGCAGCGCCTGCTTGACCGCCTGCGCCGCGTTTATCCGCCCTTCTTTGGTTGCGACAATGGTATTGAATTCGGTGGCCACTGCGCCGAGTTGGTGGAACTGCTCGACCTCAAGGGCAGTCCCATTGGTGAGGCGGGGCGTTATGCCCCCACCGACTACCAAGAAAGCTTACGCAAGAGCGGGCAAGAGCGCTCTTGGAAACCCGGTTGGTCCGCACACTGGAAAACCCTGTTGGCGCCGATGTACACAGACCATACACCGGACGATGGGCACAGCATCGGACTCCGCCAGTTTAGCGATGACCGTGCTGCGATCATGAGCTACGTTGCCTTCAATGATCCGCGTGCACTCAATCCTGGTCAATGGACGCGACTGTGCTTTGCAGATGACCATGGCTACGACCCGTTACCCTACGCAAAATCATTTTTGGCTGACTTTGAGCAGCGCCATTGCTATGACCGTTACTGGTACACCGGGCCAACGGCAGATCCTTATGATCCGATGCCTGATAGCCGTGATAATCCCTCGCGTGTGCTCAACTGTGGCTATGCATTCAGTTATGTGGGTAAATCTAAAGACTGGTTTTTCGAGCAAGACCTTACAGGTGCCCTGTTTACCTTTCGCCACATTTACGTGCCCATGGGTGTCATCGCGCACATGCAGCGTGCAGCGCTGTTGGCAGCGTCGCATCGGCTCACGTACATGGTGCAGCGAAAAAACGATGACATCAGATTGCCCGACACAGAAGAGGTCCGCAAGTTTTACAAACAGTTCATTGAATTTACCCAGACCTACTGGTTTGACGAAGTCAGCCCGCAAGAACAGGGGCAGCAAATTTTTTCTCGGTGGCGTGAGTATCTGCGCGTCCAACCGCTCTACGACGAAGTACGTCAGGAACTACGCGATCTGGCCGAACATAGTGAACTACAAGCCGGACGCATTGAACTTGAACAATCTAAAAAACTCAATGAGACTGTTGGTCGTCTTGGTGTTTTCAGTCTGGCGCTAGCGACCATTTCCGCCATCGCAGGCATCTTCGGAATGAACGAATTTGACAAATTGAATTCTTTATCGCTATTCTCTATCTTCACAGCTGTGTTGTTCATAAACATTCCCTGGCTGACTTGGCGCGTTTATCAAATCAAGGAAGTTCGGGCCTTGGCTTTATCTGTGCTGCTCGGGCACCATTCATCTCCCTCTGCGAACACAAAACCATGAACCTACTGCGCATCGAAGGCGTCAATCTCGCCTACACCATCTTCGACACCGAAGACCTCAACACCCGCCGTGGCGGCAGCCTGATGCTGCTCGATGCCATTAACGATATGTGTCTGAAGTTCAAAGGCAAGCTAGATCCCATCAGCACCGGCGCTTCAGCAGGCTTGTTTGAAATCCTGGGCGACAACAAGCCCGAGGAACTCGTCAAGGAGGTTCGCAAGTGGCTACGAAGCGACAACCTCTACCGTAATGCCACGTTTGTGGTGAACATCGCCCAAGGCGAGTTCAGACAAGCCAACGAGCAGGTCATCGCAGCCAACCGCTGGCAGCAAATGCAAAGCCTGAGCTTTGCCACGGCAGGACTCCAGGCCAGCGAAGCCATTTGCAAGACCGACGAAGTGCGCCCAGCCTCGCCCCGCGGCCCAGAAGACCCCAAAAACAGTCTTTCGGTTCAATGCCGACGTAAACACGGTCGCGACCAAAAGCAAGCGTTTTATCAACGTTTGCTGGGTGACCATGCGCCACAGGCATTCACCAGTGAATTCGAATCGCTTGCCAAAAATATAAACAATTCGCTCGTTCCCACACAAAACCTCAACGGAAAAATGGCAGTGTTTTATGCCGATGGCAACAGCTTTGGCAAGATTGGCAGTGCGTGCAAAACACCAGACGACCTCAAAAGATGGGACACCTACATCAAAGCGCAGCGAAAGGAGTTGCTGGACAAGGTTCTACAGCTCGCCCAATCCGACCCGCGCTGGCAAACGCAGACCGGCATCGAAACACAAATTCGGCTTGAAACACTGCTTTGGGGTGGCGACGAACTGATGTTTGTTGTTCCCGGCTGGTGTGGTATGGCCTTGGCTAACCTGTTTTTTGAACAAACCGCCGGACAAATGAGTTACCCGGTTAATGGCAAAGACAAGCCACTCACCCATGCCTGTGGCTTGGTGTTTTGTCACCACCAAGCCCCCATCAGCGCCATCAGCCAATTGGCCAAAGCACTGGCCGACAAATCCAAAGAAGACATCAGCGCATTTAAGGGCAAAGACAGCCTGAACTGGCTGGTGCTTGAGTCATTTGACCAAGCGGGCAGCGATCTGGATGCGTTTTTGCAGATGCGCTTTCGCGGCAAGATTGCCAGCTGGGATACCCTCACGCTCAGCCCCACTGCCGTTAACGCTCTGGCCTGCAAGCTCAGCGCGCAAGAACCCAGCTCACTCAAAGTGGCACTGCCGCGCTCAACCATGGTGCGCGCCCTGCGCATGATTGTCCAAGGCGATGCATTGGACACCGGCACCGAGGCATCAGAGGCCCTGCGCCTGCTACAGCGTAGCTACACCAGCGTGAACAATGCGCTCAAGCCAAGCAGCGAAAGTGCCGAAGGTCACACCGAAGTGTTTAACCAGCTCTGGGCCCAACTGCATCCCAAGGGCAGCGCGCGAGATTGGCACACCATCGCCAGCCTGCAACCCGACCCAGATGACCTGGCCGCCTGGGTCAAGCTCATCGAACTATGGGACTACTGCCAAAACCCTGCCCAAACCACTCAAGCAACCCAAGAGGTGCAAGCATGAGCCGCACACTGCACACCATCACCCTCAGCGTCACGCTGCAAGCCCCCTATCTGGTGCATGGCAACGATGCCGGGCGCTTTGGTCTGGATGCCACCTTGCTGTTTGACCACTTGGACCGCCCCATCATTCCCGGCACGCTGCTGGCTGGGCGCATTGCCGAGGCTTGGCGCAGCTACGGTGCGCAATTGGGTCAGCCAAATGCCAGCGCCTGGCTTGGGCAGGCCGACCAAAGCAGCAACAACACCCAACAACGTGCCCGCATGCAGGTCGCCGACCTGGTGCTGTCGCGCATCAATGGCCAGGACGCAAGCGCTGCGTGCGCGCTGCACCACACCGAAGTTGCACGGACTGCGCTGGACGATGACACAGGATCAGTCACTCAAGGTGCGTTACTCATCACCGAGCAAATCAGCGACAGCGGTGCAGCACTGACTTTTGAAGGCACTTGGCACACCTGGGCAGAGGCTGAAGAAGTCAAAACGCTGGTGCAACAATTGCGCGCAGCGTTGTTGGTGCAAACCCAGCTGGGTGCCTACCGCGGAGTCGGCTTTGGCCGCTTGCTGGACTGCCGGGTCAACGCCCAAAGTGCCCCGGCCAGCCCCTATCTGCATCTACCGGCATGCTCAAAGCTGCGCCTGGGTCTGCAATTTGATGCCCCGATTTGCGTCAACACCACCAGCCGACGTGGCAACGTATTTGTCTCGGGCGATGTGATTCCAGGTAGCACGCTGCTGGGTGCTCTAGCGCAAACCCTGCTGCAGCTGCACGCAGCCAGCCGCTTGACCGACATCACCGGCAGCGCCTTGGCTCAGCATTTTGATGCGCTGCGCTGCACGCACGCCCTGCCAAGCACGCCCGGTGGTGGCCGGCCCATGCCCTTGCCCCAATCGCTAATTGCTATAGATAGTGAAGTGCTTGATGTTTACCCAATAAGCGTTGCAGGCACTTTTGTTAAAGCACCTGCATTCCAGACTGACTGGAAATCTGGCACTTTCAAAACTGCCAGCCAAGACCAGGGCTGGCGCAACACCGCACGCCATTTGCGTGTTCGCACGGCCATGCTGGACGGGAAAGCGGCAGAGGGCCAACTCTTTGCCTACGACTGCATCTATGCCGCACCAGCTACACCTGTCCAGTGGCAGTTTGACTTGGACTTGAGCGCCGTGCCCGAATCGGCACAACCCGCCGTGCGCCAAGAGCTTGCCAAGCTGCTGCGCCACGGCTTGGGGCCAATCGGCAAAACCGATGCCCGCGCAAAAGTCGACGTCATCGCACATGCGCAAAATGTCTGGCCCTCGCGGCTTGATGCCAAAGCGCAGCAACTTAAAGTGGGCGAACTCGTGCCCATGGTGCTGACAAGCGACGCGCTGCTGTTTGCCACAGATGCCATTGCGAACCAGACAAATCTTGACTTGACCACGCTTTACCGCAATGCCTTTGACGACTTGTCGGCACAAGCAGGGTACAGCGACACACTCACGCTCAGTCACTTTTTCGCCACCCAGCAACTGTGCGGCGGTGAGTCCTTGCACCGGCGTTATCTCCATCAAAAAAGTCCCGCCTACCAACCCTTGGCATTGACCCAGGCGGGCAGCGTGTTTGTGTTCAAGGTCAACGACCCGGACACTGCTACCAAGTTGCTTCGGCACTGGCAAGACCATGGCTTGTCGCTGCCCCAAGCAGTTCAACAACGCCACGGTCAGACCTGGCGCGACCACCCCTACATCGCACAAAACGGCTATGGCGAAGTAGTGGTGCAAGCCACCCTGCCATTCAAGGCGCTTTAGACCCCACCCCATTCAAGGATTCATCATGACTGCATCCGACACCATAGACACTCCCCAAAAAACCACGCGCCAACCTCTGCCCATGTGGCGCGTGCAAGGCATTTTTACCCTGACCACCCCACTGTCGCTTGGCACCGGGCAGGACGAAACCCTGACGAGTACCGATCAAGACAATTGGGTGAGTTGCATTGCCCGAGACCACCGGGGTGAACCCTATCTGAGCGGCAGCGGCATCAAAGGCGCATTGCGCGCCCTGGCCCGGCGCAGCGACTTACCGCCAGATCTGATGGACCGGCTTTTTGGCAGTGCCAACGGCGACCAAACCACCCCGGCACAGCTTGAAATCTGCAATGCCTACTTGCTCGCAAGCAAGTCACCCGGCGCAAGCCCATTGCCGGGTTTTGATCCGCAACGGCGCAGCGCCATGCTGATGCACTCGGTGCGCAACCGCGACTACGGCACCGCAGAACACCGCTTGCTGTTTACCGAACAAGTCGCCCCACCGGGTTGCCAATTCCGTTTTGAATGCAGCGCCCATGGGCTCGACGAAGCAGACATCGCCCACCTGCTGGGCCTATTGCAACTCGCCGGTGCGGCACTCAGCAGCTTTCAGTTGGGTAGCCGCCAAGCCAGCGACAACGGCCGCGTAACCTGGCAACTGGCTGAAGTGCGCCGCTTGAACGACTTGCATGCCCTGTGGCGCGCTGTACAAACCCAAGCCAATGCGGCCGTTGACTTGTGGGCAGGTGCTGCCCAGCCCCATGTTCATGCCAAAACGCTGACACAAAGCAGCGACGAGCTGCTGCTATTGACTGACTTGGCGCTAAGGTTCCACACCCCTTTTCTGGTTTATGAGGCCAACAAAGCCAAGAAGAACGTAGGCGACCCTGACGGCGTTCCCCGCAAAAACAGCGCCGGTCAGGCCGTACTGCCTGACAGCAGCCTACATGGCGCACTGCGCAGCCAGGCCGAGCGCATTTTGCGCACCTTGGGCGAAGAAACGCCAGCGGGCTACAAAGTGCCTGCCGTATTTGGCTTGGACAACGTGGCCCGGCTTGACCTGGCCAGCGTGCTGTTTGGCGCCACAGGCTGGCGCGCCGTGGTGCAATGCAGCGACTTTTTAGCCCCCAAGGACGCGCCTACGCTCAAGCACGAGATGGTAGCCATCGACCGCATCACCGGCGGTGGCAAAGACAGTGCCAAGTTTTCCATCCAGGCACTTGACTGCCCCACGCTGACCGGTAGCATCCGCCTCGACCTGGGCCGCCTGCGCAAACTGCAAGACCATAACCCCGACCTCGTTAGCCAAGTTCTGGGCCTGCTGGCCCATGTGTTGCGCGATCTGGATGAGGGGGACATTGCGCTGGGTTATGGCAAGGCCAAAGGCTATGGCGCTTGCACGGCTGGAACTGTCAAAACGTTCAAAGACTGTCTCGATAAGACCCTAACAGATTTGACCTGTGCATTGACCGCGTTTGCAGCCAACTTCAAGGACCCGCAGGAGCCACATCAGCCATTAAGCAACGCTGCCAACATACAAGCGCCGACTGGCCCGGATTTGGGGCGGGTTGATGGCGATTTTCACAACCCCTACGTGTTCATTCCATTTGGAACCGACTCACGAATAGATCAACGTCTGCCGTGGGAGCGGTTTCAGACCGACCCGAAAAAACAGATCGTATCCATCGACAACAAAACCCACCACAGCCATGCCAGCTACGCGCCCAATGCGTACAACGGGCGTTTGGTCTGCCACGTCATCCCGCAAACCCCCTTCTTTGTCGGGGCAGGGGATGCCGAGGATGTACAGCTACCCAAACTGAAAGAGCCTTTTAAACTCAATCAAAACCTGGCCTTGCCCGCTACCAGCTTGCGCGGCATGCTATCAAGTTTGCATGAGTCCATTACCCGGTCGCGTATGCGGGTGATGGATGACCGTAGGTATTCCACGCGAACACCCATGGAGCAAGCTCTCTCAGCGGTTGGCAGGCTGATGAAGATTGGTGGTGGCTATTGGATTCAGATGATGGCTTTGCCTACGCTCGAAATTGGCGGTAACAACCGTGCTGTTGTCCCACGCGAATATCGGGCTTTGTTGACGAGCATGCGGTCAGGCCTGGCACCATTGAAGTCATTGTTTGGCGATGTACAGAACGCGCCATTGCCAGACGGTTTCTCAACCTATTCGCCCACTGCTTCACAGAGCAGCGCACCTTGGTACATGGTGGATACCGTCAAACCCATGTGGCAAGACGACCGTGGGCAAATTTCCATTGATATTGACAACCCAAATGGTTTGCACATCAAAAATGCTGGCCACCGTCGGTTTCTCCTTGGAGTGCGCAGAACTCAAGTCGATCTTCCCATCAAACAAGCTGATGCAGTTGGACGTGCTGGTTTACAGGCTGGCTATTTGCGAATCATGGATGCACCTGGTCGTGATTTGGTAGACACCCGAAAACACGAGCTATTTGTCCCGTGCAATCATGCCCAGCGAAATGTTCCTTCTGAAATCAAGAAACGGATTACTGAAGGGCAAGAAAAATTAGCCGACATCGATTTGACAAAAGACTACCAATTGCTACCTATTCCTAATGAAGTCATCGATCGTTTCTGCCGCCTGGCCGACGAAATGACCGCCACACAGGACAATAAACCTGACCTCAGCAATGAGCATATTCGCCCATATCAGCCAGTGGGTTTGAGCCGTGGCGAAGTTGGCAAAACAGACCTACGCAAGCCAGAGCGGGCGTTGCGCCCCAAGCATGGCGATCTGGTTTACTTTCGCCCGGCCACAGACGGAAAAAGCATCGCAGAAATTGGCTACTCATCGCTGTGGCGCAAAGAACTTGAAAAAACGGCCGCAGAGTGGGTGCCAGCGCATGTCAGACCACTTAGCATGGAGGCCATACCCTCCAAAACCGTGTTGTCGCCGTCTGAGCTTTTGTTCGGGTTTGTCCAATGTCGTGACGAGAAAAAAACAGAGCCACAGTCAAAAGACATCATGGCCTTCGCCTCCAAGGTGCGCTTCGGGTTTGGGCAATTCACCAACAAAGAACCTCAGCAGACTCAAGACCCCGTCACGCTGAAAATCCTGGCCTCACCCAAGCCACCATCTCCAGCCATGTATTTCACGGGTGGGACCCTGGGGGCCAATGCCAGCTATGTGGCCAAGTTGGATTTGCTCAAAGACCCTGGTGGGCAAAAACTGAAAGGCCGCAAGGCTTACCTGAGCGCCTTGCGGACCGAGGGTGGTTTGGCGGTGCAAGCCATCAACCCTCTGGGCGAGAAGGGTGGCAAGTTGATGCCCTGGCAAAGCGCACACCCTGATGACGAAGATACCAAAAATCAAAAAGTGCGTATCAACCCCTTGTCTGGCGGCGAGTTCTACTTTGAAACGGATTTTGTCAACCTGTCCACTCCTGAAGTTGAATCCTTGTGCGCCACGCTGATGCCGCATGCGGGCTTTGAGTACAAGCTCGGCATGGGTAAACCGCTGGGCCTGGGTTCGGTCAAAGTTGATGTCATTGGTATGTTTCTGGTGAATCGTGTCACCCGATACCGGGAAACAGCGTTTGACACAGCCAAACGGTATGCCCAGGTCTGGAAAAACACAAGCATTAACGTCAGCTTGCCACCGCACCTGAGCGCTGAAAGCCAAGCTGAGCCGGTAGGCAACTGCCCTTCGCCAGTGGACTTGGCCCACACCCAAATGCAGATGCTCAAGCAAAAAGCCCAAGACATATTCAACGCCATCGTACTCACTGGCAACCCCAAAGCCGTCACCAAGCCAGTGCACTACCCACAACTACGTGGGCAAGACATTGAAGAAGAAACCTTCAAATGGTTTGTCAACAATGATTACGAGGATAGAAATTACACCGGAGAGAGCATGCCATTGGGGCAGTTCAATACCCAGTCAAACAGCCTTCCCGCATTGACGCGAGGATTCAAACGCGATAAGAAGTAGTTTTACCCCCATGCCTCCGCAAACCTGGCTGATCGCCTACGACATTGCCGACCCCAAGCGGCTGCGCCGGGTGGAGCGCAAAATTGCAGCAGTGGGCCAGCGTATCCACAACAGCCTGTTTCTCTGCAACCTCACGCAGCCCGAGTTGGCGCAGTTGCAACGGCGCGTGGCCCGGCTCATTCTGGCTGAACAAGACATCGTGCAATACGCCCCTTGGTGCGCGCACTGTCACCCTCACACCCAACACTTGGGCACGTCGGCTGAGCCGACTCACGCCAGTGCCTGGGTCATCTGACCAGCAAAACCACAGCCCACCATTCGCATGGCCGCACTGCTTCGCCAAACCCTCGCGTTGACCCGCTTGCGCGCCGCATATGACCGCGTAGCGCAAAACAACGGCCAGCCCGGCATCGATGGCATCAGCGTTGATGACTTTGGCACGGGCTTGGCACAAAGACTGGCCCACCTGCAAAGCCAAGTACTGGGCGGGCACTACCAGAGCGATGCGCTGCTGCGCGTCTGGTTGCCGCGCCCCGACAAAGCGCCGCGTCCGCTGGGCATACCCACTGTACGTGACCGGGTGCTGCACACCGCCCTGGCCCAAACCCTGACACCGTTGCTGGAGGCCGAGTTTGAAGACTGCAGCTTTGCCTATCGCCAGGGCCGCTCGGTGCGCATGGCAGTGGAGCGCATTGCCATGCTGCAACGCCAGGGCTACCGCTGGGTGGTTGAGGCCGATATTGAACGATTTTTTGACTGCATCCCGCACACACGACTGCTGTCAGAACTGCGCAGCGTGGCACCCGATGATGAACTCATTACCCTGGTTGGC
>NZ_JBMOJE010000130.1:0-12652 GCF_049316945.1 Propionivibrio sp. | reverse complement strand
TGGCTCCATTAAGCCGCGATTCAAATGGCTCCATAGGGGCGCGAGATAACAGTAAAGGGGTACGGTAAGGATTCCTGCGT
The DNA here is from genome assembly GCF_049316945.1 of Propionivibrio sp. Classification (GTDB taxonomy): domain Bacteria; phylum Pseudomonadota; class Gammaproteobacteria; order Burkholderiales; family Rhodocyclaceae; genus Propionivibrio. The sequence goes on along the minus strand of NZ_JBMOJE010000130.1, from coordinate 12,572 downwards.
AAATGAGTAACATGCAGCGCCAGAAAAAAATCGAGGTATTGAACCTTGCTTTGATTTTCGCAATGAGTTTTCTTGCACTATTTTCAACCAAAACCGCCGGATTTTTAACCGCAAGATAAACGTTCGTTTTTCTTGCGGCCATGCTTACTTCCTTGCTTCACATAGAAAATCGACGCTGTTACTCATTTACGCAGGAATCCTTACGGTACCTCGCTTGCGGCTGCGCCGGTACGGCGATTCTGTCTTGTGGGGTGTGAAACCGGGTGCTGGCTGGTTGGGGTAAAGTTCTACCCTGGTTTTAACAAAAAACCATAAGAACCATTTTAGTGCTATGGTTATAGGCGCTCTATTTTTTTGTTTTGGCCTGTTGTTTTTATTTGAATCACAACGATAATTTTACAGGGATGAGAAATGGCAAGTTACATCGAAGGCGCACTTATCAAAGACGAGAAAGTCATTTATGAGGGCCATGTCAGCATCTGGTCACTCGCTCATTGGATCGTTTTCGGGTTTATTGGCTTAGCCTTCTTTGGGCTTGGCTTCATCCTCTGGATAGTTGCCTTCATTCGATACAAGACAACCGAAATGGCATTTACTAACAAGCGTGTAATTGCCAAAGTCGGCTTTATCAGGCGAAGGACAATTGAACTCAACATCAGTAAAGTTGAGAGCATTCAAGTAGATCAGGGAATTTTTGGACGCATTTTTAATTTCGGCACACTCATAATTTCCGGTGCCGGAAACCCGCAAGCGCCGATAGCCGGAATTTCTGACCCCATGGCGTTCCGCCGGTCATTCATGGAATCCCAAGATCAAACCGCACGACCCACGGACTAGGGGTCTAAGGCCCAGTGGAACGGTCAAAGCAGTTAGGCGATCGAAAAGTCAGTAACGGCAATGGTTTAAGCGGTATTGCACCATCTCATATGCCGCCGTTTCGGTTCTCGTAACTCAGTGAAAGGGCCTTGCAGTTACGAGAACTGTTTTTGAGATTGTGCCCTGTACGCTAGCATTGGCGTGGAATGGCTTCTCAGGATTACTTCGCAAAAACCAACGTTTTCGAGAATTGCCCAATGCTAAAAGCCTAACTGCATTGGCCGTTCCATTGCACCTTAAAGGCCGACTAACTGTAGCCAAGCGCGTAAGCCGCTGAGTTCCGCAGGGTGAGAGTCGCTACATGCCCGAATAATGACCAACCCTGGGGCGCTGCCCCAAACCCCGCACTCGCCGTGAAGCAAGGGTTCGGGACTATAACCTTCCCCCCAAACCTGCCGCTAGCGTCGGTGCCACTAGGATAACAAGGGGCTATCTGACACTCACAGACATTCAACCCACCCCGGCACCCCGCATGCTCATTTTGGGATCTCCGGACCTTGGACATGGCTATCTACGACGCCGCACAGAAGACCGGCATCATCGGCATTATTCCATTTAAAATGTTCCACCCAAAGCTCTGGTTTGTCATCCAGTCCGCAAACGCGACTTCACCAAACATCGAAATCGCGAAACTCGTCATCGAATTAAGGTGTTCGAAAAACGGCCATATTGATTGTCAAATTAGGCAAGCGCCACCCGGTTTTGAAGACTTTGGCCCCGGCACCATCAGCTTGATTGATCCGAAGGCCGACCTCAAGCCAGCTACCGCATCCCGCAAACGCCCGGCCACGCCATCAAACGATTAAACCCCGACCCCAACATTCAGGAGCACATCATGCTTAAAGCCCTCATAGCCTTTTCAGTACTGGCAGTCCTTGCCGCCGTTGGCTTTGCCGTGATCATCTTTGGCCCACCCATCCCGCTATCCATGGTTCCAGACCCGATTTTCCAACTCATCAAGGGACAAAGCAAAGAAGCCTATATGGCAAAAGATCGCCTTTGGCCGGCGGAGGAAGCCGAGAGGCAGCTTGTCGAAATCCGCACATGGTGCGCCGCCAACAATCCGAAACCAGCCTGTTTCCGCGAAAGCAAAAAAACCTATATTGCATCATTCAAAGATTCGGTTGCGCGTGAACGTGCGCTTCCAATTATTGCTGGCCGCCCCCAAGCCCCCGGGTACCTTGAAATCATAGCCATCCTCAAAAAAGCCGAGCGCTAGCTGTTGCGGCCCGATAACATAAACGCCCCGACCTGATTACATCCGCTTTTCGGGACCACATTAGCTGAGAATATCCGAGTGCGTCGGCCCACATTAAGTGAGAATGAGACCACATTAACTGATAACAGCCTGATTACATCGGTCTCGACCCACATTGGGTGACCGCAAGGATTCGTGCGGAAATGGGCAATAGGCGTGTAGCATATGCCGTAAAACCTGTGCGACGAGGTTTCCGTACAGATTTAGTATCCGACAGTGATTTTCGTACATAGAAACTGACAAGAATTTTCCGACTAAGACGAGGTGAAGGTCGGTGTCGGAAAACAATTGTTTCCCGACACCATTGTGCAGTTATAACAAAACCGGTTTCGATAACTTTTGGGCTTATTGCCCATTTCCGCACGAATCCTTGCGCTGACCCTAACGCCTTGCAATCGTAAACACTCCAGCCCGGGGATGTAAGCCGGAACCCCAGAATATGCGGCGCACTGCATATTGCAGAGGGTTTTGGCTTACATCCCCTTACACCCCTAAACTTGACACTTTCCGATTCGTTACGCAGTAACGGAAACCTTGCCGATAGTGTTGATGCAAATCGTGATTGTCACGATTAACGGGCACTGGTCGAGGTCGGGCAGTTGTGGGGGCAATAGCCCCTACAAATCGTCAGAGTTGACTACACCCCAGCCGGACACTTTTACCTGACACTTTTCACGTCAGATATAAATCGTTTTTGTATTAATTGACACTCAATAACGAACGTCTTAAACTTAAACCTGACATATTAACCAAAGGGAAGCATCATGTCAGGCAAACAAGTCGGATACGTTCGGGTTTCAAGCATCCTGCAAAATACAGCGCGCCAGCTCGACGGCTTGACGCTCGACCGGACATTCGAGGACAGTATCAGCGGCAAGGATATGAACCGGCCACAACTGGATGAGTGCCTGAAGTTTCTACGTGAAGGCGACACCCTGCACGTGCACTCAATGGATCGGCTGGCGCGTAACTTGGGCGACCTCAAGCAGTTGGTTGAAGGACTGACCAAGCGCGGCGTACAGGTTCATTTCCACAAGGAAAATCTGCTGTTCAACGGCGATGCCTCGCCAATGGCCAACCTGATGCTGAACATGCTGGGTTCCGTCGCCGAGTTTGAGCGGGCCTTGATTCTCGACCGGCAGCGGGAAGGCATCGCCATTGCGAAGGGTGAAGGCAAGTACCTTGGCCGGAGATCCACGCTGACCGATGACCAAGTGCAGGACATGCGCCGACGTGCTGCTGCCGGTGACAAAAAGGTGGCTATCGCTCGTGACTTCGGCATCAGCCGGGAAACGTTGTATCAAAAGTTGCGCGATGCCGTGGCGGTCTCTGCTTGAATCCTATGCAACTTTAGTGTCGTTTGTTTAAACGTACCCAACCCTAGCCAGAGTCAAAATAAACGACATTTAGGCGGCTTGCGAGACGTTTCAAGTTGAAATACGCGACAAATCCAAATCGAATCCGATCGACTCACTGCAAACTAGGTTTTGGCGCGAGCGGCGGTCTTGACCTTGCCTTTATGATTGCCGTTAAATTTGATGAAAAAAAACCGGCAACTGCCGGTCTAATCTGTCGCAACTCCGCGTATGTGTTCTCGACTTCGCAATCCAGTCACCGAAAACCCAATCTGTTCAGCAACACCGAGTGCTGTCGCTGCCGTCGAGAATGGTCGCGGCGTCTTACGCCGTGCGTCGATGATGTAGCCGTCGGATACGGCCAAGGTTGAGTTGAAGCGCAATCTCAAAAACCAGCCTTCCATCGTTTTTTCAAGAACGAACCCGACGATCGCTAGCCGTTACGTTTACGTGTTGATTTGTTCTGGCTGCCAACCCTCAAACCCGGTTGGCGACTAGCTTTCAGGGGGTTAGCCACTGAAGGTAATAATTTCTCCAAAAAAAGAAGCCGCAAACCCAAGCTGGGCGCGGCTTCTGATGAAATTATCAACACATTTTCGTAACGGCTAGCGACGATCGCCCCGGTTTTCAAATCGTCTGTGGCTTCTTTAAGAGTCCAGCCAATTTTCATTACCGAGTCCTTTGAAACATCAAATTAGACTATATGTTAAAGCATTTTGGCAACACTGCAAAACAACAGTCAAAAAGAACTCTCGCCACAAAAAAGCAATCGACGACGCCAGGCTGACGGAGTGGTTGCTGTCAACAAGTCTTGAAGGCGTTTAGATCCTGTGTAATAAGGTTCTTTTAAGAAGTTTTGCGGATCGTTCGCCCAAGAGGGCACCACCAAATTGTGATTCTGAGAAAGATATTCAGCAAGGCCGGCAAGATAAACATCGGTAACCGGGGTGCCTGTCTTTACTGGGGCGTCTTTGACCGCCATCGAAACGACGGAGTCGGCATCTTTCCCCGCCTCGGATATTAAACTCAATAGCCAGTGCCGGAAATCATTAACGTGATACGGCATTGAGCCCCAAATATCTTTGCCGTTCGTTACATCCATTGCGATACGGTTTGATACCTCATTAATAGTTTGTGGTTGCATAAACGTATTATAGCATATGTCTATTCATTTAGGCAAATATGCAACCGCCCGATCTATCTGATCCCCTGCGCTTCGCACCTGCCTCGCTCTCGCTTGCCTCTCGGCCTGACCCTGACTTCGGCATCAGCCGGGAGACGTTGTATCAAAAGTTGCGCGATGCCGTGGCGGTCTCTGCTTAACGGTTTTTTGCGTTTCGTTGCCCTAAACCCCGCGCTCGCCTCTACGTCAAGGTGGCATGTGTGTTTTCAGTGTCGGCCACTCTTTTCCGTTTCTGTTCGATAAGAACCAGGTCGATAGCCGCCAGTTCGTCCTTTGTCGGTTGATAGTCCGGGTTGAGCAACCTTTCCTGTGCCGCGTTGAACGCCATCGCCTTGGCCTCTTCGAGTGTCATTTAAATTTCCTTTGGAACATCAATACGTGTGACTCGGTCACACCACGTCACACTGCACCCATGCGGTATCGCGCCATTCAACTGCCAATGTGCTTACCCCGGTTTTCAGTTCCGTTGCGCCTCAATGCCAAGGTCTATACTGAAATCAAGGAGAGTGCCGATTGAGGTAACGGTATTCATCTCAACCGCTTTGGCGTCTGGCTATGCTCAAGTACGACCAGAGACATTCTCTGACAATTTGCATAGTGAGCTTTCGCAGGGCAATTTGAGTTGATATTTAAGTTGATTCCTGCGGGAAATTTCGAGGGTTTCGGCTTACCCCCTATCTGTGGAGCGCACGGGCTGGAGTCACACCACCCAGTACCGAAGGGGGTTCGGTGGCCTGTTCTTTCGTGCGCGTTGGTGAAGGTTTAGCCGCGCTATTTTCTCACGAATCAAGCCGATTGCTCTGACGGAATTTTCTGGGGTTCGGGCTTACATCCCTTGGATACACACGGCATTTTTTGCAGCTTGATTTTGGCTGCGACGGCCAGAACGGAATCTCTGTTGCGCCTCAGCGTCAAGGTTTGCCCCTTCAATGTCTTACTGGTGGCCACTGCCTGGCAGCGTGCAGTACGCGTAGCACTCGCACCAAGTCACCGGCAACGTCGTAAATCAGGATGTAGTTTCTATGTGCAACAAGCTCGCGCGTGCCTTGCAGTCGGCCAGGCCGACCAAGACCAGGATGATCCACCAGGCGGGCTGCTTTCTCGGATAGAAGCTCATCGAGATCGAGCGCCGCGCTTGGGTTGTCGGCTGCGATGTACTCGCGAATTACTTTTCGGTCTTCTCGCGCCGGTCGCGTCCAAACCAATTTCACGAATTAGCGCTGGCCATCTTGCGCCGTGTCTCTGCGCGCCAGGCTACTGCTTCCGCTTCGACCTCTTCTGCTGAAACCACATCGCCGGCATTGGCCGCGTCGAGGCCGATTTGCACCTCACGCCGGAACCAGGAGTCATGCTCTGTGGCTTCTTGTTGTTGCTTCACGAAATCACGCATGAAGTCGCGCAAGAGCTGCGCGCCGGTACGGTCGCGGGATTTCGCGGCCGTGGAAAACTGGTCTTTCAATCCTTCATCGACACGGAAGGTAAAAGTTGCTTCGTTCATGGCGTTGCCTCTATGTGTTACACAATAAGTGCAATGTAGCACAAAGGACAATCGTCGCTCAAGTCCTAAGTTTTACAACAAGTGGGCGCACTCAATAGAATCAAGGTTTCTCGTGTCGCAAAACAACGGTGCGAAAGTGCATAATTACAATACACTTTTGCGACACCTTATTTGGGATTCTCGTGCCGAATTGATTCCTGCGGGAAATTTCGAGGGTTTGGGCGTACAACCCCACGCTCCAGAACCGTCGACGCCACATTTCTACGTAAAGACGACACCATTAACAAGGGAAGCGGGGCGCAATTTTTCCGCAAAATTAGTTGATTTGCCACCCAAAAAGAACGCGTCGATCAAGCCATTCTAGGGTTGTCGACAAGCGTCAACATTGGCGTTTTCATGCGTGCCAGCATCCGGCGTGCCAGCGTTGCGCCGCCGGTCTCGCGGTAATACTTTCCGTGTTCTCGAAGATCCGACTTGGCGGACGCGAGAAGCTTAACGCGCATATTTGGCTTCTAGCTCCGCAAAAACGTCTTCCGCGTCATGCCAAACCGCATCAGGAGAATTTGCTTCTGCAAGCCGGTCGTTAAGCGTGCGCAGCAGCGCGGCATCGCGATACGTTGCTTTTAGGGCTGCTGATTTGTCGGGCCGCTCTGTGTTTGATTTCAGTGTGGCGATGGCTTGCCTGCTATCCATGAAGAAGCACCCCTTCCTTACAGGCTATTGTGTCAATCAACAACGGTTCTCCCCGCTGTACGCGCAGATCGACCCGCTCATCGAGCCTCTGTTCGACCTCTACAAGAAATGCAATTTCGTCGCGGAAGGTTGAAGTCGGCGCGACGATATGCAGGTCGATGTCACTACCGCGCGTCGAATCATTGGTGCGCGATCCAAAGACGCGAACCTGTGCATCTTCACCAAAATGTTTTCCGGCGAGACTGACCAATGTGTTGACGGTGCTGACAGAAAGGCGCATTTTTTGTAACCACCAAATTCAGAATGGAAATCTTTGTGGGCTTCTGACGTGAGCTTCAAATCATCCATAGCGCCATCGCGCTGCACCAATAACGCTTTTACTGCCTTCTCTGCGGCCTGCTGACAATGGTACTCCGCAGTTTTTCAATGTGGATCGGGTGGCAAGGCAAGTTTTTGCGCGAAAGTAAGATCATCCTCGGCAATATCAAGCCAGCTTTGTGGGTTATTGGCGATCATAGATGACTTGCCTGATTGTGGACGTGACGCCAAGGGGGTAGTCACATCGAGCATCCGCCTGGCCTCTTTGCCTTAACATCGTCTGCTTTGGCGCTGTTCTCGCCTAAACATTCCGCTTGAAAACCCACCCAGTCTCGCTCGAACAACTCAATTGTTGTTACCGCCACTTTGCCAAGTTCGACAATGCGAGTTTGGTCGAGAACGGCACCATAGTCATTGCGTAAAAAATGCCTGAAGCTACGCAAATTATTAAGCCCATCCTTAGTCACTTGGCTGACAACGGCGTTTCGATCCCCAATCTGAACAGACATTTGCACAAGCAATTTTGAGTGCCAGTTATCCCCTTCGGGGATGTAACCATCAAATTCTTTAGCCGTGTTTTTCAGAACGCTTTCAATCCCGGTGTAAATACCGTGGATTTTTAAAGCGATACTGTCACAAATCGATTCTGCCAGATCGCTATCCTGGTGAGTAATAAGCCAGTCTGACTTCCCCGGTATCTTGCGCGATTCTGTTTTGATTGAATCAACCTCAAGCGATTGCAGCGCAAAAAATGTCCGGATACCTTCAGCAGATTTGATCGCCACGGCGTATCTCCTGTTCAATCAAGTTAAGGACTTCTGGCTTTACATCTTCCGCAAACAATACATCCACAGCTACGGATGAAGCCCTCTCAGCGATTTCCATTACGACGCCTCGGGGCACTCCATCACAATCCAACACAAGGATATCGAGATCTGAATCTGTATGAACGTCACCTCGTAACGTCGATCCAAAAGGAACCGCCTCTACACCAACATCCTTGAGAGCAGCAACAACTTGACTTGCGGATTCCCTGCAAGCCAACAGTCGGTCGTTGATCCGATTCAAAATAGTTGCTTCTATAGACACTGACATTCCAAAATTAAGTTGTTCAGAACGGACTAGGCGACTTGGATTTAAGCTTTAGGGTGTTTTCCGCTATTCCTTGTTCGTACTCATAGTCATAAGGGAAAGCCAATCCTAGCAGTTCACTTTTGCGGATCAAGGCAACCCCCTCCTTATTCAAAGCTTGCCTGCTATCCATGAAGAAGCACCCTCAGCTTTTACATACTCAATGATTGCGATTTAAACGCGGGCTTCCAATTTGTTTCTGCCCCAACAGCAGAATTTTTTCCAGGAGAGTCAATCTTCACTAGATTTACATTTGGACGTGTGTTTTTAATTCTTTCTATTGCATTTTCAAATGAAAAATCAGGGATCACCTGCTCTGCATAGCGCAGAAAAGACACAAGCGAAACCAGATGAACCATTGTCGGTCTCGACCCCAGTTCGTTTTTGACAAACCAGTTATCTTCGAACAATACGAGCGTTGGAATCCCCGGTTTTTCGCTTCGGATGTCGTTCACAAAACCATAGATCGAGTGCTCACCAATATTTTCAGGCAATTTTATGTCCGGGTTTTTTCTGGCTAATTCAAGAATTGGGCCATACCCAGTATCTATTTCTTTAATTCGATCTTTGTTTTCAGCAAGGAAATCTTCGATCTTCTTGGCGTCAAAAAGATCGGCCCGTCGTGTAACTTCGAATTTGACTATGTCGGTAATTACAACCGTTACCGTATCCGCAAATTCTAAAATAACACCCAGCAAATCCCCATGCGCTAACGAAATTAAAATGCCCGCATCAGGGATAACAAGCTGTACCTCGACAAGCTTTTTTTTCAATTTATCCCGCTTCACTCAAAAGTTCGCTAACCATGGCATCGATCCGATGTGCCCGACAACGGCCCCGTTCTGATTAGCCCATCCCAGGTGTTGAACCACAAGGTCTCCTTGAAAGGCCGCCGGCCGCTTCACCCCCAGTGCCATCACCATCTCCGTCATCCTCATCAGATAGGACGGTTATCTTGTCTATCAGGGACTCAAACACAGGAAGACTTTTCTTTGCCGTGCTCCAGACAATTCCAGCATCCAGACCGAAATAGCCATGTGTCACCTTATTTCTCATGGCATATACTTTTACTAGGTGTGACCAAACAACTGAGTGCTTGGCTTCAACCTCTGGGTGCTCATTCATGAGTTGATGCGCAGCTTCACCTATGTCTGTGATGCTTTTGGCAACAGCACGGATTGATTTGCCGTCGTTAAGAAATTCTGTTTCCGACATGTTGAGCATGTCAGATTCGATATTTCGCATCGACAAATGAACATCATCAACCCAATCTTGCAACGTTCTTTTGCTCACAGTGGCACCGCCTCGTGAAGCACTTCATTTCTGAATCTGGCCGACAAAGCTAAAGGGGTCTGGACATCAACCTTCATGCCAATAAGAGCCGAGACTTCCATTTCGATACTGACCAAGCTCATCAAGGTTGTTTCGCCCTGGATGGGGTCAACAAGCAAATCCAGATCGCTCTCTTCCGTGTCGTCACCATGAATGGCCGAGCCAAATACGCGCGGATTTATGGCATCGTTTTTCTCAACGATGTGCCGGATTTCGCTGCGATGCATTTTTACGGCTTCCGATGGCCTCATGACTACTCCTTAATTTATCCCGCTTCACTCAAAAGTTCGCTAACCATGGCATCGATCCGATCCGCCGGAAGCGAAGGGAACGGGAGGTCTGTTAGTCCCAGCAAATCGAGTAGTTGTCCATGGAATTTAAGTCCTAGCTTATTCGCCGCTTCAACTGAACCAATCTCTGCGTTCGAATACTGGGTTAGCACCGCTACGGTAAGCGGATCATGCCTTATCAAACTGGCTTTCGCTTTGGTCATGGCGTAATCATTGTCCATCGCCTCGAATTCGCGGGCAGAAACTACGACAGCGACGGGAAGCCCGTTCCTTTCAATACGCACAGGAGAATGAGATAGCGCTTCGATAACAGCGCCAAAATTGTTTTTCGCTTCAGTGGCAGTAAAAGTTTTCACAAAAACTCCTGTGGTCATGTCTTTTACAATAGCCAACACAGCGGCAACTGTCAAGCTATCGTGTTTAGCTAATAACGATAGCTATTGCTGGAATGATGTTTTGCCCATAATTCCCCGCACACCCCATCCACCGGTGCAATCCCCGATGGTGTCGCGCGTTACGGAGGCCCGCACCGTGCCTGATGGCATTCTCTTTGCCATTCACGCCGGCTAGGACGTGGAACCCCTGAATCTAAAGCCTGCATCAAACAGCGTGCTGCGTATATTCAATCCCGTTCTGAATCACACCAATCACCTGCGCCTGATTCTCAGTGCTTTCGCTGAAACCCGTCAGAACCTGTGTCCGTGTTTGTACGCCACTATCAATCTGGTTCATCCAGTAATCGAATCCGGCCTTCTCTGGGGCGCGATGGAGAACGTTTTGGTAGAAGCGCGTAACCACTTCTGTATTTGTTGGATTCGCGCCATACACTGACTTGAACTCAGCCGAATTGACGAACCCCGCAGAAACGTCAAGCAGTGACGCGCCATGATCCATCCCATAGATCCAGTCGCCGAGACCACCTTTGTCCGGTGTGCGATTGAAGGCCGTTTGATAGAGGCGATAAACCTGTCCGGCGTTACCGCTATTATCCAGTGCAATGGTTTGGTCGGAGAACTGGAGGCGTTCGATATTTGTCAGTGTATCTGTTCCATCCGTACCTCCCGATACGGTGTATCCAGTCGTTGTTTTGGTGACGGTATAGGCAGAGCGATTGCTGAAGAAAGTGGCCGTATCTATGCCACTACCGCCATCAATAATGTCGTTACCCGCGAAGCCCGCGAGTTTATCTGCTGCAACTCCGCCAACGATGGTGTCGTTGCCTGAGAGAATGCCCACGTTCCACTGAATATCCGTTTCATCACCATTACCATTGATGTCAAATGATATCCCGTCCCAGCTATAGATAGCTGTAACGACCTGCATTTGAAAACGCTCCGACCTGCATTCAGCGGCTTTTTCGACCAGAATTAATTGCGACCAGCGCCCACCTCAAACCAGAGATAACTGCGAATGAACCTGCAATCAATCACGCCGACCTGCATTCCATCAGTACGAACCAGCAATAACTGCAACTGACTACCAGTCCAGAAATTCATAAATATGGCGTATTTCTGGACGAAGATTGTTGAACCGAGTTTATGGAAGACCCGCATGGCGCTTTGCTGTACCAGTCGAATGGAGTTAATAGAGCTCCAAAAAACCCACGTTTTTTGGAATAGAGTGATCGCCAATGTATGCACTTGACGGCATATGTGCTAAAGTGCATAATTTAGTCATGATATGGGAAATCGAATTTACAGATGAGTTCGGAGCGTGGTGGGAAACCCTCAGCGATGATGAGCAGGAATCCGTCCGCGCCAGTGTGAAGCTGCTCGGCGAGTTCGGGCCAAGCCTCCGTTTTCCGCATTCGAGCGGCATCAATGGATCGCGGCATGGTCATATGCGCGAGCTTCGCGTCCAACATGCCGGTCGTCCATATCGATTGCTGTTTGCCTTCGACCCTCGCCGATGCGCAATCCTGTTGTTGGGCGGTGACAAAACAGGCAATGACCGCTGGTATGACGAGAATGTGCCAATTGCGGATCGGTTGTATGACGAGCATTTGGAATTACTGAGAAAGGAAGGGCTGATCGATGACTAGGAAATTTGCGGAGCTTGAGAACAAGATGACGCCGGCGTCGCGCGCACGTTCCGACGCGATCTACCGTCAACTCCTGGAGGAACTTCCTCTTGCGGAATTACGCCGGGCACGTGGGTTGTCGCAAAAGACGCTTGCTGGGGTGCTTCATGTGGACCAGGCCAGCATCTCGAAAATGGAGCGCCGTACCGACATGTATATCTCCACGTTGCGCAGCCACATCGAAGCGATGGGGGGCGAACTGGAGATCGTTGCCCGCTTCCCGGATGGTACAGTGAAAATCGCCAACTTTAACGGTATCGAGTTGGGTGAGCAGGCGACCGTCTGACATGGCCAGTTGCAGTTATTGCTGGTTTGCGCCGATCAAATGCAGGTCGGCGCGGATGAATGCAGGTTCATTCGCAGTTATCTCTGGTTTGAGGTGGGCGCTGGACGCAGTTAATTCTGGTCGAAAAAGCCGCTGAATGCAGGTCGGGCCGTTTATGAATGCAGGTCGTTACACATAGGCTCCGGGGCAGCTTTAGGCACCTTCTACTACCGCCTAATCTCAGACTTCCTGATCCAGTCCGTATTTATTCAGTATTTATAGGAAATTAGTTT
>NZ_JBMOJE010000129.1:0-12681 GCF_049316945.1 Propionivibrio sp. | reverse complement strand
CGACTTAATCAATGGCCGGTTTGGAGAAAATTCGTCACCGTCCGCAAATGGCCGTTTGCCGCCGGTCAAAATAGTCAGCAGCCTAAAGTAAAATAGATGCTGCACCGCACAACAGAAAGTCAATCACGGAATCCGGATGCCCAATATTTGTTGCGAAGGCCGAGCCTGTCGCCAACTGAACATACGCCAAAACGACAAAACCCCGTTGCCGGGGTTTCGCTTTACTACCCGACCGCTGATTGGATCACGGCCGTGTGCGCTAAAAGCGCGAGAATCAGTCGATCAGGACGTGATTATTTCTTGCCGATACTGCCCGCAACTTTGCTTGCCTGGACGATGTTGGCTTCAGCGATTTCTGTTGTTTGCTCGACGATATTCTTCATGTTGCCGAACGATGCGTTGGCGGCTTCAAGCGCTGACTTGACGGCGGCTACTGCGACATCCGAACCTACTGGTGCGTTCTTGGCTGCCGTTTCAATGAGACTGGAAACCTGTTTCTGGAAGTCGCCAAACTGGCTTTCGAGCAGCTTGGATATTTCTTCTTTCGATTGCGCCGAAATCTCGTAAAGGCTGCGACTATAGGCAGCAACCTGTTCAACAACCGGTTGAGCCTGGGCTACCGACAACTTGATGGATTCCTGCGGATCCTTGGCAACGATCAAGGCTTTGGCGTTGGCTACGCCAGTTTCCAGCATCGAGCGTGCAGTATTCAAATTCAGCGCAGCGATACGTTCGGCGCTAGACAGAGCAGTGTTGGCAACGGATAACAGGGCATCAACAGCGGCCTTGTTGGCTTCAACAAATTGCTCGGGGGTCTTAATCATTGTGAATCTCCTTGGTAATAAACTATGGACGTTGGCAGCATTTAATGAGAAATGAGGCTTGCTGCACTGCACCATAGAGGCGATTATAAGTTGGGAATTATCTCTGTCAAGCTATATTTGCTGCACCGCAGCAAATCAATTTAGATATATTTTTTGAGATTTAGCAACACCAAAGGAAAATCCCGAATGAATCCGAAACCGGACATCAAGGTCTTCATTTCAACGCGCAAGGCAACTTGTGATGAATGCCAGGACGAACACGGGAAGCAGTCGAAATCCTATCCAAGCGCGGCCTTGATGGCCGCCATTGCTGTCGGATCTGATGCTTGCTGCTTGATCGCTGCAATCAGAGCTTCCAAATCGTTCGCATCCTTTTCCTTGGGAAGCAGATCGTGAAGGCCTGCAGCGTTAAATATGCGACGCTCGTGAGCTTCGTAAATACTCCGCAGCATTTTGAGCTTGGCTTTAATCATGATGTAGCCCTGTGTGACATCGTGTGCCATGTCGGCGTGATTCAGCGCAAGTTTCACCAAACCAAAGTCACCCCGGACATCGCCACCCATCACATCTACGGCCACCTCTCCGGCGAACGTCCGGCGAAGATCGTGCATGTCAATTTTAAGACCAGAAGCAGTTGTTGCTGCGCCCAGGGCGCTTCTTGGCTCAACAAGATGCTTGCCACGCTTTACTGAAGGGAATACCCATTCCGGAACGTAGTGCTCCTCCCCCTTCAACGTCTTCCGCACATCACGTCCCCGTGGGGTTTGATTTTCGGCTATTCGATTTTTGAGAATTGCGACACAACCGGGTGTAAGCGGGAAAACGTGGTCACGCTTGTTCTTTGTGTCACGGAAAATGACGAACTCCCTTTCGAAATCGACATCATCTATCTTTAGACGTGCAGCTTCGCCACGTCGAGCTCCCCAACAGAGAACCAAGATAATATAGTCAGCCATGACCCTTGAAGGAAAACCCCGGCTGCCGGATGATTTGCGTAGTTCAGCAACGGCCTTTAGCCAGTCTTTGCCTTCTTTCTCATCAGTTGGGATGGCTGTCTGCCGGCGTTTTATGGCCGGAAGCGTGTGGCTCTTCTGCCACTCGGAGAAGGGATCAATCACCGGTGCTTCCCCTGAAGGTAAGCGGTTCCATGCAGCACGGGCATAACGCCAGCACTTGACTGCAGAAGCGTCGCCGCGCTTCTCCCGCAGAGCTTCAATCGCAGCCTGCAGAACTTCGGCATTGATGTCGTGGATAGACATCCGCCAGATTATTATATCCCCCATCCACTTTGCGACATCGGCCCGGTCGAGTTTGGTCTTTTCTGCGTCGGCATCTGCACGATTGATGGCGTCCCTGGCAAGTACGAAGCCGAACGTCAATTTGTTTTTTGAACGATGCTCGATGACCTCAGCGACAGCCTTTTTTTTCTCAAGGTTTGGGTCGTGGCCGTTTGCCATAAGTCCCAGAGCCTTGACGGCGGCCTCCCTTGCCTTTTTTAACGAAGTATTCGGCCAATCCCCAAGTTTGAACTTGCATGGCCGGCCTGCAAGTTTTCGCTGCGCGTAAAACTGGATACCCTCGCCTTTGCCTGGTGCCGCCTTGCCTGTGATTCTCGCAGCAAATCCCGGCTGCACAGCGTCACGAATAAACCAGTCTGTCATTTTCTCGGGAGTTGGTTCGATTTTCAGCGTCCCATTGGGAGATATCCCAACCACGCGCTTTTGAAAATCAACGTCGTTCAGTAACTTATCAGTCAGCGGAATCGGCATAATTTCGCGTGGCTTGGTCATTTCATGTCCTTATCGAATTTGGCTCCCTACATAATGCACGATTTTCCAAATCCGTTGGCGTGTGGACACACAATTTATTGCTTTATTTTGGCTCCCGCTTGGTTCCCCGCTGTTGCCAGTTTATACCCATTTTACCCGGCTATTTGACTTGGGAAAGCACTAAGGAATGATTATGGAAATAATTTTATATATTACGTAACGTACTGTTTATATATTATTTTTTTTGAAAAAACAGTGTGCTAATAAAACTCATCGTTTGCTAATCATCAACAAAACGTCTTACTGTTAATCCGTAGGTCCCTGGTTCGAGCCCAGGTCGAGGAGCCAGGAAACACAAGCAACTGAGCCATCCTCCGGGGTGGCTTTTTTGTTTTCCGAATTTTTTATAGGGTCGGGGGAAGGCATTTTTTAAAAATTCTCCTGCTTGTTGCACCAAACCAAGCATCACTCCCCCTGCCAATAAGGCTTATATCGGCAAAAGAATAACCACTTTTCCCCGATCTGTGTGCACATCTTCATCTGTTACCATGTTCTGCAGGACAACCCCCTCGCGCAAACCTCGCCAGCGTTTTTATGGCTGCAAAGTCAGGTGCGGTTGCCGCCCGTAATAACCGTCAGGACCACACCAAGGGCGGCGGGTGCATATTACTGGCGGAAGGTTGACGAGAATAAGCAAGGGCTTGCGGCTGCGGTCTATCCAGCCGGCCCCATCCTCAAACCACCTTTCGAATCGATGACGCCAAAATCAGGCAGATCCCGAACCACAGGCCGCCCGGCGCAGGCGGTCAGCCACGGCGCCCCATGAAGAATCAGCAGGAATATCCTCAACCACGATGACATCGTTACCCGCCTGATCCAACTGACGCAGGGCGGCATACAGGCCGCGCGCATAGCCTTCCGGATGGTCCGGCAACTGGCGCTGAGAGTGCGGCAGTACCGATAGCGTCTGCCTGGTGCGTACCAACAAACCGCAGCGGCGCCCGGCTTTCCGCACCTCGCTGATTACCTCCGGCAATTGGGCAGTCGCGACGAGGCGCATCGGTGTCAGCGGCGCATAGTGGGCATCCAGCGAACCGGAAACGCGAGGTTCGTTTCCACCCGACCGCACTTCGGGCAACTCGGGCAGGATGCCGATGACCATGGCGATCTGCTCCGGCGTGAAGTGCCCGGGGCGCAGCAGTCGCGGTGGCAACTCATCGCCGCGCGACAGGTCGATGATCGTCGATTCGATGCCGACCAGGCACGGCCCGCCGTCGAGTATCAGGGCAACCGAATTGCCAAGTTCTTCTTGCACGTGCGCGGCATCGGTCGGGCTGATGCGCCCGAAGCGGTTGGCCGACGGCGCGGCGATTCCACACATCCCGTTACGGCCACCGCCTGCCTGTGCGTAGGCGCGCAGCAGGTCAAGCGCAACCGGGTGCGCCGGCACCCGCACACCAACGGTTTCCTGACCGCCGGTCACGGCGTAAGGCACTTCAGGAGCACGCTTGAGAATGAGGGTGAGCGGCCCCGGCCAGAAAGCTTCGGCCAGTTCCCATGCCACTGCGGGAATGTCCCGCGCCCAGCGGTCAAGAAACGCCGCGCCCGGCAGGTGCACGATCAGCGGGTGATCGGCTGGACGTCCCTTGGCAGCAAAGATTTTGGCCACTGCCTGCGGATTCGCGGCATCGGCGCCCAGGCCATAGACCGTCTCAGTCGGAAAGGCGACCAGTTCGCCAGCTTGCAGTAACTCAACGGCCCGGGCGAACTCCTGCGTCATTAACAACATGAATGGGGAGCGAGCGACTCACAAATCTCTCCTCTCCTTCGGGAGGGGCCGGGGGTGAGGGCGAGTGCCGGTGTCAAGTCCATGCCCGTCAAGGCAGATCGGGAAGTGTTTTCGACAGAACTTTTTCGCTCTGATTGGTGCGAAACTCGGTGAGTTTTTTCGCCAGGCCGCGATCGTTCAGGGCCAGCATTGCCACCGAGAAAAGTGCGGCGTTGACCGCACCGGCCTCGCCGATGGCAAAGGTCGCCACAGGAATGCCGCCGGGCATCTGCACCATGGCGAGCAGGGAATCGAGCCCCTGCAAATGCTTCGAAGGCATCGGCACGGCCAGCACCGGCAATTCGCTCTTGGCCGCCAGCACGCCCGCGAGGTGAGCCGCGCCTCCTGCGGCACCGATCAGCACCTTGATGCCACGCTCCTGTGCACAGGCTGCGTAATCGAGCGCCGCATCGGGCGTACGGTGTGCCGAGAGGACTTTCGCCTCATAGAGAATACCAAAATTCTTGAGCATCTCGGCGCAGGAACGCATCACCGGCCAATCGCTATCCGAGCCCATGACGATGCCTACGAGTGGGTGTGAGTGTGGGTTTTTATCCATGTTCATCTCCATAAACATTTAGTCGCGCAAGCGACTCACAAAACTCCCCTCGCCCTCCGGGAGAGGGGCGGGTGAGGGAAACGGGCTAGCCCGTCAGGCACTGGCAGCGCGCTCGGCGCTTTCAAGGGTGTTGGCCAGCAGCATGGTGATCGTCATCGGACCCACGCCACCGGGAACCGGGGTGATGAACGACGCCACTTCCTTAGCCGTTTCAAAATCGACATCGCCGCACAGCTTGCCCGCATTTGGCCCGTCTTGCATCCGGTTGATGCCGACGTCGATGACCACAGCGCCGGGCTTGATCATGTCGCCGGTGATCATCTTGGCTTTGCCCACCGCCGCGATGAGGATATCGGCGCGCAGGCAATGTGCCTTGAGATCTTTTGTCTGCGAGTGGCAGACGGTGACCGTGGCGCCAGCGTGCATCAGCAGCATGGCCATCGGCTTGCCGACGATATTCGAGCGGCCGACGACCACCGCTTCCTTGCCCTTGAGGCTGACGCCAGCCTCTTCAAAGAACTTCATCGCGCCATACGGCGTACACGGAATGAAGCAGGGCTGCCCCTGCATCAATGCGCCGACATTCTCGGCACGGAACCCGTCGACGTCCTTTTCCCGGGCAATCGCTTCAAGCACGACGTCGGCGTCAAAATGTTTTGGCAACGGGAGCTGGACGAGAATGCCGTGGATTTTCGGGTCGGCGTTGAGTTCGGCAATCTTGTCGAGCACCACCTGCGGCGCAACGTCCGGGGCATAAGCGTACTTCTCGGAATGAATACCGGCCTGGGCGCAGGCATTGACCTTGTTGCGCACATAAACCTGCGAGGCGGCGTCTTCGCCAACCAGGATCACGGCCAGACCCGGCCGTGTTCCCTGCGCCGCGAGCTCGTCCGCCCTTTGCTTGAAACCGGCGCGCAGCTTCTGTCCGAGCGCGACTCCATCGAGTATTTGTGCCGTCATGGTGATGTCCAAAAAAACTGCGGGGAAGGCGCGAAAGATTGGCTTTCCCCTATGAAAAAGGGGGGAATTCTACTGCAACTCAGAGGTTGTGAAAATTCAAAAATCCACCGCAGAGACGCAAAGGTGCAAAGGAAACGCAGAGGAACCCCACTGTTTTTAAAGATTTCCTCTGCGAAACCTCTGTGCCTTTGCGTCTCTGCGGTGGGTGTTCAGGCATTTTTCACAACCTCTCAGGCCGCTTCAGCCTGTGCGGCCTGCGCTGCGGCGGCTCGACCGGCGGCAAAAGCCAGACGATTAAGTTCGATGAGTTCGGGTTTTTTTGTCGCAAAGCGCTTGAGAATGCATTGTTCCAGCACTTCCGCCGAGAACGGCAGATGATCCGAAATAGCGCCCAGCATGACCGTATTGCCCAGCCGGATATCACCGAGCTCCTTGGCAATCGCCGAGGCGTCGAAGGAGAAAACACGCGTCCCTGCGGCACGCACTTCGGCGACCGGGTCTTCAGGATAATCGAACAAACCCAGATCCACTATCGGTGGCACCAGGCGCCCGGTATTCATCAGCGCCAGCCCATCGGGACGCAGCATGTGCCGCCAGCGCATGCCTTCGGCGGCTTCGAATCCGAGCAGCACGTCGGCCGTACCGGGCGTAATCTGCGGCGATAAAACCTTGGGGCCGAAACGCAAATGCGAGGAAACCACCCCGCCGCGCTGCGCCATGCCGGCGACTTCGGTCTTTTTGACATCGTGACCAAAGGCGATGGCCGCCTCGGCCAGGATTTCGGTAGCCGTCATGACACCCTGACCGCCGGTGCCTACTACGAGGATGTTGGTAATTTCAGACATTGGATTAGAACCTTTCACCACCAAGACACAAAGGACACAAAGTTACACCAAGAAAAACAAGAAATTAACCCGGTGTTCCTTGGTGAAACTTGGTGGTCTTGGTGACTTGGTGTTTAGCTTTAACTTTTTTTCACCACATGAATCGGCATCGCCAGCACCTCGACCGGCACGATGGCGTCTGGCGCGCAGGGTTGCAGGCAGAGGCCGCAACCGGTACAGGCCGGGCTTTCGATGCGCACGAAGTTGAGCTCGACTTCCTTGCCGCTCGGTTTTATCACCTTCTCGCGCCGCGTCACGTGGATCGCCGGGCAGCCAACATCGACGCAGTTGCCACAGCCGGTGCATTTGTCGTCGATGACCTTGAACGGCTTGCGCGCGTGGTAGTCCTCGACCAGCACGCAGGGCTGGTTGGTGATGATCACCGAGGGTTCGGCAATTTTCGTTTCCTGACGCAGCGTCTTGAACAGCGTCGGCAATTCGTAGGGATCGACCACATGCACTCGCTCTTCGCGCACGCCCAGCGCCTTCACCAGATTGGCGAAATCGACGCGCGGCGCTTCCTTGCCGTGTATGTCGCGGCCGGTGCCGGGATTGCTCTGCCCGCCAGTCATGCCGACGGCACGATTGTCGAGCAGCAGCACGGTGACGTTGCCACGGTTGTAGACAATGTCGAGCAAGCCTTGCATGCCCATGTGCAGGAAGGTCGAGTCACCGATCACGGCGACGATCTTCTTGCTCTTTTCGGATTCGGCACGCCCCTTGTCGAGGCCCAGCGCCATGCCCATCGAGGCGCCCATCGAGATGCAGGCGTCGAGCGCATTCCAAGGCTGCCCGAAGCCGAGCGTGTAGCAACCGATGTCGCCGGAAATGGTGACGTTGCGCAGTTGCGCCAGCGTGTAATAGACGCCAAGGTGCGGACAGGCCACGCACATCGTTGGCGGTCGCGGGAAAACCTGCAACGGCACCGATAAGGCAACTTCCTGGACCGGCTCACCCAGCAGGCGGGCAATGGCCGGCTTCAGCACATTGGGCGATAGTTCACCACTGCGCGGCAGGATATCCTTGCCACTGACGGCAATGCCTTGCGCCCTGACTTCGGTTTCGATCAACGGCTCGACTTCTTCGACCACCACCAGTTGATCGCACTGCGTCGCAAACTTGCGCACCAGTTCGAAAGGCACCGGGCAGGAAAAGCCGAGCTTGAGCACCGGTGCGTCGGGGAAACTTTCGCGCACATGCATGTAGGCCGGTCCCGAGGTAATGAAACCGACTCGCCGGTCTGTCTTGGCCCCCACTCCCGGCTCGATTACATTGAGTTTCGACACCTCGGCTTCGGCACGCAGCTTGTTCTCGCGCTCGAACATCAGCGGCAAACGGCGGCCCGCAGCGCCCGGCACCATCACCCAGCGCGATACATCCTTGGTGAAACCGGCGACCGGCCGCTCGTGGCGCTCGCCTACGGTCACCAGTCCCTTGACGTGGCAGATGCGCGTCGTCAGGCGCAGGATCACCGGCACCAGGAAGCGTTCGGAGAGTTCGTAGGCGGCGAGCGTGAAATCGTAAGCCTCCTGCGAGTCGGACGGCTCGAGCACCGGAACATGCGCAAAGCGGCCCCAGTAGCGCGAATCCTGTTCGTTTTGCGACGAAGACAAGCCGACATCGTCGGCAATGGCGATCACCAGGCCGCCAGCGACGCCAGTCAGCGTCATGGTCATCAGCGCGTCGGAAGCGACGTTCATGCCGACGTGCTTCATCGCGCAAAAAGCCCGCGAACCGGCCATGGCGGCGCCGAAAGCGACTTCCAGCGAGACCTTTTCATTGACCGACCATTCGGCGTAAAGGTCCGGATAGCCCGAAATCACTTCCAGCATCTCGGTCGCCGGCGTCCCCGGATAGGCCGCCGCCACCCGCACCCCGGCCTCCCACACGGCACGCGACACGGCATCGTTGCCGGACATCAAAAGCCGGCTCTGCGCCGGCGCTGGCATGACTGCAGCCATCATTTATCCCCAATCACTGGTATTCGTCGAATAGAACGAGCAAGCGGGAGATTTTATAACATCCCGCACCCTCCCAGTAGAGGTTGGTAGAGTAGAGAACAGACTTTCACCTGCCCTCCCTCATCAAACCGTGCATGCGCTATTAACGCACACGGCTTTCCGATGTTCTTCACACCGAGGCATGCGCCGTTTTCCAGCCTGCCGTTAGCGGAACTTTGTACAACCCATAGTCCGCATAAAGCTTCTGACTCGGGAATCGCAGTAACGCCGTTCCCCGATCCGTGATCTTGTGACGCTTCATCAGGTGCGTCCGCAAACGTTGTTCAGCCTGCATTTTCACCTTCTCGAGTACCTTGCTGGAATTTCGGTAGTGGAAGTACCCGACCCAACCACGAAGGCTGGCATTCAGATGCTTCATCACGTCGCCCAGGGGTACCCCCGCCGACCCAGAGTTCTCTATCCAGCGGCTGGCCTGCCTTACCGGAGCGGGACTTTCACCCGATGGATTACACGACCTTGCCTAGCCGCACTGCCCCATGTTTCTTCCTGCTTCTTCGCCGGCTTGCATTTGCTTGAACCCATCCCATAATGGAAACATATGAAATTCACGGAGGAGACCCGCCATGAACCCGAATGTGCGCCCTGCTGCTGTCGCCGGAATGTTCTATCCTGCATCAGCCGCTATTCTGTTACGTGATGTCACGCAGATGCTTAGCGAGGCATCCCAAAAAACGCTATTGAACCCGAAAGCGATCATTGTTCCGCACGCTGGCTATGTTTATTCCGGTCCTGTCGCCGCCACCATTTACGCTCAGTTGAGCGCGCTGCGCGACCGCGTCCGGCGTATCGTCCTGCTTGGCCCGACGCATCGGGTGGCCATCAATGGGCTGGCACTACCCACCTGTACGGCCTTTGCCACGCCGCTTGGCATCGTGCCGGTCGACCAGAAAGCGATTGCCGCCATTGAGGACTTGCCTCAGATCGTTTTCTACGATCCAACACACGCACAGGAACATTCGCTGGAAGTGCAACTGCCCTTCCTGCAGACGGTGTTCGGCGATTTTTCTTTCCTTCCCCTGGCCGTCGGCCAGGCGACACCCGAAGAGGTTGCCGAGGTTCTGGAGCGGGTGTGGGGTGGGGAAGAAACGCTGATCGTTGTCAGTTCCGACCTCTCGCACTATCAGCCTTACGCGGTGGCGAAACGAATCGATGCGCAAACGGCACGGCTCATTCTTGATCTCGACCCGACGATTGATCACCAACAGGCCTGCGGCGCCACGCCAGTCAATGGCCTGCTGCTGGCCGCCCGTCAACATGGCTTGCGAGGGCGATTACTCGATCTGCGCAACTCCGGCGATACCGCAGGCGACAAATCGCGTGTCGTCGGCTATGGGGCCTTCGCCTTCCTTGAGGGAGAACATGATGCCCATTGATCCGCTCGGAATGGCCCTGCTGACCATCGCCCGCAACGCCATCGGCAAACATTTCGGTCAGGAAGCGCGTGCGGTAGTACCGCATCCCGAGCTTTCAAATCCGGGCGCGACGTTTGTCACGTTGACGCAGAATGGCCAGTTGCGCGGCTGCATTGGCAGCCTTGAGGCCTACCGGCCACTGGCTATCGACGTGGCCGAGAACGCCATGGCCGCAGCTTTTCACGATCCGCGCTTTCCGTCCCTGGCCAAAGAAGAATTGGCCCACACCCGGGTCGAAGTCTCCCTGCTTGCTGCTTCCGAGCCGATGGATTTCGTCGATGAAGCCGAAGCTATCGCCCGTCTGCGTCCTGGCATTGATGGTCTGATTCTGACGCATGGCCATCGGCGCTCCACTTTCCTGCCACAGGTCTGGGAATCTCTGCCTGATCCCCGTCAATTCATGGCTCAGCTCAAACTCAAGGCCGGATTGCCGGCTGATTTCTGGGACGAGGAGATTTCCCTCGCCCGTTATGGGGTACAAAAATGGAAAGAAGCCTGAAAACCCCGGAATCAGCCAGCCCGGCCCGCTGGTGGCACCGTATCGAGAATGACGGCGAGCATGCTCGCATCCAGTGCGATGTGTGTCCACGCGACTGCAAGCTGCATGAAGGTCAGCGCGGTGCCTGCTTTGTTCGTCAGAACATTGGTGGGCAGATGATACTGACCACCTACGGTCGTTCTTCCGGTTTTTGCATCGACCCGATTGAAAAAAAACCGCTCAATCATTTCTATCCGGGCTCCTCCATTCTTTCTTTCGGCACCGCCGGCTGCAATCTGGCCTGCAAGTTCTGCCAGAACTGGGACATTTCAAAGTCAAAGGACATGGATCGCCTGATGGATGCGGCCAGCCCGGACGGCATCGCCAGCGCGGCGGCGGCCTATGGCGCCCAGTCGGTAGCTTTTACCTACAACGACCCGGTCGTTTTCGCCGAATACGCCATCGACACCGCTCTGGCCTGCCGCAAGCGCGGCATTAAAACGGTGGCGGTCACCGCCGGCTATATTCACAGGGAACCGGCCAGAGAATTCTTCGCGGTGATGGACGCTGCCAATGTCGACCTCAAGGCCTTCACCGACGAGTTCTACATCAAACTCTGCGGCGGACGCCTGCAACCGGTTCTCGATGTTCTTTCCTTCATTCATCACCAGACCGATTGCTGGCTGGAGATTACTACGCTGCTCATCCCGGGCCAGAACGATTCACCCGCCGAGATCAAGGCCCTTTCCGAATGGGTCGCAACTGAACTGGGGCCCGATGTACCGCTGCACTTCACCGCCTTCCATCCTGACTGGAAAATGGATGAGTTGCCGCGTACTCCACCCTCCACCCTCACCCACGCCCGCCGCATCGCCATGGAGGCCGGTCTGCGCTACGTATACACCGGCAATGTGCACGATAGCGAAGGCGGCACCACCTTCTGTCCGGCTTGCCAGGCGGCACTGATCGAGCGCGACTGGCATACCATCCGCCACTACGATCTGCCGGACGATGGCCGTTGTCCGCATTGCCAGACCCAACTTGCCGGACGCTTCGGAAAATTCGGAAAACCCTTTGGCGCCCAGCGCATCCCGGTCCGGCTCGCTCGACGATGATAATCGACCAATGATCGACATTACTCCCGACGGTTTCGGCATTCCGATTTCAGTCCCTTCCGAACATGGTCTGCTGCACGGACAACTGACGCTGCTACCCGACTCCCATGGCCTGGTTGTTCTGGCTCACGCCGCCTTGGCACTGGATGAACGAGATGACGTATTGGCCAGCCTGTTTCGCCAAGCCGGCTTGGCGACCCTCAGCATCGACCTGCTGGCACGACAGGAAGAGCGTTTCTCCGATGTGCACAACAATGTTCCCCTGCTCGCCAAGCGACTGCTCGACTTCCTCGGTCTGATCAAGAACCGGATGCTGCTTGGCGAACTCCAGACGCAACCGATCGGCCTGTGTGCGGCCAACGCTACATCACCCGTCGTCGTTCGCGTTGCCGCGCTCCGCGATCACGACATTGCCGCCATTGTCTGCCGTGGCGGGCTGATCGACCTTGCCGGCATGCTCTACCTGCGCTCGCTCGAATCGCCCCTGCTCCTGCTGGTTGAAGAAACGGACAAGCAGCGCATTGTCAGTGGACGCCGTGCCCTGCAGGAAGTTAACTGCCGCAAGGAACTCAAACTCATCCCGGAAATCGGCCTTGATTACGCAGCATCCAGCGGTTATGAATCCGCCGCTCGTGAAGCATCACACTGGTTCGTCAAGCATTTCAAGGAGGCTTCTCCCGTTTTGCCCTGATTAGCGTGAAAGTCGCGCTAGCGACTCTCGAACCTCCCCTCGCCCTCTGGGATAACCAGCGACTTGGCTGCCGTCTTTTGGCAGATTAGGAACGCCTACGAAATAACTTCCCCTTTTCCAACATTCGAATTGGCATGTCT
>NZ_JBMOJE010000128.1:0-12930 GCF_049316945.1 Propionivibrio sp. | reverse complement strand
GACGATAGCAAGCTGGTTAAGAAAAATCATGCACTCTTGCCGGAAGGACACGCTTGGAGAGAAATTCGATCTGGGATTTCATCTCGTCAAGTGCAATGCCTTTTTCCTTTAGCGCTTCTCTGACCGCAACCACTTCGGCTTGCAGATCCTTGCTCTTTTGATAATAAAGAAACGCGCCAACAGCAACCACCGCCAGGAGAATCCCTAGCAACATGGCCAGGATGACGACAAGCGTAAGTTTCGATTCAACGGCTGGCGCCTCTACGACAACTTCAGGCTCTTCGTTTTGATTTTTCACGGTGTTGTCCTTTGACTATCCGTCGTGCATTGAAGCTCCAATACTCGTTCACAACCAGATATAACGTATTCCAAAGGTAATACTTTAGCAATCCCGATAAAAACCTTGAAAAGGCAAGGAAATTTATATCAACCCGAACAGCCTTATTCCAGTAGCGCTTTTTCAACAGCCGCCGGATCGGCAAGACGCGCCCAGGGCTCCATCAGCACCAGCCAGAGCAGTTTTTCAAATTCAAGGGCAAAGCGTTCGGCGATAGCCTCGGGATCGTCAACCATGTTTTTGTCGGTAATCAACCCGAACTGAACCTGGCCATCGTAGGAGAGGATGCTGACACCGATGCCGATACTGCCCGATTGCGGAACCCAGAACATCTGCTGCTTGAGTTTGACCCCGGCCATATAGCGCGCCTGCTGCGGCCCCGGAACATTAGTCATCACCGCAGTGGCTTTGCTGGCCAGCAGGTCGAGTACCTGCTGCTGCAGAAAGCCGGGCGCCATCCCGGCCAGGCTGAGAATGCTGTAAGTCACCGATGCCTGATAGGAGCCCTTGAGCGCCTCCATCCGCTCACGTGTGGCATACAAGCGAGCCAGCGGATTCTCGATACCCACCGGCAATTCGAGAGCAACCAGGCCGAAACGGTTACCCAGGCTTTCTTCGCTGTCAGCCGCCCTCAGATTCACCGGCACCAGGGCACGAATCTCGACTCCGTCCACGGCATCGCCTTTGCCCACCAGATAGCCACGTAATGCACCAGCCACTGCGGAAAGCAGCATGTCGTTGACCGAACAGCCAAGAACCCGGCCAACAGCCTTGACCTGAGGCAGAGGAATCGGTTCGGACCACGCCACGCGCTTGACGGTGCCAGGCTTGCCCTTGAAGCGTGTCGTACTATCGTTGGGCATCATCGCCAGTTTGCCAACCTCAGCGGCAATCGCGCCAGCAACGCTGGCATAGTCAAGGAGTGTACCCGGATCGTTACGCAGTCCCTGGTATTGCCCCCACAGCTTGCCGCCAACATGGATCGAAGCGAGTAGCAGGTCGGTAACCGGCTCGGCAATGCTGGTCCAGAAGAAGTTTTCCGCTTCGCTCTCTTTTTCGGCTCCAGGATCACTGCCTGAAGGCAGTTCCAGCCCGCCTTGTTCTGGAGCATCGGGTTTGTCATCCGTCAATGAATTGAGCACACCGACGAGCGCGATACCGTCAGCAATGGCGTGATGGATGCGAACGACTACGGCAGAGTTACCATCGGCAGTTTCAACGAGTTGATATTCCCAGCGTGGCCGAGAAGGGTTGAGTGGCTCGCTGGCCATCTTGGCGACAAACTTTTCCAGTTCAAGCTTGCCGCAGGGGGATGGAAGAAGCGACTGCCGAATGTGCGCGTCGATGTCGAAGTTCTCGTCGTCGACCCACCAGGCTCCATCAGAATTCTGTTCGGCGATTTGACGGAAACGTGGATAACGCAACAGCATCCGCTTGCTGACGGTACGCTTGAAGCGCTCCGGATCCAGGCGTCCCTCAAAAATCATCACGCCAATGATCTGCATCAAATTGGCTGGCCGATCCATGCGCAACCATGCCGTATCAACGCTGGCGATACGTTCCCGGGATGTCATCGCAGGTACTCCGAACAAAAGACCTGCTCGCATGATAGCAAGCTCAGGCGCAACCTATCCAATCAAAATGGCAAGCAGAAAGTGCTGCGACGCAAGAAATCATGCGTTGGCGGCCAGCCAGCATTCGAGATCATTCAGCGAAGATTCAAGTGCCGCTGCGGTCGAAACAAGATCCGGGCAGCACTTATCGGACAGCAGCGAACGGCTGTGATCACGAAGGATTGAAATATCAAGGTGAATACCATGGCGCGCGAAGATCGGTTTGAGTTCGTGGCGACGCCGGTAGAGATCGGTGCGCGTGCGCTGGTAGGCATGCTCGCACAAGCGGATACGACTGCGGTAGCTGAAAACATTGGTAAAAAACATATCCGCATCGTCTCGCGCCGGCTCAAACAGCACGACATCCGAACCTTCGTAGTCATGCCGGTAACGATCCATTCCGGTTCGCATGCGGGAGTGGATGATGGCACGGAAGGTTTGCGACAAAACGACCGGCAGACCTCCATCCACCAGATGCACCGGTGTGCGCACACCATGATCCCGATGCAGGTGCCTGGCCGCCAGTTCGGAATCGAAAGGCACCAGCGGGTTGATGCAAATCACCAGATCGGCCCCCTCACGCAAGGCTACAGAAGCGTGCAGCGTCTTGATCAAGGCGCCATCGACGAAATAATGACCACCAATCTTTACTGGTGGAAACAATCCGGGCAAAGCGGCGCTGGCCTGGACGGCCAGTGAGATCGGCACATCATCGTGGCCGGCCCCGCCAAAAGCCACAGACTCGCCCGAGTCAAGATCGGTCGCAACAAGAAAGAGCTTGTGCTTTAGTTGACGAAAATCATTGCTTCGCCCTGCGGTCGAAAACAATTTTCGCAGCAACTCATCAATACCGGCATTATCAAAAACACCCGCGGGAAGCGCGTAACTCAGACGCTGAAATGACTCGAACAGACCGAGATGCCATGGATCGGAAAGATAATGCCGGAAAGATGACCAAAACAGGGGAGGCAATGAGAGCACACGCTTAAAGTACTCGCCAAAAGCAGGGCGCAAAAGCATCTCCGCATCGAATACCTCATCAGTGTCGTTCTCAACCAACATGCGAGCCAAGGTTTCCGGCCTTAAACCATTGACCAAGGCGGCGGCGATAAAACCACCCGAACTGACCCCCACGTAATAATCAAACTCATTGAAATCCGCCCCCTCAAGCGCTTCAGAGAGTGCAGCCATAGCACCAACCTCATAGATCCCGCCGACCGGGCCACCGCCAGCTAGCGCCAAACCGACCTTCGAACGTAATGCTCCGGCGGCCATCTATCCTCTCCCGCAATGACAGGGTAAATCTCTTCTCTCGCTAACCTCTTTATTTACCGTCATTCCGGGCTTGACCCGGAATGACGGCTACCCATCAGATTCACAGTGACTGACTACTAGTTACTTGCACCCGCAATATTCTTCAGTACATCCGCCGGCGTGACAGCCGCCACAACCGGCTTGGCAACGGGCTTCTTGACCGCAGGTTTAGCTACCGGCTTAGCTACCGGCTTGGCAGCGGGTTTCGCAACGGCCTTGACTGCCGGTTTGGCTACAGGCTTCGACACCGCCTTGGCTTCCGCCAACCCCTGGACAACCGCCGTCAACTCGACAACGCGCTTGGAAAGTTTGTCTATATCCTTTTTGCTCGGCACACCGAGACTGCCAAGCGAACGTGCGACGCGGTCTTCAAACACCTGCTCAAGCCGATCCCACGTTCCGGCGGCTTTTCCGGCCACGACAGCAATCTTCTCATCAGTCATCTTGCGCGTCCGTGCCTGAATGGCCTCACCTTCACGAACCAGCGCATCAAACACCTTGCCGCCCTCTTCCTGCGCCTTGGCAAAAGCGCCAAGCCCTGCCAGCCAGATTTGTTGTGCTGAATCTTTAACCGTGAGAGCAAGTTGGTTTTCGGTCAAACCACCTGCCAGTGCTTTTAGTTTCTTGCCCATTTCGATCTCCTTTACGTAAGCCATAAGAAAGGTCGGCAAGTATTATTCCTTGCCCCTTAATGCCATTGTAGAGACAATAAATAGAGGGGGCATACTAATAGGCTAGGCATAACATTCTAAAATCAATGCTATGAACGCACGCAACCGAGGAGAAGTTGATGAACTATTTTGTGACCGGTGCCACCGGATTTATCGGCAAACGGCTCGTTGCCAAACTCCTCGCACGACCCGGCAGCGTGGTTTATTTCCTCGTACGCAGTGTTGAACTGCCACGCATCAGTGAATTCCGTGGGTCCTGGGGTGTCGACGAAACCCGCGCTATCCCCATCGTCGGCGATCTCACCCAGCCTAATCTTGGTGTATCCAGGACGGAAATTCGCCAGATGAAGGGCAAGATCACGCACTTCTTTCACCTCGCCGCGATTTATGACCTCAAGGCCAGCGCGGAGGATCAACAACATGCCAACGTCGACGGAACACGCAACACGGTCTGCCTGGCCGAAGCCATTGCGGTAAAGCATTTTCACCTGGTCAGCTCGATTGCCTCGGCGGGGCTGTTTGATGGGCTTTTCCGCGAGGACATGTTCGAGGAAGCCGAAAACCTCGAAAACCCCTACTTCCGCACCAAACATGATTCCGAAGCCATTGTGCGCAAAGAGTGCAAGGTCCCTTGGCGCATCTTCCGTCCCGGCATTGTCGTCGGCGACTCGCGCACGGGCGAGATGGACAAGATCGACGGCCCGTACTACTTTTTCAAGCTGATCCAGAAGATGCGCAAGCTGCTGCCGAGCTGGATGCCGACCATCGGTATCGAAGGCGGGCGTATCAATGTCGTTCCGGTCGATTTCGTCGTAGCCGCGATGGACCACATCGCACACTTGAAGAATGAGGACGGCAAGTGCTTCCATCTGACCGACCCGAGTCCGATGCGTGTCGGCGACCTGCTCAACAGCTTTGCCCGCGCTGCCCACGCACCGCAAATGACCATGCGCATCAATGCCGCGATCTTTGGTTTCATTCCACGCCACATACGCAAGGCGCTGTTTGCACTGACGCCGATTCGCCGTATCCGCAACGCGGTGATGAAGGATCTCGGCCTCCCCGACAGCATTTTCGAGTTCGTCAATTACCCGACCCGTTTTGATTGCCGCGAAACCCAGCGCGCACTCAAAGGCACCGACATTGCCGTGCCGCCACTCGACACCTATGCCTGGCGCCTGTGGGACTACTGGGAACGCCACCTTGATCCGGATCTGTTCATTGATCTAACCTTGCGCGGCCAGGTTGAAGGCAAGGTTGTGCTGGTCACCGGCGGCTCGTCGGGCATCGGAAAAGCCACCATCCGCAAGATTGCCGAGGCCGGCGCCATCGCCGTGACCATTGCGCGCGACGCCGAACAACTGGAAGAAACACGCCTTGAATTCGAAGCGGCCGGACTGAAGTTGATCACCCACGTTGTCGACCTCGCCTCGAAAGAACAATGCGACGCTTTCGTCAAGATCATCAACGAGCAGCAGGGCGGCGTCGATATTCTGGTCAACAATGCCGGACGTTCCATCCGTCGCGGCATAGAAAACTCGTTTGATCGTTTCCACGACTTCGAACGCACCATGGAGCTCAATTACTTTGGTGCGCTTCGCCTGACCATGGGCTTGCTTCCCGGAATGTTGAAGAAGAAAAAAGGGCATGTGGTCAACATTTCATCGATCGGTGTGCTGACCAATGCACCGCGTTTCTCGGCTTATGTTGCCTCCAAGGCCGCCATGGATGCCTGGACGCGTTGTGCGGCTTCAGAGTTTGCCGACCGGCACATCGAGTTCACGACGATCAACATGCCGCTCGTAAAAACCCCGATGATCTCGCCGACCAAGCTCTATGAGCAGGTGCCGACACTCACCCCGGAAGAAGCCGCCGACCTCGTGGTCGAGGCCATCGTTCACAAGCCCGTGCGCATAGCCACCCGGATGGGCATCTTTGGCGCCCTGCTGCATTCACTGATGCCCAAGGTGGCGCAAATCATCATGAACACCAGCTTCCGCATGTTCCCCGACTCAAGTGCCGCCAGGAAGAGCAAAGAACCTGTTGAGCCGCAACCCCCATCGGCAGATCAGATCGCCTTTGCCCAGATGATGCGAGGCATGTATTTCTGAGCGCGTTAGTCAATACGACTCTTCGCTTGCCAAACCATCGGCTTGACCATTATCCAGGGTGAATTTGCTCTACCGCTAACCGATTGATTCCCGTCATTCCGGGCTTGACCCGGAATCCAGTAGTGCACCACTGGCTCTGCATTTCCTTTGCTCAGATTCCGGCCTTCGCCGGAATGACGGCTATCCATCAGTTTCACGGTGACTGACTACTAGGTCATTATCTCTTTGGCCTGGCCCACTACGCCGCAACCTGACCCACTAACCAGCACAGCTTCACGCACAGGTGAGCACTGGGGAAAATACTCGCCAAAAAAAAGAGAGGGCTGGCTTTTATTACTGGCATATGCCACATTACAACTTGCCACGAAAATTGATCAGGAGTTGTAATGGCTAGACCGATGATATGCCGCAAGGTGGCCTGTGACGTGACGGCGGTCTACTTCAAGCCGCAAGGCATTCCCATGCGCTATCTGGAAGAAATCGAACTGGAACTCGACGAGGTAGAAGCCTTGCGGCTGGCCGACATCGAAGACCTCTACCAGGCCGATGCCGCCGCCAGAATGGGCGTTTCCCGCCAGACCTTCGGCAACATCATTGCTCGCGCACACAAGAAAGTAGCCACCGCGCTTCTTGGCGGGATGGCACTGCGCATCGCCACTGCCGGCGAAAGCATCGAGCGCCTTGCCGCAACGAATGAAATTCAACCACCCTTACCAAAAGAGGAAACCCCATGAAACTCTGTATCCCCAGCAGTGAAGCAAACGGCCTTGAATCGACCTTCGAGCCGCACTTCCCGCAGGCGAAATATTTCGTCATCTTTGATACCGAGAGCCGCCTGCACACCTTGATTCCGGTACACGAAGACAGCGGTCAGGAAAACACCCCAATTGACGCCGTACTCTGCGGCAGCATCAACCGCATGACCTTGCGCAACCTG
Source organism: Propionivibrio sp. (assembly GCF_049316945.1). GTDB lineage: Bacteria > Pseudomonadota > Gammaproteobacteria > Burkholderiales > Rhodocyclaceae > Propionivibrio. The sequence continues at coordinate 5,947 of NZ_JBMOJE010000128.1, read as the reverse complement.
ATCGACCGCGGCATTGATGTCTATGGCACTACGGCTACCGGCGTAACTGAAGCCATTGCCCAGTTCGAACGAGGCGAGCTTGAAGCCGTCGCCGTGGCACGCGGGCAAGGTTGCGGCGGCCATCAACACAAGGCAGATGACAAGGGCTGTGGCGGCCATGGCCACGAAAATCCGGATCACGAATGCTGCGGTGGCGGTGGCCATGGCCACGACAAAGCCGAGCATGAATGCTGTCACGGCGAGGGCCATGAGCACGGCGGTTGTGGCGGACAAGGCCATCGCCATCAGGGCGGATGTGCCAGCCAGGCCTGAACAGGAATGCCGCTTGATTCGTAGCCAAATTTCTCCGAATTGACGACCGGCAACGTATCAAAAATAAATCCATGAGCAATGCTCCAGGCTGTCCCGCTTACCGAGGAAATCACGATGAAAAACTGCACCTGCCAAGCTGAATCATTCGCCGTCACCGACAGCCCTGCCCGCCGCCAGTGGCTGATAGCGACTGCAGGATTAGGCGGTGCTATGGCGCTGACTGCCATCACCCCTTTCATCAGCAGCTTGCTGCCTTCCGAGCGAGCCAAGGCGGCAGGCGCTCCGGTAGAAGTGGATATCGACAAGCTCGCACCGGGCGAAATGATGGTTGTCGAATGGCGCGGCAAGCCGGTATGGATTCTGCACCGCACACCGGAAATGCTGGCGACCCTGAAAAAAACCGAACCGGAGCTGGCCGATCCAACCTCCGCCGTACTGCAACAGCCGGACTATGCGACCAACGAACATCGTTCGCAGAAGCCGGAATATTTTGTCGCGATCGGCATCTGTACTCACCTCGGTTGCTCGCCATCGAAGGCTTTCAACGTCGGCGACCCGACGCTGGGCAAGGATTGGCCCGGCGGCTTCCTCTGCCCCTGCCACGGGTCGACCTTCGATTTTGCCGGCCGCGTATTCAAGAACAAGCCAGCTCCGACCAACCTGGAAATCCCCCCGCACACTTACCTGACCGAAGGCCACCTGATCATTGGCAGCGACAAGAATGGCGCAGCGTAAGGCCATACAAGTGATGCAATAGTCGGGTATTGCATGGAGACCAAGTTGCGACGTCCCGGTGCTGTTCGCCGCGATGCGGCCAGCCATCCGTACGGCTCCTTTAATCGACTCCAAGGAAACCTCATACAAATCGCCGTCACCAGTCAGAATCGGAAAACTATCACCGAACACGCCGGAAAATACCCAAACTATCCCCTGTGATTTTTTACATCATGGCTGCACACCGCATGCATTGGCGTTCTACAGGGTGCATGCCCGCACAATGGCGTATTGATTGGCTGTCAGCCAATATTGCTTGCAGATCACCGATCAGAGCGGCTTCCAGCGATGACACCAACCGATCCACGAAATAAACATCCCGCTGGTTGGCAGCAGGGCCGCAAGCAGCAGACCCATGGCTAGAAGGGCTGCTCGGAACAAAGTAGCAGCCAAGACCAAAGGCGAATGCGCAGGCAGTCGTTATATTAGCGTTTAGCTATACGTTGCCATCATGCTCCCGACCCGTTAACATCAGTCGCTGCTTATAATAATTTTCTGCTCCTTGTGGATATCACCATAAACCGCATGCCATTTCACCTGAAACTACCCAGCCTATTCGCCTCCCGGCCCCGCCTCACCCTGGCTGCCTTTGTCATCATCGCTTTGATTGCGCTAGTCGGCATCCCTCGCCTGCTCGGCGAAAAGCTCGTCGTATTAACAGCGACTCAAGGTGAATTGACTCAATCCGTTGTCGCCAGCGGCAAGGTTCGCTCACCGCAACGCGTGGAGTTGACCAGCCAGATTACCGGCCGGGTGACACAGATTCCGGTGCGCGAGGGACATAAGGTTGATGCCGGACAATTGCTGATCCAGCTCGACCCGGCCGAGTTGAGTGCCGGTGTTGCCCAATCCAGCGCGGCCCTTGCCCAGAGCGAGACTCGTCTGGCACAAATGAAACAGCTTGCGCTGCCACTGGCGCTGCAATCACAGCGCCAGGCGGAAGCCAACAGAGTCCAGGCCAGGCAACATTTCGAGCGTAGCCGCGAGCTGGTCGCTCGCGGTTTCTACAGCAAAACCCAGCTTGACGATGCACAACGCAATCTGGACTTCACCGAAAGCCAATGGCAAGCCGCACAGTTGCAGGCGCGCAGCAACCAGGCTGGCGGCAGCGATTTCCGCCTGGCGCAAGTGGCCGTCGTGCAGTCCCGCGCGGGTCTGGAGTTGGCGCAAACTCGCCTGGCCTACGCCACAATCGCCGCGCCGGTCAGCGGCACCGTGCTGACCCGCAGCGTCGAACCCGGCGACACGGCACAGCCGGGCAAGGTGCTGATGACCATTTCCCCGGCCGGCGATACCGAACTGATCGCCCAGATCGACGAAAAAAATCTCCGGCTGCTCAGCCTTGGCCAGAAAGCGCTGGCCTCGGCCGATGCCTATCCCGGCGATCGTTTTCCCGCTGAAATCAACTTCATCAGCCCGGCTGTCGACCCGTTGCGTGGCTCGGTCGAAATTCGCTTGCGGGTGCCCGAACCGCCTGACTTTCTGCGCCAGGAAATGACCATCTCCATCGATATCGAAACCGCCCGGCGCGCCGACGCGGTGGTTGTTGCGGGCGAGGCCATACGCGATGCCGGCAGTGCGAAGCCCTGGGTTTTCGTTGTCCGCGACGGCCGCGCCCAACGCCAGGATGTCTTGCTCGGCGTGCGCAGTGATGGCAAGGTGGAAATCCTCAAGGGGATCGATGCCGGCGAACAACTCATACCGGCGAGTGCTTTATCGGTTCGCGAAGGCAACCGCGTTCGCGCCGTTGCCGGCTGAGAACATTCGGCTAACGGACATGGCTTTGCAAGGCGCCCACAATTTATGAAAGCCATGGCCGTTTCCCTCACCCCCGACCCCTCTCCCAGAGGGCGAGGGGAGGTTCGAGAGTCGCTCCCGCGACTTTTACGGTAACGATCCCTGCATGCATCCCTGGCTGCCCTTCGAGTGGATCGCCGCGACCCGTTTCCTGCGTGAAGGGCGGGCGCAGAGTCTGCTGATCATTGTCGGCGTCGGCGTCGGTGTATCGGTCATCGTTTTCATGTCGGCGCTGCTTTCCGGCCTGCAGTCCAATCTGATCCGGCGCACCTTGAGTTCACAATCGCACATCGTTGTTCTGCCGCAGGAGGAAGTGGCCCGCCAATTGCGCGATTCAGCGTTCGGCCCGCTGCTCCAGAAACAGGCGCAGCGGCTACGCTCGATCGACCAGTGGCAGCAGGTTCGCAACCGCCTGGTGCGAATGCCCGAAATTGCTGCGGTTTCCCCCGTGGCCTCCGGCCCGGCCTTCGCGGTACGCGGCGATGCCAACAAATCGGTGACGCTGATCGGCATCGAGCCCGAGCACTACATCCAGATCATCGCCCTCGACGAAAAAATCGTTTCCGGCCAACTGCGCCTGAATTCCGGCGAGGCGGTGCTGGGCATCGAACTGGCCAAGGATCTCGGTGCGGGGGTCGGCGACAAGGTGCGCATCAACACCGGAAATGACATCAACGACACGCTGACCATCACCGGCCTCTTCGACCTCGGCAACAAGGGCGTCAATGGGCGTAACGTTTATGTCGGTCTGCGCAGCGCGCAGACGCTGCTCGACCTGGTGGGCGGCGTGTCGAGCATCGACCTGAGCCTGCATGATATTTATGCCGCCGAAGCCGTCGCCTTGAAAATCGCCGGCGAAACCGGCCTGCAGGTCGATAGCTGGATAAAGACCAACGCCCAGTTCTTTTCGGCGCTGACCTCGCAACGGATTTCCAGCAATGTCATCCGTTTCTTCGTCGGCCTGTCGGTTGCATTCGGCATTGCCAGCGTGCTGGTGGTATCGGTCGTCCAGCGCTCAAAAGAGATCGGCATTCTGCGCGCGATGGGTGCAACCAGGGGCCAGATGCTGCGTATTTTCCTGCTTCAGGGCGGCATTGTCGGGCTGCTCGGTTCGCTGATCGGCTCGGCGCTGGCCTGGTTGTTTCTGGCACTCTGGCGGGCACTGGCGGTCAATCCTGATGGGACGCCGATGTTCATGATCACCGTCGAACCCGAATTGTTCGCCATCGCCGCCGCCGGCGCCAGCCTGGTCGGCATTCTGGCGGCACTGATTCCGGCCCGCCGCGCCGCACGCCTCGACCCGGTGGAAGCCATCCGTGGCTGAGTCCTTAATCCCGGTTCTACAACTGGATAACATCCACAAATCCTATGGCACCGGTTCGGCAGTGGAAGTCGAGGTTCTGCACGGCATCAGTCTGCAGTTGCAGCGCGGTGAATTCGCCGCGCTGATCGGCCCCTCCGGCTCCGGCAAAAGCACGCTGCTCAACCTGATTGGCTTACTCGACCGGCCCAGCCAGGGCCAGCTTCTGATCGACGGCGAGGCCACTGGCCGCCTCGACGACAGCGCACTCACCCGCCTGCGTGGACGCCGTATCGGCTTCGTTTTCCAGCATCACCACCTGATCCCGGCCTTCACCGCGCTGGAAAACGTGATGATGCCGCTGCTCGTCGAGCGCGGCCGGCCAGATGACGAGATGCGCGAGCGGGCTACAATGCTGCTCGAACAGGTTGGACTGAGCCCTCAGCGCAACAACAAGGCCAACCAGATGTCCGGAGGCCAGCAGCAGCGCGTCGCCATTGCCCGCGCGCTGACCATGCGTCCGTCACTGGTACTCGCCGATGAGCCGACGGGCAATCTCGACACCAAGTCGGCCGACAGCGTCTTTGCCCTGATGCGCGAGGTCAGCGCCAGCGACCAGACAACCTTCCTGATCGTCACCCATGATGCGCGATTGGCGGCACGCTGCGATAGGATCATCGAGTTGGTGGACGGGAGCATCGTTTCCGACACTCAGGCGCCAAAATTCTCGGGCATCTGAATGGATACAACCTCGCCGCGAGCCGTAGCAACGCCATCGACGAATACCGTTGAGTCGACAATCACCTTGCGGCCTTTTATTTCACGCACGCGTCCGCGGATTTCGATTTCTTTGCCGATGGGCGTCGCTTTAAGGTAACTGACCTGCAACGATCCGGTGACAAACCGGAAAGCAGGCAGAGTATCCATCTCGCGCCCCTCGGCACGATACATCGCTGCCGCGGCCGTCCCCGTGCTGTGACAGTCGATCAGTGATGCCAGCAGCCCCCCGTAAACGTACCCCGGAATGGCCGTATAAAATGATTCCGGAAGGTAACGTGTAACGGTCTCTTCGCCGTCCCAATAGGTCTTTATTTGATGCCCGTGTTCGTTCTGGCAGCCGCAGCCGTAGCAGTGGGCAAGGTTTTCCGGGTAGTATTCCTGAAAGGCTTTCATGTGAGACAGGCTCCTGACTGGCGCAAGACCAGTGTGATTTAAAACACCATACTACTAAGCCTGCCAATAACAGACCACTGTTGAAATTGACATAAATCCTTTGTTTTCAGCCAACGATCATTCACCATACCCAGACCATCAACAGATTGCGGGGTACCAGGGTGGAAGAGGGGGCCGCGAGGTGTGATGTTGGGCACTTTCATCCCAGTTCCAGTGCGTCTCCGTTGCCAAGGAACAAATCTGTCTGTGAGCCGTTCCGGGCTGTTCCCCGTTGTACTGGCAAGCCACTTTCCAGCATTTTTTCGACGGCCATGCGCCCGGTGCAGTGATTGCATGCCATTTTAGTAATTCCATAACGACCCAGAGCGTTGACGATCTGGTCGCGCTGGTTGTCCCAATCTTCCAGGGGTGAAAGGTGCAGCCCGCCATAGGTCGCATGGATACGTTCGCCTCCGGTGAAGGTCTGGCGGGCGTAATCAAGCAGGGTCAACACCCCGCCATGACCGCAGCCTGTAACCATGCTCAAGCCATGATTCTGCAACTTCAGATTTCTTCTGTTAGGACCCAATTGGTTTGGCACTTTTCACACCA